>NZ_JBVJLO010000008.1:204090-308930 GCF_055584685.1 Streptomyces sp. NPDC102258
CAGCGGGAGAGCGCTTCCCTGACACGGAAGAGGTCACTGGTTCAATCCCAGTATCGCGCACCAGACCGGGAAGCCCCGGCCGTTTCGACGGCCGGGGCTTTCGCGTGTCCGGGCTGACCGGGCCGACCGGTCCCGGCTCTCAGGACGAGAAGAGCATGCGGCCGAAACCGCCCTTGTGGTGGCCGTGACCGTGGCCGTGGTGGCCGCCGTGCTGCGGAGCGCCCCAGGCCGGGGCCGCGTGCTGGACCGGGTACGGGGCCGGCGGGGCGGCGGGCGGCGGGACCTGGCCGTACTGCTGCGCGGTGTACTGGGATTCCAGCCGGGTCAACGCCTCCAGCTCGCCGTAGTCGAGGAAGATGCCGCGGCAGCCGCTGCACTGCTCGATCTGGACGCCGTTGCGGTGGTAGGTGTGCATCATCGCGTGACACTTCGGACACTGCATGACCGGTTCAACTCCTTGCCCTCTGCTGCGGCGCCGGGCCCGCGCCCGGCGCCTTCCGCTCACCTTACGACGGAGCTAGGGCTCCAACTCGGCCCGGAACGTAGCCATTCGGACACAGGAATCCAGCATCAGCCGCTCCGCCTCGTCCAGCGGACGGTGGACGGGGGCCGCCTTGGCGACGGCGAGGGCCGCCGTCTGCACGGTCAGCGCCCGGGCGGCCAGGTCGAGTTCCGGCCAGGGGTCGGTGCCGGGCGGGCCCGCGGCCGGGCCGCCCGCGCCGCGGTAGGCGTCGAGGAAGCGCGCCCAGGCGTCGGGGGCGAGGACGCCGGCCGCGTACCAGGCGGCCGGGCGGGCCAGGTCCCAGGCCGGGGCGCCGAGTCCGAGGTCGTCCACGTCGATGAGCCGCCAGGGCCCGTCCGGGGCGGGATGGCGTACGAGCTGGCCGAGGTGGAGGTCGCCGTGGCAGAGCGCCGCCGCCCCGGGCGGCGGGGCGGCCTCGCCGCGGGCCCAGGCCGGGAGGGTGCCGGCAGCGGCGCGGACGGCCCGGCCGTCGTCCCGGCCGGCCTGCGGGGCCCGCGCCAGCCGGCGCAGGGCCAGGGCCACCTTGGCGGGGCCGCGCATGGGCGGGACCGGCCCGGGGAGGACGTCCGGCGGGGTGCGGTGCAGGGCCGCGAGCAGCCGGGCGGCCTCCTCCCAGGGGGCGTCCTCGGGGCGGCCGGGGTCCACGGGGCTCCCGTACGGCCAGAGGGAGACGGGGCGGCCGTGGACGGTCCCGGTGCGCAGCGGGGGCAGCAGCACCCCCGCGAGGGCGCCGGACCCGGCGACGCGGATGCGGGCCGCGAGGTCCTCCGGGTCGCCGCCGGGGGCGTGCGCCTTGGCGACGGCGTCCCCGCAGCGGACGACGGTGCCGTCGGGCCGGTCGGCGAGGATGTCGTACGGCTGCCCGGGGCCACCACGCGCCCAGGCGGCGAGGGCGGCGGGCAGGGGCGCGGGCACCGGCAGCGCGCTCACGCGGCGGCCAGGGGCGTGCATGGCGGTTCCGGCGCGGGCGGGGGCGCGGGGGCGGCACCGTACGGCGATTCCGGGGCGGACACGGGGGCGGACCGCGATCCCGGGGCGGGCCCGAACGGCGCTACCGGCGCGGACGGCGCTACCGGCGCGACCGCGTGCGCGAACGGTGGGCGCGGCGCGGACGGCGCTCCCGGGGTGGGCGCGGGTACGGCGGCGGGCGGCGTGACCGGCGCGGGGGCCGACGGCGGCGCCGGCACGGGCAGAGAGCCCGGCGCGGGCGCGGGCGTCTGGGTGCGCCGGGGTGAAGGGGTGTGGCCGGGGTGTTCGTGCGCCATGGGTCTCCCGTTCGTCCGGGACGAGGCTACGGCGGGCGGCGGGGCAATGAAAGAAAGGGTGCTGCCCGTCCGACTCCCCAGTCGTACGGGCAGCACCCTTCACCTGCCGTCCGTCGTCGCTCCCCCGTCCCCACGGGGTGCGACGTGGCGAATGTCCCGGCCCGGGCCGCTCTCCCGGACCTGGGGCGCCGCTCAGCGCCCCAGCATCACGCTCACGGACGACGCCTGTGCCACCACCTGGTCGAAGCCTCCGAAGAGGAAGAGCAGGAGGGCGGCCAGGGGGAGGACCATCGCCGCCGCCACCAGCGGGTGGCGCGTACCGGACTCATGGCCGTTGAACGCGAAGGCCTTGCGTCCCTGCCGTGCGATGTCCGCCATGGTCCTCTCCCTGTCGTTTGGCAGCGGCGGGCTCGTGACCTCGGGGGACGAGTGCGCCACCCGCCGCTTGTCTTCAACACTAGGCGGCCGGGAGGCCCCTGGCCTCATGCCCTCGTACCCTTGCCGGGCCTACGGGAGGATGAGGAGGGGACATCCGGAGTACTCCCCTGGGTGGAGACCGCTCCCCCGTCCTGGGGGTCTTCCCGGAGGGGATGACCGGAGGGTAGTGACTTCGCTCACTTCCGTCACTCCCCGCACACGCGTGTCCTCGTACGCGGTGTGGACGCCCTCGCGCGGCCGCGACCCACGCCCCGCTCGTGGAACGGCTCCCTCCGGGGCGGGTCGCGGCGCCAATCCCCTTGCCCCGGCAGTGGTTTGGGCACCCGGGCCGGTCGGGGGGCGGGCCCGGCCGGTCGGGCCGACACACCCTCAAGTGGCGTGCCCCGCACTGAGGATCGAATCCCGTGACGAGGGCGCGGCCTCTGAGCGCTCGTGCCGGATGGTCCGTAAGCTGTGCCAGGTCAACAGGACGACCGGTCAGCGGGGTGGACATGGCGATGATGCGGCTCCGGCGCGAGGATCCGCGTGTCGTCGGCTCGTTCAGACTGCACCGGCGGCTCGGCGCCGGCGGCATGGGCGTGGTCTACCTCGGCTCCGACCGGCGCGGACAGCGCGTCGCCCTGAAGGTGATCCGGCCGGACCTGGCCGAGGACCAGGAGTTCCGCTCCCGGTTCGCCCGCGAGGTGTCCGCCGCGCGGCGGATCCGCGGCGGGTGCACGGCCCGGCTGGTGGCCGCCGATCTGGACGCCGAGCGCCCCTGGTTCGCCACGCAGTACGTGCCCGGGCCCTCCCTGCACGACAAGGTGGCCGAGGAAGGCCCCCTGACGGCCGCGCAGATCGCCGCGATCGGGGCCGCGCTCTCCGAGGGGCTCGTCGCGGTGCACGAGGCGGGGGTGGTCCACCGCGACCTGAAGCCCTCGAACATCCTGCTCTCCCCCAAGGGCCCGCGGATCATCGACTTCGGCATCGCCTGGGCGACGGGGGCCAGCACCCTGACCCACGTGGGCACCGCCGTCGGCTCCCCCGGCTTCCTCGCGCCCGAACAGGTGCGCGGCGCCGCCGTCACCCCGGCGACCGACGTCTTCGCGCTCGGCGCCACCCTGGCGTACGCGGCGACCGCCGACTCGCCCTTCGGGCACGGCAGTTCCGAGGTCATGCTGTACCGGGTGGTGCACGAGGAACCGCATCTGGTGGGGGTGCCGGACGCGCTGGCGCCGCTGGTGCGGGCCTGCCTGGCCAAGGACCCCGAGGAGCGGCCGACCACGCTCCAGCTGTCGATGCGGCTGAAGGAGATCGCCGCCCGGGAGGCGCAGGGGCTCGGCGAGGTGCGTCCGCCCGTCCAGCGGGTCCGCGCCGACCGGCCCGTGGGGCGGTCCGTCGACCAGACGGCCCTGTACACCGAGTACGGCGCGGAGCGGCGTACCGGCGGGGGCGGCGGCACCCCCGCGCCCCGGGAGCGGGCCCCGCACGGTGGTCCGGCCTCGCGGCCCTCGTCGCCGCGCAACCCCGGCTCCACGGCGGGCCGTACGGGGGCCGGCGGCCGGCCGGGGCCGCGTACGACCGGGACGGGACGCCGGCCCTCGCGGCCGGACCCGAAGCTGCTGCGGCAGCGGCTGATCGTGTTCGTCGTGGTGACGCTGCTGGTGGCGCTGGGCATCGCCCTGGCACAGAAGCTCTAGGCGTCCGGGCCCCCGGCGGGGGCCCGGAGCCGGGCGTCAGGGGCGGCTGCCGGCCACCGCGTAGAAGGCGACGGCCGCGGCGGCGCCCACGTTGAGCGAGTCGACGCCGTGCGCCATGGGGATGCGTACCCATTCGTCGGCGGCGACCAGGGCCTGGGTGGACAGGCCGTCGCCCTCGGCGCCGAGCATCAGCGCGACCCGCTCCCCGGCCTCGGGGACGGCCCGCTCGATGGGCGTGGCCTTCTCGTGCGGGGTGAGGGCGAGGAGCCGGAAGCCCGCCTCCCGTACCGAGTCGAGGCTCTTGGGCCAGGCGTCGAGGCGGGCGTAGGGGACGGAGAAGACCGCGCCCATGGAGACCTTCACCGAGCGGCGGTACAGCGGGTCCGCGCAGTCGGGTGACAGCAGGACGGCGTCCATGCCGAGGGCGGCGGCGCTGCGGAAGATGGCCCCGATGTTGGTGTGGTCGTTCACCGCCTCCATGACGGCCACCCGGCGGGCCGACACGAGCAGTTCACTGGCCGTGGGCAGCGGCTTGCGCTGCATCGAGGCGAGGGCGCCGCGGTGCACGTGGTAGCCGGTGACGCGTTCGGCGAGGTCCGGGCTGACGGCGTAGACCGGGGCGGGGAGCTCGTCGATGACGTCGCGCATGACGTCGACCCACTTGGCGGAGAGCAGCATCGAGCGCATCTCGTACCCGGCGTCCTTGGCGCGTCTGATGACCTTCTCGCCCTCGGCGATGAAGAGGCCCTCGGCGGGCTCGCGGCGGCGCCGGAGTTCGACGTCGGTGAGGCCGGTGTAGTCGCCGAGGCGCGGGTCGTCGGGGTCTTCGATGGTGATGAGATCAGCCACAGGGTGATACTGCCTTGTCCTGGGTGTGGTGCCAACGGCCTGTCAGGCGCCGGCGGTGGGGAGGGCGCCGGCGGCGGGGTCCGGGGCGCCGGGGGTGTGGACGCGGACGACCTCGCCGATGACGATGACCGCCGGCGGGCGGACCTCCTGCGCGCGCACGGTCTCGCCGACCGTGGCCAGGGTGGCGTCCACCCGGCGCTGGGCGGCGGTGGTGCCCTCCTGGACGACGGCGACCGGGGTGTCGGCGGCGCGGCCGTGACGGACCAGGGCCTCGGCGATCAGGCCGATCTTGTCGACGCCCATGAGGATCACCAGGGTGCCGGTGAGCTTGGCGAGGGAGGCCCAGTCCACGAGGGATCGCGGGTCGTCGGGGCCGACGTGGCCGCTGACCACGGTGAACTCGTGCGCCACGCCGCGGTGGGTGACGGGGATGCCGGCGGCGCCGGGTACGGAGATGGAGCTGGAGATGCCGGGCACGACGGTGCACGGGATACCGGCTTCGGCGAGGGCCTGGAGCTCCTCCATGCCGCGGCCGAAGACGTACGGGTCGCCGCCCTTGAGGCGGACCACGGCCTTGCCGGCCTTGGCGTGCTCGATCAGCGCGTGGTTGATGGCCTCCTGGGCCATGAACCGGCCGTACGGGATCTTCGCGGCGTCGATGACCTCGACGTGCGGCGGGAGCTCGTCCAGGAGGTCGCGGGGGCCGAGCCGGTCGGCGATGACGACGTCGGCCTCGGCGAGCAGGCGCCGGCCGCGGACCGTGATCAGGTCGGGGTCGCCGGGGCCGCCGCCGACGAGGGAGACGCCGGGCTCCCCCTTGTGGCGGTGCGCGGGGGCGGTGAGGGTGCCGTCGCGCAGGCCCTCGACGACGGCGTCGCGGACGGCGGCCGAACGGCGGGGGTCGTTGCCGGTCAGCACGGCGACGGTGACGCCCTCGACGCGGCCGGTGGCCGGGGTCCAGGCGGTGGCGGCGGAGGCGTCGTCGGCGCGGACGCACCAGACGCGCTCGCGCTCGGCCTCGGCGGAGATCCGCTCGTTGTCCTCGCGGTTGCGGGTGGCGATGAGGGCGTACCAGGCCCCGGCGAGGTCGCCATCCTGGTAGCGGCGGCGCTCCCAGCGGATCTCGCCGGTCTCCGCCATGGCGTCGACGGAGGGGGTCGCCGAGGGGGAGATCAGCAGGACGTCGGCGCCGGCCGCGATCAGCGCGGGAAGGCGCCGCTGGGCGACCTGGCCGCCGCCGATGACGACGACGCGGCGCCCGGCCAGGCGGAGCCCTACGGGGTAGGCGGGGTGTGCCGGGTTTGCCATGGCGATGCGGCTCCTGATGCGGCGGGGTGGTCGGCGGGCCGCTGCTGCGCTGGAGCGGCGTGACGGGCGCGCGGTGCGCGGCGCCCGTCCGGCACCACGATACGACCCATCGGCGCTGGTGGTACCTGCGGGGGCGGGGTTGGCGGGACTCCGCCGGGGCGGACAAACCGACCGCCCGGCACCCGGATGAGGGGCGCCCCCCTGCCCCGGACCGGGAGGGTCCGGAGTCGGCGGGACGGCCCGGGACGGGCTCCGGGGCCCCTGGTCGGCGCCCCGCTGCGGAGCCCCGTACGGCGGCATCGCCGGGGGCCGGTCCGGGAGGATACGGGACCGTCGGGGCAGCCCCGGTCGGGCTCCGGGGGCTCCTGGCCGACGCCCCGCTGCGGCGCCCCGTACGGCGCCACCGCCGGGGGCCGGTCCGGGGGTCCGGGACCGTCGGGGCAGCCCCGGACGGGGTCCTGAGCCGCCGGGTCGGCGCCCGGCTGCGGAGCCCCGTACAGCGCCACGGCCGAGGCCGGTCCGGGACCGTCGGGGCGGCCCCGGACGGGGTCCCGAGCCGCCCGGTCGGCGACCGCTGCGGAGCCCCGGCCCGCGCCGCGGCCGGGGGTCGGGCCGGGTTACTTCTCCGTGACTCCGGCCGAGTCGAAGGTGGCCACCTCGTGCATGGCGCGGGCCGCGCTCTGTACCAGCGGGAGGGCCAGCAGGGCGCCGGTGCCTTCGCCGAGGCGGAGGTCCAGGTCGACCAGGGGGCGCAGGCCCAGCTTGTTCAGGGCGGCCACGTGGCCCGGCTCCGCGCTGCGGTGGCCGGCGATGCAGGCCGACAGGGCCTCGGGGGCGATGGCGCGGGCCACCAGGGCCGCCGCGCCGGCGCTCACGCCGTCCAGGATGACCGGCGTACGGAGCGACGCGCCGCCGAGGAGGAGGCCCACGATCGCCGCGTGCTCCAGGCCGCCGATGGCCGCAAGGACACCGACCGGATCCAGCGGGTCGGGCTGGTGCAGCTCCAGGGCGCGGCGGACGACCTCGACCTTGCGGGCGTGGGTCTCGTCGTTGATGCCGGTGCCCCGGCCGGTGACCTCGGCCGGGTCCACGCCGGTGAAGACGGAGATGAGGGCGGCGGAGACCGTGGTGTTCGCGATGCCCATCTCGCCCGTCAGGAGGGCCTTGTTGCCCGCGGCGACCAGGTCGCGGGCCGTCTCGATGCCGACCTCGATGGCCGCGACGGCTTCCTCGCGGGTCATCGCCGGGCCGGTGGAGAGGTCGGCCGTGCCGGGGCGCACCTTGCGCGGGAGCAGGCCCGGGGTGGCGGGCAGGTCGCCCGCGACGCCGACGTCGATGACGCAGACCTCGGCGCCGACCTGGTTGGCGAAGGCGTTGCAGACCGCGCCACCGCCGAGGAAGTTGGCCACCATCTGCGTGGTGACCTCCTGCGGCCACGGCGTGACGCCCTGGGCGTGCACCCCGTGGTCACCGGCGAAGATCGCGACGGCGGCGGGCTCCGGGATCGGCGGCGGGCAGACCCGGGAGAGGCCGCTGAGCTGGGCGGAGAGGATTTCGAGCATGCCCAGGGCCCCGGCGGGCTTGGTCATGCGCTTCTGCCGCTCCCAGGCCTCGCCGAGCGCCTTCGCGTCGAGCGGGCGGATGCTGGCGACCGTCTCGGAGAGCAGGTCGTGCGGCTCCTCGCCGGGCAGCGCGCGGCGCCCGTACGTCTCCTCGTGCACGACCCAGGACAGCGGGCGGCGCTGGGACCAGCCGGCCTGCGCGAGCTCGGGCTCCTCGGGGAACTCGTCGACGTAGCCGACGCACAGGTACGCGACGACCTCCAGGTGCTCTGGCAGGCCGAGCGCGCGGACCATCTCGCGCTCGTCGAAGAAGCTGACCCAGCCGACGCCGAGGCCTTCGGCGCGGGCGGCGAGCCAGAGGTTCTCGACGGCGAGGGCGGAGGAGTACGGGGCCATCTGCGGCTGGGTGTGCCGGCCGAGGGTGTGCCGGCCGCCTCGGGTGGGGTCGGCGGTGACGACGATGTTCACCGGGGTGTCGAGGATGGCCTCGATCTTGAGTTCCTTGAACTGCTTCGCCCGGCCCTTGGGCAGCGACTTGGCGTAGGCCTCGCGCTGGCGCTGGGCGAGCTCGTGCATCGTCCGGCGGGTCTCGGCGGAGCGGATGACGACGAAGTCCCAGGGCTGCGAGTGGCCGACGCTGGGGGCGGTGTGGGCGGCCTCCAGGACGCGGAGCAGCACCTCGTGCGGGATGGGGTCCGTACGGAAGCCCTTGCGGATGTCGCGGCGCTCGCGCATGACGCGCAGGACGGCTTCGCGCTCGGCGTCGTCGTACGCGGGGGCGGGCGCGCCGGCCGGGACGGCCGGCTCTTCGGGGGCCTCGGGGGCCTCGGGGGCCTCCCCAACCTCCGGGGCTTCGTGCGCCACCGGGGCCTCGCCGGTGTCGGGGGCCTCGGCGGCCTCAGGGGCCTCCTGGCTCTCGGGAGTCTCAGGGGCTTCCTCGGGCGCCGCCTCGACCGGCTCGGCGTTCTGCGGCTCGGGCTCGGCCGGTACGTCGACGGGCGCGGGCGCATCGGCGGCGGCATGCGCCACGGCTTCCGCGGGGTCGGCCGGAGCCTGCGCGACGGGCTCGGCGGCCGCGGGCTCCACGGCCTCCGCCTCCACCGGCTCCGCCGCGGCCGGCTCGGGCGCGGCGGGCGCCTCGGCCTCGGGGGGCTGGGGCGCGGCCGGGGCTTCGGCCACGGGCACCTCGGGGGCTTCGGGAACCTCCGGACCCTGCGGCTGCGCCGCCTCGGCGGGCTCCGGTGCCTCGGGACCGGGCTCGGGGGCCTGGAGGGCGGCCTCCGGGGTCACCGGCTCGGCCGCCCACGGCGTGCCCGGCTGCGGCGGGATCTCGGCGGACTGCGCCACCGGGGCATCGGCCTGCGGGAAGTCCAGGTACTCGGGGCCGGTGGTCGGCGGGCCCGCGTGGCCGGCGGGGACCGGCGTCTGCGCCACCGGCATCCCGGGATCGGCGGGCACGGCGGCGGCCACGACGGCGGGCTCGGCCGCCGGCTGCGCCACAGGCGCGGGCTCCGGCTCCGGCTCCGCCGCCAACTCCGGCGCGGGCTCGGGCTCCGCCAAGGGCTCGGCGGTCGCTACGGACACCGCCCCGGGCACCGGCTCGGGCGCCGGGGCGGCGACGGGCGCCACGGGAGCGGCGGCCGGGACCGGAACCGGCGGGGCGGCGGCGGGGGCCGCGGCGGGCCCCCGGTCCGCGAGGGAACGTACGACTCCGGTGGCCTCGGGCACGGCCGGACCCATGTGCAGCGGGCGGCGCGGCGCGACGACGGGAGCCGCGACCGGGGCCTGCGCGGCGGCGGGCGGGACCACGAGGCCGCCGAGGTCGAGGGCGCCGCTGTCGCGGCCGCCGGTCTCGTGCGCCCCCGCGCTGTAGGCCGCGGGGTCGGCGTAGGCCTCGGGGTGACCGGCGCCCGCGTACGGGGCGGAGGGGTCGGGGAAACCGGGCTGCGGGGGCGCGGGGTAGCCGCCCTCGGCGTAGCCCGGCTCCGGGAAGCCGGGGTGGCCGGGCTGGGGGTAGCCGGCCGCGGGGGGCTGCGGGTACTCCTGGTAGACCGGCTCGGACGGGAAGGCCGGCACCGGCGGGACCACCTGCGGGTCGCTCCAGGAGCCCTGGGCGCTCGGCATCAGCAGCAGTTCCTCGTCCTCCGCCTCGGCGGAGTCGTCCATGAGGTCCTGGAAGGCGTAGCCCGCCGGGGGCTGCGCGGGCAGCGGCGGCAGGGGCGGAACCGGAGCGGGGATGCCCTGCTGCTGATCCACCATGCCCGCGTTGTCCGGGTGACCCTCGCCCGGGACCTGGCCGGTGTCAGTCATGCGTACCCCTCGCCCATCGGTGTTGCCTCTTCGATCGCCCGCTCGCCCACAGGGCCCGCCGTACGGCGTGTGCCGTGCGGCGGGGTCGCCGTGCAGGACGACGCCTCACGTGCGCCCGCCCGACAACTCCTGAGCATTGTCGCGCTCGTCGGCCGCCGGGGCGGCCAGAAATCGGTACGGTCCGCTGTGGACTGCGCCACGTCGCGCGTCCCGCGGCCGGTACGACGATCGGCCAGCCTACCCCGGGCCGGGGGTCAGCGGCTCGGCGGGCGTTCGGCTGCCAGCAGGAACACCACGGAACGCTCCTGTTCGGCCCAGGTCCGGGTGTCGAGGCCGACGGACTGGAGCAGGGCGCACTCGACGGCGTATCCGTGCTCGCTCAGGGCGCGTCCGATGGCCTCGGCCTCGTCGCGCGTGGAGGCGTGGCTGACGATCCGTTCGGGACGCCGGTCGGCGACCGCGGCGACGACTTCGGCGCCGCCCCCGCCGACGCGTACGACGTCGGGCTCGGGGAGGTTCTCCAGGACGTGCGGGGCCCGGCCGTGCACGACCTGGAGCTGGACGCCGCGTTCGCGGGCGGCGGCCGTGACGTGGGCGCACGCGTCCGGGTCGGCGTCGACCGCGATGACGGCGGCGCCGAAGGCGGCGGCGTCCACGGCGAGCGCTCCGGAGCCGGATCCGATGTCCCAGACGAGGTCGCCGCTACGGGGGCCGAGGCGGGCGAGCTGGGCGGCGCGCAGCTGGGCGGACTGCCCCTCCCCCGGGGGCTGTCCGGCGCCGGGCGGCCCCGGCCGGGCCCAGCCGCGTGCGGCGGGGGGCTGGGGGCCCTGGCCGAGCAGCCAGGCCGGTTCGGCGGTGGCGGCGACCTGGCCGGCGCCGCCGATGACGATGACCACGTTGGGGTCGCGCCAGGTGTGGTCGGCGGCCTTGTCGGAGGTGAGGACGGTGACGCGTTCGCGGTCGGTGCCCAGTTCCTCGCAGATGACGAAGGTGCGGTGGACTCCGTCGAGCAGCAGGGCGAGTTCGGCGGGGCCGGCGCCGGGCGAGGTGAGGACGGCGACCTTGCTGTGGGCCCGGCAGACGTTCACGGCGCGGCGCAGGGTGCGCGGGTGGGCGACGACGACCTGGGCGTCGTCCCAGGGCATGCCGGCGCGGGCGAAGGCGGCGGCGACGGCGGAGACGGCCGGGACGACCTCGACTTCCAGGCCGTGTTCGGGGGCGCGCAGGACGCGTACGACGCCGAAGAAGCCGGGGTCGCCGTCGGCGAGGACGACGGCGGTGCCGCGGTGTCCGGCGATGCGGCGGGCGGCGAGGCCGAGGCTGCCGAGGCGGATGCGTTCGGCGCCGGGCGGGATCTCGGGGAGCGCGAGGTGGTGGGCGGCGCCGGCCACGAGGGTGGCGGCGGAGAGCGCGGACCGGGCGGCCGCGGTCAGGGGTGAGCCGTCCCAGCCGATCACCGTGACCCGGTCGGCCATCGTCGTCAGTCTCCTGGGGTGGGGTCGGGCGCAGCGTCGTCGGGCACGGTGAGACTACCTGGTCATCGGGTCAGTTCCAGTCGGCGCCGACGGCGCGGCCCGGTGCGTCGCCGTGCCGTGCGGGGGCGTATCCGGGGGCGTGGCCGGGGTAGCCGGGGCCGCTGTCGTAGCCGCCGTTGTAGCCGTTGTATCCGTCGTAGCCGTGGTCGTCGCCGGCGTCGTCGAGGTCCTCGGGGACCAGGCTCCAGACGATGAGGTCGGTACGGGTGTCGGTCCAGCTTCCGTCGGCCGCCTGGGTGCGCACTATCCAGGCGTTGCGCAGGACGCCTTCGCTGATGCAGCCGATCTTCTGCGCGACCTGCTGGGAGGCGGTGTTGTCGGCGGCGGTGCGCAGTTCGAGACGCTCGAAGCCCTGGTCGTGGAAGAGCCATTGGGCGACGGCGAGGACGGATTCGCTGGCGTAACCCTCGCCGCGGGCCCAGGGGGCGGTGACGTAGCGGACCTCGGTGGTGCGGGTGTGCCAGTCGGTGTTCCGGAGGTGGACGGTGCCGACGAGGCGATGGGTGAGGAATTCGGTGACGGCGAGGACGATGCCGGCGCCGCCGGTGCGTTCGGCGTGGGACTGGCGGGTGACCCAGGCGTGGGCGTCGGTGTGGGTGTAGGGGTGCGGGACGGAGGTCCAGGCGGTGACCTGTTCGTCGTTCATCATCTCGGCGAGCGCGGTGACGTCGTCTTCCTCGAAGGCGCGCAGCACCAGCCGGTCCGTGCTGATGGTGACGTCCGGGAAGGTGGTAGTCATGCGCAGCTCCATGCCTGAGACCGTGGGGCGACCGTGGTGCGGGACCGTTCGTGCGGGTCGTAGGCCACAGCATGCAGCATCGGCCGGGTGATGTGCAGGGCCGGGCTGCCCGGGAGCGGGCAGGCTCCGGCAGACTCGCGGCCCCGCGCGGCCGGAAGGCTGCGCGGGGCCGGGATTCCGGTGTCCACCAGGCGGTTCGCGTCGGGGGCGGGCCGCCGGGAGGGTCGCGGGGGGGGAGGTCAGGAGGCGGCCGGGGCGCCGAAGGCCGGGGTGACCGAGCCCTGGTACTTGTCCTCGATGAACTTCTTGACCTCGTCGGAGTTCAGCAGCTTGGCGAGCTTCTGGACGCGCGGGTCGTTCTGGTTTCCGTCCTTGACCGCGAGGAAGTTGGCGTAGGGGTTGCCCTCGGCCTTCTCCAGGATGAGGGCGTCCTTGGCCGGGGAGAGACTGGCCTCGATGGCGTAGTTGCCGTTGATGACGGCGGCGTCGACGTCGTTCAGGGCGCGCGGGACCGTGGCGGCCTCCAGCTCCTTGAACTCCAGGCCCTTCTTGTCGGTGATGTCGGAGAGCTTGGCGTTGGTGCCGACGCCGTCCTTGAGGGTGATCAGCTTGTTCGCGGCGAGCAGCTGGAGCGCGCGGCCCTCGTTGGTGGTGTCGTTGGGCACGGCGACGGTCTGGCCGGGCTTCAGGTCCGTGAGGGCCTTGACCTTCTTGGAGTAGAGGCCGAGGGGCTCCAGGTGCACGTTCACCACGGGCACGATGGTGGTCTTGTTCTTCTTGTTGAAGTCGTCGAGGTACGGCTTGTGCTGGAAGTAGTTGCCGTCGACCTGGCCCTGCTGGGTGGCGGTGTTGGGCAGGACGTAGTCCGTGAACTCCTTCACCTCCAGCTTGAGGCCGGCCTTGGCGGCGAGGTTGTCCTTGACGAACTTCAGGATGTCGGCGTGCGGGGTCGGGGAGGCCGCGATGACCAGCGGCTTGCTCTCGTCGGCCTTGCCGCCGTCCGAGGTCGCCGACGAGGGGTCCGAGGAGCTGCCGCAGGCGGTGAGGCCGAGGGCGAGCGCGGCGGAGGCGGCGGCGAAGGCGGTGAGCTTGATGTTCTTACGCACGAAGAGTGCCTTTCTTGCGGTACGGGTCCGGTGGGACCCGCTGGTGGTGGCCCAAGCACGACAAGTGCGGGCTCTTTGTGGGGGAGGTTCAGGCGGTCCGGCCGCGGCGGGCCAGGACGCGTACCACGCCGTCACCGATGAGCTGGATCACCGTGACGAGGGCGATCAGCACGACGACGGTGGCGACCATGAAGCCGGTCTCGAAGCGCTGGAAGCCATACGTGATGGCCTTGGATCCGAGTCCCTCGCCGCCGACCGCGCCGGCCATGGCGGAGTAGCCGACCAGGGTGATCACGGTGGTGGTGACGGCGGCGACCAGGGAAGGCAGGGCCTGCGGGAGCAGGACCCTGCCGACGAGGGTCGGGATGCCGCCGCCCATGGACTCGACGGCCTCGACGAGGCCGTGGTCGACCTCGCGCACGGCCGTCTCGACGAGCCGGGCGAAGAAGGGGATCGCGCCGATCGCGAGCGGGACGATCATGGCGGTGGGGCCGATGAAGGTGCCCACGACGGCCGTGGTGACCGGGATCAGGAAGATCAGCAGGATGATGAACGGCAGCGAGCGGCCGACGTTCACGATCACGCCGATGACCTTGTTGACCGGCCGGTTCTGGAGCAGGCCGCCCTTGTCGGTCAGGACCAGGAGGATGCCGAGGGGCAGTCCGCCGAGGACGGTGACCAGGGTGGACCACAGCACCATGTAGAGGGTGTCGTACGTGCCCTGGGTGAGCAGGGGCTGCATCTCGGACCAGGTCACTTCACACCATCCTCGACCAGCGCGGCCAGTTCGTTCTCGATCGCCCCGGCGGCGTCCGCTTCCTCGACGACGTCCACCTGGAGGCCCTGCTCGCGCAGGAAGCCGACGGGCACGACGTTCTCCTCGTAGCGGCCGGGCAGTTCGATGCGCATCCGGCCGATCTGGCGGCCGGCGACGGTGTCCATCGCGGCGCCCAGGATCGAGATGTCGATGTTGTACGTGCGCGACAGCTGCGAGATGACCGGCCGGCCGGCGGCCTCGCCGTGGAAGGTGACGTCCACGACGGTCCGGTCGGGGCCGGTGGCGGCGCCGCTGACCGGGAAGAGTTCGGAGGCGAGCTCGGAGCCCGGGGTGGCGAGCAGCTCGGCGACGGTGCCGGACTCGACGACCTTGCCCCCCTTCATCAGCGCGGCGGAGTCGCAGACGGCCTTGACGACGTCCATCTCGTGGGTGATGAGCAGGACGGTGAGGCCGAGCTGCTGGTTGAGGTCGCGCAGCAGCTGGAGGATCGAGCGGGTGGTCTCGGGGTCGAGGGCGCTGGTGGCCTCGTCGGACAGGAGCACCTTGGGGTCGCCGGCCAGGGCGCGGGCGATGCCGACGCGCTGCTTCTGGCCGCCGGAGAGCTGGGTGGGGTAGGCCTTGGCCTTGTCGGCGAGGCCGACGAGGTCGAGGAGCTCCAGGGCCTTGCGGGAGCGCTCGCGGCCGGAGACGCCGAGGATCTCCAGGGGCAGCTCGACGTTGGCCTGGACGGTGCGCGACGACAGCAGGTTGAAGTGCTGGAAGACCATGCCGATGCGGCTGCGGGCCTCGCGCAGTTCCCGGCCGGCGCGCCGGCCGCGGCCGGCCAGCGCGGTGAGGTCGGTGCCGTCGACGGTGACCGTGCCGGTGGTGGGGCGCTCCAGCAGGTTCACGCAGCGGATCAGGGAGGACTTGCCGGCGCCGCTCTGGCCGATGACTCCGTAGACCTCGCCCTCGCGGACGTGCAGGTCGACGCCGTCCAGGGCGGTGACCTCGCGGCCACGGGACTGGTAGACCTTCGTGAGGCCCGATGTGGTGATCACAGGAATTCCGTCGCTGTCGAGTGCACGGCGTGCGGGTGCCGTGCACGGGGCAAACATCTGGGACGCGATACGGCGATACCGTCGGAAAGAGGATGGTGTCGACGCGTGCGCGGGGCGGGAGCGGTCCGTACGGCGGTCAGCGGGTGACGGCTGCGGCGGAGCGGCTCGGCCTGTCTCGCTTCGGGGCGCGAGACCGCGGGTGGGGGGCCCTCAGAAGGCGCGCATTCGACACATACAACGAGCACCGGGCGTCATCGTCGCCTCGGTCGCAAGGGTGCGGCTGCTCGTCGTGGTCATGCGCCCCAGTAAACCAGACGTGGTGACTCACCGATCCATGGTGTCCGCATAGCGGACGGATTCCGGCCGCCATACGGACATCCGGGGCCTCGTCAGCCGGCCGTCTCCAGCGTCACTCCGGCGGCGTCGGCCCGTGCGGACACGGCCGAGAGGTCCCCGACGACCACGTCCGCGTCGAGCTCGGCGTCCCGGTGGGTTGTGGTCAAGGCCACGGTCGTCATCCCGGCGGCGCGGCCGGCGGCCAGGCCCGCGGGGGCGTCCTCGAAGACCACGCAGCGGGCCGGGTCGACGCCCAGGCGCCGGGCGGCGAGCAGGAAGGGCTCCGGGTCGGGCTTGCCGCGGGTGATGTCGTCGGCGGCCACCAGTTCGGGGCAGTCGATGCCGGCCTCCCGCAGCCGGGCCTCGGCCAGCGGGCGGGTGGCCGAGGTGACCACGGCCCAGCGGCCGGCCGGGAGCGCGTTCAGCAGCTCCTTGACCCCGGGGAGCAGGACGACTCCGCCCGGCACGTCCTCCACCTCCAGCGCCTCGATGCGGGCCAGGGCGTCCTCGCGCCACCCGGCGGGCAGCAGCTCGGCGATGATCTCGGCGGCGGGGCGGCCGTGCAGCTCCACCCGGGCGAAGTCCTCGTCGGATATCCCGTACTCCCGGGCCCAGCGGGTCCAGCAGCGGCGTACGGATTCCATCGAGGAGACGAGCGTTCCGTCGTTGTCGAACAGCAGGGCTTCGGCGCGCAGCTTCATGCCCTCCAGGAAAGCCCGGGACGAGGGGTGAGCGCATCGGGTCTTTCGGCCCGTAATACCCTCGCTGCATGCTCGACGCCCTGACGGCCGCCATCGGCGCGGCCGCCCTCGCCCTCGCCGCCTGGTGCGGCCACGCCGCATGGCGGGACCAGCCGACCAAGGACTGGCACTTCATCGGCATGGCCGTGGTGACCGTACTGGTCCTGGCCCAGCTGGCGGTCGGCCTGGTGCAGCTGGCCCGGGGAGAGAAGCCGCAGCAGGGCACCGTGCTCTTCGTGGCCTACCTGATCGGCGCCTTCGCGGCGGTTCCGGCGGCCGGGATGCTCTCGCTCAGCGAACGGACCAAGTGGGGTTCGGTGACGGTGGCCGCGGGCGCGGTCGTCCTCGCCGTCCTCGAAGTACGGCTCTACGACATCTGGGGAACCACCGGTGCCTGACACGACGACCGAGACCGGGACCGGTACGGGATCCGGCGGCGCCGGGCGGAAGCGCCTGGTCTCCGGGCCGGGGCTGCTGCTGGTGTGGCTGTACGGGGTGATGGTGGTCGGAGCCGTGTCGCGCTCGGCGTACCAGATCTCCACCGAGTTCGACCGGGCCCCGCTGGCGTACGCGCTGTCCGGCGCGGCGGCCCTGGTCTACGCCTTCATCACGTACTCGCTGGTGCGCGGCGGGGAGCGGGCCCGCCGGGCGGCGCTGGTGTGCTGCGCGGCGGAGCTGGCGGGGGTGCTGGCCGTGGGGACCTGGACGCTGGTGCGGCCGGACTCCTTCCCCGACGCCACCGTGTGGTCGGACTTCGGGATGGGCTACCTGTTCATCCCGGTGATCCTGCCGGTGACGGGCATGCTCTGGCTGCGCCGCCGGCGCTGAACCCCGGCGCTGAGCCCCCGGGGCGGGGACTCAGCGCGGCGGACCGGACGGACTACGACTACGACTACGCGCTGACGGCGAAGTCGGACGGCTTCGCCGCCTCCTTCTCCAGGATCACCAGGTGCACGCCGTCGGAGGCGGTGCGGTTGCCGACCTGGGCGTAACCGGCCTTGCGGTACAGACGCAGGTTCGACTCGCTCTTGACGCCCGTGTGGAGGCGGAAGCGGGTCGTGCCGGCGTGGCCCGCGAGGGCCCCCTCGACCGCGCGCAGCAGCCGGGCGCCGAGGCCGTGGCCCTGCAGGCGCGGATGCACGCACAGCTTCGCGATGCTGGCCGTGCCGTCCTCGCCGACGCTGCCGCGCACCGTGCCGACCACCTCGTCGCCCAGCCGGGCCACCAGCACGGTGTCCGACGCGAGCTCCGCCTTGAGGGAGTCCAGGGACTGGGTGAGCGGCTGGATCAGGTAATTGCCGTACAGCTCGGCCTCGCGCTGGAACGCCAGGTACTGCAGCTTGAAGATCTGCTCGGCGTCATCGGCGGTCGCCGCCGAAATGATCACGCTCATGCCCATGTGCGCATGCCTCCCGCTCACCTGGTGGCTCTCCGGTTCTCAGGCTCCCTTCCCCGCGGGCCGGGAGCCTCAACCTCTGCAGCCAGCATTCTGCGCAGACATCCCAGGCAACGGGAACGCACGGGTCCCAAACTTCCTTGTGAGATACCCAACTCTCCTGCGATTTCACGGTAAGTGAGGTCTCTCGGCGAAAGAAGTGCGCCCATCAGCTGCGGGCAGCGTCCGGGCAATCGGGCGACCGCCGATCGGAGGGCCCGGTTCGTCTCCCCGTGCAGCAGGGCGTCCTCCGGCTCCCCGGCCGCGGCGGCGGGCGTGGGGGCGGCCGCGTACGGCACCTCCCGGCGGGTCCTGCGGCGGGCGAGCCGGGCTTCGGCGCGCACCGCCCGGCGCAGCCAGCGGGCGCGGCCGGTCGGGTCGGGGGCGCACGGGCCGTGCTCCAGCAGCCTTACCCAGACGGCTTGTTCCAGGTCGGCGGCCTCCACCCCGGCGGCCGGGGCCTCCGCGGCCGCCTCGGCGGAGAGCAGCGGGCCCAGCTCCTGGAGCAGATCGGGTTCCTTCAGCAGGTCCATGCCGGGCGGGACGTACGGGAGCGGCCCGGCGGTTTCCCCGCCGGGCCACGCACATCCGTACGGGGTCGGGCGGGCTAGCGGGTGCCGCCCCGGCCCGGGCGGAAGGCCTCGGCGGCGAGGAGTCCGGTGTCCGGGTTGTCGGTGAAGATGCCGTCGACGCCCAGTTCGAAGTACCGCTGGAAGGCGCCGAAGGCGTCCCCGTAGGCGTTGGGGTCGGCGCCCTTGCGGTACTCGGCCGGCAGGAAGGTGTTCTCGTTGCGCGCGGTGTAGGGGTGCAGCACCAGGCCGCGCGCGTGGGCGTCCTTGACCAGGGCGGTCGGCCGGTCGAGCCGGCCGTCGGCGGTGCGGGGCACGATCAGGTCCAGGGTCGGGCCGATGCCCTGGGCGAAGCCGGCGATCCACTTGAGGCCCTCGGGCTTGACCAGGTCCGCGACGGTACGGGGGTCCTTGGCGGCCTCGAAGTCCCAGGGCCGGGTGTTCGCCGCGCCGAGCAGCACCACGCGCGGGGCCGACACCAGGCGGGAGAGCCGCTGGATGCTGGAGGGCTCGAAGGACTGCAGGAAGACGGCGGCGTCGCGGCCGTCGCGCCCGTAGCGGCGCAGCAGGGCGGCGAGGGGTTCCTCCAGGCCGAGGCCCAGTCCCCGGAAGTAGGTGGGGTGCTTGGTCTCCACGTGCAGCCAGACGCGCTTGTCACGCCGGCGGCCCTCGCGGCCGGCCCAGCGCAGCACCTCTTCGAAGGTGGGGATGCCCCAGCGGCCGTCGTAGAGCGTGTTGCGCTGGCGGACGGCGGGGATGCGCTCCTTGGCCCGCAGGGTCTTCAGCTCGGCGAGCGTGAAGTCCTCGGTGAACCAGCCGGTGACGGAGACCCCGTCGACGGTCTTGGTCGTGCGCCGGGCGGCGAACGCCGGGTGGTCGGCGACGTCGGTGGTGCCGCCGATCTCGTTCTCGTGACGGCACACCAGATGGCCGTCCTTGGTGGGGACGAGGTCCTGCTCGATGACGTCCGCGCCGAGGTCGAGGGCGAGCTGGTAGGAGCCGAGGGTGTGCTCGGGCCGGTAGCCGCTGGAGCCCCGGTGGCCGATGACCGTCGGCACGGGGAGGTCCCGGTAGCCGCCCTCGTCCTGGCCCGTCCGCGCCTCGGCGGCGGAGGCGGGGGCCGCCCCCAGTGCGGTGATCCCGGTTCCGGCCGCGAGGACCGCCGCCCCCAGGACCGTACGCCGTGCCGCTCCCGCTGCCCCGCCCTGTGTCATGAGTGCCTCTCCTCGTTCGGTGACGGGCCCGGGGGCCCGGGATCTCCGGGTCGCGCGGCCCGCAATCGGCGTGCCGATGGTAGGCAAGGGGGGATGGCGGGAGGATGGGCGTGGCGGGAACATGGCGGAAACGTGCGTCAACACTGTGTGTCGACACGCGAACCCGATGTGCGATCAGCGGTGACCCGCGAGTATCGTCCTCACCTGCACTACCGCCGCGTGGTGTGAAAACCGCATTTCGATGCCGGAGGGCTCACGTTGTTCCGTACCGCGCTCATCAAAGCCACTGTGGGACCGGTCATGCGCCTGATCATCCGCACCAGGGTGGAGGGCATCGAGAACATTCCGGGCACCGGTCCGGTGATCCTGGCGGGCAATCACCTCACCTTCATCGACTCGATGATCCTCCCGCTGGTCTGCCACCGGACGGTGCACTTCATCGGCAAGGACGAGTACGTCACGGGCAAGGGCCTCAAGGGCCGGCTGATGGCGTGGTTCTTCACCGGCGCCGGCATGATCCCGGTGGACCGGGACGGCGCGAACGGCGGCGTGGCGGCGCTGATGACGGGCCGCCGGATCCTGGAGGAGGGCAAGATCTTCGGCATCTACCCCGAAGGCACCCGCTCCCCCGACGGCCGCCTCTACCGCGGCCGCACCGGCATCGCCCGCCTCACCCTGATGACCGGCGCCCCCGTGGTCCCCTTCGCGATGATCGGCACCGACAAGCTCCAGCCGGGCGGCGCGGGCATGCCGCGCCCGGGCAAGGTCACCGTCCGCTTCGGCGAGCCGATGGAGTTCTCCCGCTACGAGGGCATGGACCGCGACCGCTACGTGCTGCGCGCCGTCACCGACTCGGTGATGGCCGAGGTCATGCGGCTGTCGGGGCAGGAGTACGTGGACATGTACGCCACCAAGGCGAAGGCCGCCTGAGCCCGGAGACCGCCCGAGCCCTACTGCCGTTGCAGTGACCGGCTGACGCCCGCCAGGGTCGTCGTGGCGAGGATCCAGCCGGTCACGATCAGCAGGTACGACAGCCACTGGTACCAGCCGGCCGGCGCGTAGGCGGACTCCTGGCCGAAGCCGATGACCGGCAGCATCAGGTCGATCGTGTAGAAGACGGCGTTGAAGTCCGGCGCCTCCCCCGCCTTCAGCGGGCGCGGGGCGTGCGCCGTGTACGCGATCGAGCCGATCAGCAGCAGCGCCGCCAGCCAGCCCGCCGCGCGCAGGGGCCGGAAGCCGTACCCCACGGTGGCGTCCTGGAGGAGCCCCCACAGCCGGGCCGCCCGGGGCAGGGTGGCTCGGTGGCGCCGGAGCTTGGCCAGCTGCACGGTCCGCGCGGCCGCCTCGTCGCCGGCCGTCCGGTAGGCCGCGGCGAGCTGCTCGTAGGCGTACGGGAGGTAGCCCGACTCCTCGCGCTCCAGCGCGGGCAGCCGCTCCGCGGCGGGCAGGTGCGGGGCGAGGGCGCGGTAGGTCAGGCCGTCGATGCTGATCCGCTCGGGCCAGGCCCCGCTCGGCACGTGCAGCAGGTCGAACTGGGAGCGGCGCAGGTTGACCAGGCCCTGGACGGGCGGGCAGTTGCGCAGCCACACCTCGCCGATGGCGCAGCTGGAGGCGCGCAGGGCGACGCCGCCGGGGTTGACGAGGGCGGCGTACGCGAAGTTCAGCTGGCCCGGTATCCGGGAGCCGGTGAGGTTGACCGTCCCGTGGGCCTCCATCCGGTGGCCCCGCAGGTCGGTGCCGACGGTCAGCGTCTCGGCCTGGAGCGCGATCCCGCCGGGGGCGAGCAGGCGGGCGCGGTCCAGGACGATCTGACCGCCGACGGTGGCGCCCTTGAGGCGGAGCTGGCCGTGCACGGTGAGGTCGTTGGCGATGACGTCGGTGGTGACCTCGACGTGGTTGAGCTGGAGCGGGGGTTCGTCCGTCTCCTCGCCGGTCACCGGGCCGATCACCGCGCCCTGGAGGAAGAGGCCGCCGTTTATCTTCGCGCCCTGGAGCCGTACGGGGCCGGTGACGCGGCAGCAGGAGAGCCGCAGCACCACCTCGACGCGGACCGTGGCGGCGGTGAGGCCGGGGAGGGTGGAGTAGCCGAGGACGAGGGCCTTGAGCTGGGCCCCGTACAGCAGGGGTTTGCGTTCGAACCAGCAGTCGCGCAGCCGGATGGCATGGTCGACGCTGGCGTAGCGCAGGTCCAGCTTGCCGACGATCTTCGCGCCCTTGACCTTCAGGCCCGCCACCCGGCCCTCCTCGGCGGGGCGCGCGCCCAGCAGGAGGGCCCGGAGCACCTCGGCCCGCACGGTGCGCTCCGGGCCCCAGCCGGCCCCGTCCACGGAGCTGTCGTCGGGCTGCGCGCGGAAGTCGACGCCGTCGCCGCGCGGGAAGGCGTCCCAGACGCGGCGTTCGGCCGGGGTCAGATCGGTGATCTCCATCGCCGGGATGGTGTCCCGGCCGGCGAGGTGGTGTCAACCGCGTTCATGACATGCCCCGCTGGCGGTGCGTCAGTGCTCGACGCCGTCCTGGAGCGCCTGGCCGCGCAGCAGGAACCAGGCGGCCGCGGCGGTGGCCAGCAGGACGGCCGCGCCGACGCCGGAGGCGACCCGCAGGCCGTCCACGAAGGCGTCCTGGGCGGCGGCGACCATCTGCCCGCCGGTCTGCGGGTCCAGCGCCCTGGCGGCTTCGACGGCGCCGCCGAGCGACTCGTGCGCCGCGTCGGCGACCGGCGCGGGGACCGAGGCCGGGGCGGTGAAGGACTGGTAGACGCCGGTGACGATGGAACCGAGCAGGGCGATGCCGAGGGCGGCGCCGAGTTCGTACGCGGTCTCGGAGACGGCCGAGGCCGAACCGGCCTGCTCCTTGGGGACGCTGGAGAGGATCACGTCGGCGGTGACGGTGAAGGAGAAGCCCGCGCCGAGTCCGACGACGAGCAGGGCCGCGCCGAGCAGCGGGTAGCCGGTCTCCTTGTGGATCACCGTGAGGGCGGCCAGGGCCACCCCGATGGCGCCGAGACCGCCGGACACGATGCCGCGTACGGAGTACCGGCGGGCGTAGCGGCCCGCGAGCAGGCCGGTGACGACGGCACCGATGGCTGCGGGCAGTTCGGCCAGGCCGGCTTCCAGGGGGTCGCGGCCCTGGACCAGCTGGAGGAACTGGGACAGGAAGAAGACCAGCCCGGAGAGGCCGAAGACGGTCAGCAGGTCGGCGAGGACCGCTCCGGAGAAGCCGCGGTGCTTGAAGAGCCGCATGTCGAGCAGCGGGGACGGCAGGCTGAACTGGCGCCGGACGAAGGCGTACAGGCAGGCTCCGCCGATGACGGCGGCGGCCCAGACGCCCCAGGTCAGGCCATGGGTGGCGACTTCCTTGACGGCGTAGACCACGCCGATGACGCCGATGAGGGAGAGCGCGACGCTGACCAGGTCCCAGGGCCCGGCGACCGGGTTCTTGGACTCGGGCAGCAGCTTGATCCCGACGAGGACGAGGGCGGCCATCACGGGCAGGTTGATGAGGAAGACCGAGCCCCACCAGAAGTGCTGGAGCAGAGCTCCGCCGACCACCGGTCCGACGGCCGCGCCGGCGGAGGCGGTGGCGCCCCAGATGCCGATGGCGAGGCTGCGCTCGCGGGGGTCGTGGAAGATGTTGCGGATCAGGGCGAGGGTGGACGGCATCAGGGTCGCGCCGGCCACGCCGAGCAGCGCCCGGGCCACGATCATCATCTCGGGGCTGGAGGCGTAGGCGTTGAGGACGGACACCGCGCCGAAGGCGGTGGCGCCGAGGAGCAGCAGCTTCTTGCGGCCGATGCGGTCGCCGAGGGAGCCCATGGAGACGAGCAGGCCGGCGATGACGAAGGAGTAGATGTCGCCGATCCACAGCAGCTGCGTGCCGGACGGCTTGAGGTCCTCGCTGAGGGCCGGGGTGGCGAGACCGAGTACGGTGGCGTCGACCGCGACCAGCAGCACGGCGAGGACGAGCACGGACAGGGCGAGCCAGCGCCCCCCGCTCTTCCCCTCCGCTCCCGCCCGCCGGTTCAGCTGTTCTGTACGGCTCATTGCTCCACACTCCGTCGTGCGCCACCGAGCAGCAACTCGGTGATCATGTACTGGAAGTCCTTGGCGGCGACCCGGCCGTCCATCACGGCCCAGGCGCAGGTGCCGACGAGGCCGTAGAGGGCCTCGGTGAGCCAGGCGGGGCTCAGGTCGATGCGGATGTCGCCCTCCTGCTGGCCGCGCCGGAAGAGCGCGCCGACGCGGGCGTCGAGGCGGGCCCAGCCCTCGTTGACCTGGTCGCCCTCGAAGAGCTGGTTCTCGGTGACGAGGAAGGCCAGCAGCTGGGCGTTGGGCTCCACCTCGGCCACGAGCCGCCGGAGCGCCTCGACGGCCGTGCCCTCGTCGAGCCGGGCCTGGTCGAAGGCCACCTCGAACGCGCGGATCCCGAGGTCCTCCAGGGCCCGTACGAGGGCGTCGCGCCCGGCGAAGTGCCGGTGCAGGGTGGCCCGGCCGATTCCGGCGGCGCGGGCGACCTCGTCCATCGTGGCGGTCGATTTGCGGGAGAGCAGGGCCGCCGCGTCGCGGAGCACCTGGTCACGATCCATAGCCATGAGACAAGCGTACCCCGAATGAAACACCACTGTCTCATTCGATCGTTAAATCGGCTGCTCGCGGGCAGCCGGGAAGGAATTCTGTCCCGATGAGACCCCTGCTGCTGATCGACGTCGACGGCCCGCTGAACCCCTACGCCGCCAAGCCCGAGCGCCGCCCCGAGGGGTACACCACCCACCGGATGCGGCCGCGCGGCTGGACGGTCGCCGGGAACGACAAGCCCCTGCGGGTCTGGCTGAATCCCGCCCACGGAGCAGCGCTGCGCGCGCTGGCGGACACGTACGAGCTGGTCTGGGCCACCACCTGGAAGGACGAGGCCAACGACTGGATCGGCCCGGTCCTCGGACTCCCCCGGCTCCCCTTCATCGACTGGCCGCGGATGCACGGCCGGGCGCCGCGGGGGACCTTCTGGAAGACGCAGTACGTCCTGGAGTACGCGGCGGGCCGGGAGTTCGCCTGGATCGACGACGACATCACGGCCGCGGACCACGAGTACGTGGACCAGCGGCATCCGGCGCACGCGCTGCTGCTGCGCGTCGACGAGCGGATCGGCCTGACGGCGGCGGACTTCGAGCGGCTGGCCGACTGGGCCGCGCCCGGAAAGCCGTGAGGGGCGGTACGGGGCCGGGTGCGGCCCCGTACCGCCCCGGGCGGGCGCGTACGGCTAGCGCTTGTGGGCCGCCCAGGCGTGCTGGATGACCAGGTCGGCCTTCAGCTCGGTGAGCTGGACCGCCACCGCCGACGGGGCCGTGCCGCCCCGGCCGTTACGGGAGGCCAGGGCGCCCTTGACGTTGAGGACGGTGCGCACCTCGGGGGTCAGGTGCTCGGAGATCTTCGCGAACTGCTCGTCCGTCAGCTGGTCGAGCTCGATGCCCTCGGCCTCGCAGACCTTGACGCACTCGCCGGCCACCTCGTGCGCCACCCGGAACGGCACGCCCTGCTTGACCAGCCACTCCGCGATGTCGGTGGCCAGGGAGAAGCCCGCCGGAGCCAGCTCCTCCAGCCGCTCCCGGTGGACCGTGAGCGTGGCCATCATCCCGGTGAAGGCGGGCAGCAGCACCTCCAGGGTGTCGCAGGAGTCGAAGACCGGCTCCTTGTCCTCCTGGAGGTCCCGGTTGTAGGCGAGCGGCAGCGCCTTGAGGGTGGCGAGCAGGCCCGTCAGGTTGCCGATGAGGCGGCCCGACTTGCCGCGCGCCAGCTCCGCGATGTCGGGGTTCTTCTTCTGCGGCATGATCGACGAGCCGGTGGAGAAGGCGTCGTGCAGGGTGACGAAGGAGAACTCCTTCGTGTTCCAGAGGATGATCTCCTCCGCGATCCGGGACAGGTTGATCCCGATCATCGCGGTGACGAAGGCGAACTCGGCGACGAAGTCGCGGGAGGCCGTGCCGTCGATCGAGTTGCCGGCCGAACCCCGCTCGAAGCCGAGGTCGGCGGCGACCTGCTCGGGGTCCAGGCCCAGCGAGGAGCCGGCCAGGGCGCCCGAACCGTACGGGGAGACGGCGGTCCGGGTGTCCCACTGACGCAGCCGCTCGGCGTCCCGGGACAGGGACTGCACGTGGGCCAGTACGTGGTGGGCGAAGAGCACCGGCTGCGCGTGCTGGAGGTGGGTGCGGCCCGGCATCGCGACGTCCGGGTGCGCCTCGGCGAGGCCGACCAGCGCGTCCTGGAGGTCGGCGATCAGGGCGCCGATGATCCGGGCGTGGTCGCGCAGGTACATCCGGAAGAGGGTGGCCACCTGGTCGTTGCGGGACCGGCCGGCCCGCAGCTTGCCGCCGAGGTCGGGGCCGAGCCGCTCCAGCAGGCCCCGCTCCAGGGCGGTGTGCACGTCCTCGTCGGCGAGGGTGCCGGTGAACGAGCCGTCGGCCACGTCGGCCTCCAGCCGGTCCAGGCCGTCGGTCATGCGGTCGAGTTCCTCGGCCGTGAGCAGGCCCGCCGTGGCCAGCGCGCGGGCGTGGGCGCGCGAGCCGGCGATGTCGTACGGCGCGAGGCGCCAGTCGAAGTGGACCGACGCGGACAGCTTCGCGAGGGCTTCCGAAGGCCCGTCGGCGAACCGGCCGCCCCAGAGCCGGACGTCACCGTTGTTGCTGCTCACAGCTACTGCTCCTCATGAGGGTGGATGTACGACGGCCTCCCCGTCGCGGAGGGAACGGGGAGGCCGTCTCGGTACCGCGCGGACGGCTCAGGCGAGGTCGCGGCGGGCGGCGATCTTCGAGGAGAGGCCGAAGATCTCGATGAAGCCCTGGGCCTTGGACTGGTCGAAGGTGTCGCCCGAGTCGTAGGTCGCCAGGTTGAAGTCGTACAGCGACTCGTCCGACTTGCGGCCGGTGACGACGGCGCGGCCACCCTGCAGGGTCATCCGGATGTCACCGGTGACGTGCTGGTTGGCCTCGTTGATGAAGCCGTCCAGCGCCCGCTTGAGCGGGGAGAACCACAGGCCGTCGTAGACCATCTCGCCCCAGCGCTGCTCGACCTGCCGCTTGTAGCGGGCCAGCTCGCGCTCGACGGTGACGTTCTCCAGCTCCTGGTGGGCGGTGATCAGCGCGATCGCGCCCGGGGCCTCGTACACCTCGCGGGACTTGATGCCGACGAGACGGTCCTCGACGATGTCGATCCGGCCGATGCCGTGGGCGCCGGCCCGCTCGTTGAGCTGCTGGATCGCCTGGAGGACGGAGACGGGGCGGCCGTCGATGGCGACCGGGACGCCCTCCTTGAAGGAGATGACGACCTCGTCGGCCTCGCGCGGCAGGGCCGGGTTCGAGGTGTACTCGTAGATGTCCTCGATCGGGGCGTTCCAGATGTCCTCCAGGAAGCCCGTCTCGACGGCGCGCCCGAAGACGTTCTGGTCGATGGAGTACGGGGACTTCTTGGTGGTGGCGATCGGGAGCTGCTTCTCCTCGCAGAAGGCGATCGCCTTGTCCCGGGTCATCGCGTAGTCGCGGACCGGGGCGATGCACTTGAGGTCGGGGGCGAGGGCGACGATGCCGGCCTCGAAGCGGACCTGGTCGTTGCCCTTGCCGGTGCAGCCGTGCGCGACGGTGGTGGCGCCGTGCTTCTTGGCGGCGGCGACCAGGTGCTTGACGATGGCCGGCCGGGAGAGCGCCGAGACCAGCGGGTATCGGTCCATGTAGAGGGCGTTGGCCTTGATCGCCGGGAGGCAGTACTCGTTGGCGAACTCGTCCGAGGCGTCGGCCACCTCGGCCTCGACGGCACCGCAGTCGAGCGCGCGCTTGCGGATGACGTCCAGGTCCTCGCCGCCCTGGCCGACGTCCACGGCAACGGCGATGACCTCGGCGCCCGTCTCCTCGGCGATCCAGCCGATGGCGACGGAGGTGTCCAGGCCGCCCGAGTAGGCGAGTACGACGCGCTCGGTCACGGGTTTCTCCTTACGGTGCATTCAACGACAGGCATAACTATGCACTACTCCGTATGTTTCGTCAATCAGCCGGGGGGGCGGCCCTGTGGGCGCGCCCCCCACCAGCCGGAATTTCCCGGGCGGGGCCGGCGGGAGGCTGCCTAGGATCGGGGCTTCGATGAGACGGGGGAGGACGTATGGGAGCCGGAGCACCACAGGCGGCCGCGCGGGGGCGGGCGGCGGCGCGGCTGCTGCTGGACGGCGGGGGCGGCGGGGAGGTGCCGGCGGGCGGGGAGCCGACGGCGTGGATCGCCTTCGACGCCGAGGTCCGGGCGGGCCGCTCCCGCGCGGACGCGCTCGCGGAGGCGCCGGAGGTCCGTCTGTGCCACCCCGACGGGTGGATCCGGGCGGCGGCCCTGCTCGAAGCCCGCCCGCGGCCCGAACTCCTGGCGATCCGGTGCACCGACTGGGTCCCGCAGGTGCGCGAACGCGCCCGGGTCCGGTTCGCCGAGGCCCTGGCGGGTGCGCCCGCGGCGGCCTTGTGCGCACTGGCGCCGCTCGTCCTGCGCCTGGCCCGGCGCGCGACCGGCGACTGGGCCCTGGAGCGGCTCACGGCCGCGCTGCTCGCCGACCCCGCCGCCCTGACCGCGCTCCGCGACAGCCCCGACCCGCCCACCCGACGGCTGGCGGCCCGGCTCGGCATCGAGAACGGCCGGGTCGGGATCCGCGAGCGGGCCCGGCGGGCCGCCACCGAGCCGGACCCGGCGACGGCCGCCCTGTGGGCCGACGCCACGCTGGCCTCCCTGGCGGCCCTGGCGTCCCCCCGCACCCGGACGCCCTCGGCCCGGGCGGGCGCGGCGCCCACGGCGGCGCCATCGGCTCGGGCAGGCACGGTCCACTCGGCTCGGGCGGGCGCGACCCGGGCTGGCGCGGCTGCTTCGGCTGCGGGCAGCCCGGCTCCTTCGGCTGCGGGCGGCGTGGCTCTTCCGGCTCCGGGCGGCGGCGCGGCTGCTCCGGCTGCCGGCCGGTGGGGTGACGATGACGTGGTGGACGTGGTGGTCGACGCCCTGCTCGGTGGGCGGGTGCCGGCGGTGCGGGCCGCCGGGGTGACCGCCCTGCGCGGGGCCGGCCGGGCCGCCGAGGCCGCCGGGCACCTCGCCGACCGCTCCGGCCTGGTGCGGGCCTGCGCCCGCTGGGCGGTGCGGCAGGACGGCGGGGACCCGCCCGCCCGCTACCGCGCGCTGCTCCACGACCCGGCGCTGCTCACCCCGTACGCGGTGACCGGCTTCTCCGAATGCGCCGCGCGCGCCGAGGCTCCCCTGCTGCGCGCCCTGCTCGGTCATCCGTCCGGCGCGGTGCGGGCCGCCGCCGTGGGCGGACTGCGCCGGCTCGACGACTCCCCGGGCACGGAGCGGCTGCGCGCCCTGCTCGACGACCCGTCACCGGCCGTCGTCCGGCAGGCCTCGTTCAGCCTGCTCCCGTCGGTGGAGCGGCTGCCCGCCGACTGGCTGGCCGCCCGGATCGCGCCCGGGCCGCCTCCGCACGCCCGCCGGGCCGCGTACCGGTTGCTGCACGCGCGCGGCGGGCTGCCCGGACTGCGGGCCTCCGTCGCGCTGCTGTCGGACCAGGACCCGGCGCTGCGCCGGCTCGCCGCGCAGCGGATCCGGAGCCTGTGGAACCCGGACGCGCCGCCCGCCCTGCCGCCCGGCGACCCCGAGGTCGGCAGGCTGCTGGAGCAGTGCGCCCCGCTCTTCGGCGACCACGTCATGCGGCGGATGCGGACCCGGCTGGGACTGCCCGTACCGGCCCGCCCCTGAGCCGATGGGGGGTTTCCCCGCCCGCCCCGACGGCCTGCCTGCACGATGCGCGCCCCCCTCGGCCCGTACCGTCTGACGGGTGCTGCGTACCGCTCTGCTCGTCGGCTCGCTCCTCCTCGCCGCGCTGCCCCGGCCGGGAGGCGAGGCGGGGCCGCTGCCCGGGCTGCTCGCCGACACCGGGGGCGGGAGTCAGCTGATCACCGCCGTCGCGCCGGCGCCCGGGTCCACGACCGGGTGGCTGACCTGGTGGGACCGGCGGGCCGGGCACTGGTACGAGGCGGGCGGCGCGCCCGCGCGGTTCGGCGCGAACGGCCTCACCGAGGGCGCGACGCGGACGCAGGGCACGAACACCACGCCGACGGGGCTGTACGCGCTCCCGTACGCCTTCGGCATCGCACGGCCGCCGGCCGGGACGGCGTACGCGTACCGGCGGGTGACGGACCGTTCGTGGTGGTGCCAGGACAACGCCTCGGCGGAGTACAACCGCTGGACGGAACCGCTCCCGGCGGACTGCGCCCCCGGCGAGGCCGAGCACCTGGCGGCGTACGGGCAGCAGTACGCGCACGCCCTGGTCATCGCCTTCAACTACGACGCGCCCGTACGCGGCCGGGGCGCGGGCATCTTCCTGCACGTCGACGGCCAGGGCGCGACGGCCGGCTGCGTCTCGGTCCCCCGCCGCGCCCTGCGCGCCCTGCTCCGCTGGGCCGACCCCCGCCGCGACCCGCACATCGCGATCGGTACGGAGTCCGGCCCGCTCGCGGTGACCCGGTACTGAGACCGGTGCCCGCCGTGCGCGCCGCCCGGATCAGCTCTCCTTCTGGGCCAGGCGCAGCAGGTGGTCGGCCAGGGCCTGGCCGCCGGAGGGGTCGCGGCTGATCAGCATCAGGGTGTCGTCACCGGCGATGGTGCCGAGGATGGCCTGGAGTTCGGCCTGGTCGATCGCCGAGGCGAGGAACTGGGCCGCGCCCGGCGGGGTGCGCAGGACCACGAGGTTCGCGGAGGCCTCCGCGGAGATCAGCAGTTCGCCGGAGAGGCGCCGCATGCGCTCCTCCTTCGCCGATTCGCCGAGGGGGGCCTGCGGGGTGCGGAAGCCGCCCTCGCTGGGGACCGCGTAGATCAGCTCGCCGCCGGTGTTGCGGATCTTCACCGCGCCCAGCTCGTCGAGGTCGCGGGAGAGCGTCGCCTGGGTGACGCTCAGCCCGTCGTCGGCGAGCAGTTTGGCCAGCTGGCTCTGGGAGCGGACCGGCTGCCGGTTGAGGATGTCCACGATCCGGCGGTGGCGGGCGGTGCGGGTCTGCGGGACGGACGGCCCGTGCTGCTCGTGTTCCTGCGCCTGGCTCATCGTCGTCTCATTCTCCGGATCGTCCCGCTGCGTCGAGGATGCCGGGCAGCGCCCTGACGAACGCGTCGACCTCGGCCTCGGTGATGACGAACGGGGGCATCAGCCGTACGACGTCGGGGGCGGGCGCGTTGACCAGGAATCCGGCCTCCTGAGCCGCCTGCTGCACCTTCGGTGCGAGCGGCTCCGTCAGCACGATACCCAGCAGGAGGCCCGAGCCGCGGACGTGGGAGACCAGGCCGTGGCCGGAGGCTTCGATTCCGCCGCGCAGCCGCTCGCCGCGCGCCTTGACCCGGTCGAGCAGGCCGTCGGTGGCGATGGTGTCGATCACGGCGAGGCCGGCGGCGCAGGCGACCGGGTTCCCGCCGAAGGTGGTGCCGTGCTGGCCGGGCCGCAGCAGGTCGGCGGCCGGGCCGAAGGCGGCCACGGCGCCGAGGGGCAGACCACCGCCCAGACCCTTCGCGAGCGTGACGAGGTCGGGCTCGACGCCCTCGTGGGCCTGGTGCTCGAACCACTGGCCGCAGCGGCCGATGCCGGTCTGGACCTCGTCGAGGACGAGCAGGGTGCCGGTGGCACGGGTGATCTCGCGGGCGGCCGTGAGGTAGCCGGCGGGCGGGACCACGACGCCGTTCTCGCCCTGGACGGGCTCGATGACGACGAGGGCCGTCTCCTCGGTGACGGCGGCCCGCAGGGCCTCGGCGTCGCCGTACGGGACGTGGGTGACCTCGCCGGGCAGCGGCAGGAAGGGCGTCTGCTTCGCGGGCTGGCCGGTGAGCGCGAGGGCGCCCATGGTCCGGCCGTGGAAGCCGCCGGTGGTGGCGACCATGTGGCCGCGACCGGTCAGCCGGCCGATCTTGAAGGCGGCCTCGACCGCTTCCGCTCCGGAGTTGCAGAAGAAAATCCGGCCCGCGCGGCCGAAGAGCTGGAGCAGCCGTTCGCCGAGCGCGAGGACCGGCTCGGAGGCGTAGAGGTTGGAGACGTGGCCGAGGGTGGAGATCTGCGCGGTGACGGCCGCGACGACCGCCGGGTGGGCGTGGCCGAGGGCGTTGACGGCGATCCCGCCGACGTAGTCGGTGTACTGCTTGCCGTCCGCGTCCCAGACCTGGGCGCCCTCACCGCGTACGAGGGCCAGCGCGGGCGTGCCGTAGTTGTCGGTCAGCGCGCCCTTCCAGCGGGCGGCGTACTCCTGGTTGCCGCTCACGCGGGTTCCCCTCCCTGTGCGTCGGGCACGACCATCGTGCCGATTCCCTCGTCGGTGAAGATCTCCAGCAGGATCGAGTGCTGGACCCGTCCGTCGATCACGCGCGCGGTGCCGACGCCGCCGCGGACGGCGTGCAGGCAGCCCTCCATCTTCGGGACCATGCCGCTGGACAGCTCGGGCAGCAGCTTCTCCAGCTGGCTCACGGTGAGCCGGCTGATGACCTCGTCGCTGTTCGGCCAGTCCGCGTAGAGGCCCTCGACGTCGGTGAGGACCATCAGCGTCTCGGCGCCCAGCGCGGCGGCGAGCGCCGCGGCCGCCGTGTCGGCGTTGACGTTGTACACGTGGTGATCGTCGGCGCTGCGCGCGATGGAGGAGATCACCGGGATCCGGCCGTCGGCCAGCAGGGCCTCGATGGCACCGGTGTCGATCGCGGTGATCTCGCCGACCCGACCGATGTCGACGAGTTCGCCCTCGATCGACGGGGTGTGCTTGGTGGCGGTGATGGTGTGCGCGTCCTCGCCGGTCATGCCGACGGCGAGCGGCCCGTGCTGGTTGAGCAGCCCGACCAGCTCGCGCTGGACCTGGCCCGCGAGCACCATCCGTACGACGTCCATCGCCTCCGGGGTGGTGACGCGCAGGCCCGCCTTGAACTCGCTGACCAGGCCCTGCTTGTCGAGCTGGGCGTTGATCTGGGGCCCGCCGCCGTGGACGACGACCGGCTTCAGGCCGGCCTGGCGCAGGAAGACGACGTCCTGGGCGAAGGCCGCCTTGAGGTCCTCGTCGATCATGGCGTTGCCGCCGAACTTGATGACGACGACCTTGCCGTTGTGCCGGGTGAGCCAGGGCAGGGCCTCGATGAGGATCTCCGCCTTGGGCAGGGCCGTGTGCTTGCGTGCGGTGCTCATGAGGCGTAGGCGCTGTTCTCGTGGACGTACTCGGCCGTCAGGTCGTTGGCCCAGATGACCGCGGACTCGCTGCCGGTGGACAGGTCGGCGGTGATGCGGACCTCGCGGTCCTTCATGGAGACCAGGTCGCGGTCCTCGCCGACGGAACCGTTCTTGCAGACCCAGACGCCGTTGATGGCCACGTTGAGGCGGTCCGGGTCGAACGCGGCGGCGGTGGTGCCGATCGCGGAGAGCACCCGGCCCCAGTTGGGGTCCTCGCCGTGGATGGCGCACTTGAGCAGGTTGTTGCGGGCGATGGACCGGCCGACCTCGACCGCGTCCGCCTCGCTGGCCGCGCCGACGACCTCGATGCGGATGTCCTTGCTCGCGCCCTCGGCGTCGCCGATCAGCTGGCGGGCCAGGTCGTCGCAGACGGTCCGGACGGCCCGGGCGAAGTCCTCGTACGCCGGGACCTGCCCGGAGGCGCCGGAGGCCAGCAGCAGCACCGTGTCGTTGGTGGACATGCAGCCGTCGGAGTCGACCCGGTCGAAGGTGGTGCGGGTGGCGTCGCGCAGGGCCGCGTCGAGGGTGGCGGAGTCCAGGTCGGCGTCGGTGGTGAGGACGACGAGCATGGTGGCCAGGCCCGGGGCGAGCATGCCCGCGCCCTTGGCCATGCCGCCGACGGTCCAGCTGTCCTGGACGGCGGTGGCCGTCTTGTGCACGGTGTCGGTGGTCTTGATGGCGATGGCGGCGGCCTCGCCGCCGTCGGCGGTGAGGGCGGCCGCGGCCGTCTCGATGCCGGGCAGCAGCTTGTCCATGGGGAGCAGGACGCCGATCAGGCCGGTGGAGGCCACGGCGATCTCCCCCGCGTTGTGCTCGCCGCCCAGCACGGCCGCGGCCTTCTCTGCGGTGGCGTGGGTGTCCTGGAAGCCCTTGGGGCCGGTGCAGGCGTTGGCGCCGCCGGAGTTGAGGACGACCGCGCTGACGGTGCCGCCCCGCAGGACCTGCTCGGACCAGCGCACGGGCGCGGCCTTGACGCGGTTGGAGGTGAAGACGCCGGCGGCCGCCAGCCGGGGGCCGTGGTTGACCACGAGGGCCAGGTCCGGATTGCCGTTCGCCTTGATCCCGGCGGCGATGCCCGCCGCCGTGAACCCCTGTGCAGCCGTAACGCTCACGGCGCCACTCCCATCGTGGAAAGACCCAGCGCCTCGGGGAGCCCGAGCGCGATGTTCATGCTCTGCACCGCGCCGCCGGCGGTGCCCTTGGTGAGGTTGTCGATCGCGCTGATGGCGATGATCCGCCCGGCGTGCTCGTCGAGGGCCACCTGGACGTGGACGGCGTTGGAGCCGTACACCGACTTGGTGGTGGGCCAGAGGCCCTCGGGGAGCAGCTGGACGAACGGCTCGTCCGCGTACGCCTTCTCGTAGGCGGCGCGCAGCGACTGCGCGGTGGTGCCCGGGAGGGCCTTCGCCGAGCAGGTGGCGAGGATGCCGCGGGGCATGGGGACGAGGTGGGGGGTGAAGGAGACCGAGACGCGCTCGCCGGCGAGCGGGGAGAGGTTCTGCACCATCTCCGGCGTGTGCCGGTGGGCGCCGCCGACGCCGTACGGGGTCACGGTGCCCATCACCTCGGAGCCGAGCAGGTGCGGCTTGAGGGCCTTGCCCGCGCCGGAGGTGCCGGTGGCGGCGACGATCACGGCCTCGGGCCCGGCCAGGCGGGCGGCGTACGCGGGGTAGAGCGCGAGGGAGACGGCGGTCGGGAAGCAGCCGGGGACGGCGATCCGGCGGGCCCCGGCCAGGCCGGCGCGGGCGCCGGGCAGCTCGGGAAGGCCGTAGGGCCAGGTCCCGGCGTGCGGGGCGCCGTAGAACCGGTCCCATTCCGCGGAATCCTTCAGCCGGTGGTCGGCGCCCATGTCGACGACGAGCACGTCCTCGCCGAGCCGCGCGGCGACGGCGGCGGACTGCCCGTGCGGCAGCGCGAGGAACACGACGTCGTGACCGGCGAGGACCTCGGGCGTGGTCGCCTCCAGGGTCCGCCCGGCGAGCGGTACGAGGTGCGGTTGCAGGGACCCGAGGAGCTGCCCGGCGTTGGAGTGCCCGGTCAGCGCGCCGATCTCCACCCCGGGGTGCGAGAGCAGCAGGCGCAGCAGCTCACCACCCGCGTACCCGCTCGCCCCGGCCACCGCTACACGTACCACCATCGGACCTCCTCCTCGATGGCATGACTATACGTAGCGCCGCACTTTTATGCAATGTTGCGCCTCGCCCCCGCCCGCTCGCCGCGACGGGTTTCACAGGGCGGCGCGCAGCCGCTGGACGGCCTCCACCAGTTCCGCCGGGCCGGACACCCCGGCGAAGCTCAGCCGGACGTACGCCGCCGGCGGCTCCGCGCAGAAGAACGGGCGGCCGGGCGCGACGGCGACCCCGGCGCGCAGGGCCTGCGCCGTGAAGTCCGCGTCGTCGCCGCCCCCGGCCAGCCGGGTCCACAGCTGGTAGCCGCCGGCCGGCAGGTGCGCGAGCTCCAGCTCGGGCAGTCCGCGGCGCAGCGCGCCCGCGAGGACGTCCCGGCGGTGGCGCAACTCGGCGGCGACGGAACGCAGATGGCGGGGCCAGGCGGGCGCGCCGACCAGTTCGAGGGCGGCTTCCTGGAGCGGCCGGGGCACGAAGAAGGTGTCCACGACCTGGATGGCGCGCAGCCGCTCCAGCACCGGCCCCCGGGCGGCGAGCGCGCCCACGCGCAGGCTGGGCGAGGTGGCCTTGGTCAGCGAGCGGACGTGCACCACCACCCCGTCGGCGTCCTCGGCGGCCAGCGTGGCGGGCGGCGGGCCGGCGTCCTCGTGGGCCAGGGCCCGCGCGTAGTCGTCCTCGATCACGAAGGCCCCGGCGTCCCGCGCGATCCGCAGCACCTCGGGCCGCCGCGCCGCCGACAGCACCGCACCCGTCGGGTTCTGGAACAGCGGCTGGCATACGAAGACCCGCGCGCCGGTCGCTTCGAAGGCGGCGGCCAGCAGCTCCGGCCGGACCCCCTCCGCGTCCACCGGTACGGGTACGGGCCGGCAGCCGGAGCCGCGGGCGATGGCCAGCAGCCCGGGGTAGGTGGGCGACTCCACGAGGACCGGCGTACCGGGCGGGGCCAGCGCCCGCAGCGCGGTGGTCAGGGCGCTCTGCCCGCCCGCGGTGACCAGCACGTCCGCGGCCCCGACGGCCCCGCCGATCTCGCGGGCGAACCAGTCGCGCAGCTCGGGCAGCCCCTCCGTCGGCGGCCGCCCCCACGCCCCGGGCCGCCGGCCGGCCCGGGCCAGCGCGGCGGCCATCGCCCGTTCCGGCTGGATGGAGGGGTGCAGGTAACCGCTGTTGAGCCCGATCACCCCGGTCGGCGGCATGTTCAGGCACACCAGCACCCCGGAGGCGTCCACGGATCGGGGCACGACGTCACCGGCCCCCTCCGCGCTGAGCGTGACCTCCTGCCAGGAGGTGTCCCCGGGCTCGTCCACCCGGGTGCGCGGCTGCGCCCGGTACGCCCCGGCGCCGGGCCGGGTGACCACAAGCCCCTCGGCGGCGAGCTGCGCGAGGGCGCGGGAGACGGTGACGGGGCTGACGCGGTACCGCTCGACCAGGGCCCGGCTGGACGGCAGCTTTCCACCCACCGGGTAGCGGTCAAGCTCGCTCCGCAGGGATTCCGCCAGGTCTGCCACACTGCTACGCTCATACATGACAGCACAGAATAGCGCTACTCCCTGCACTCCGATAGCGGTGGCGATCCGGGCCGGATCCGCCGACGGCACCCGCCGGGGCACCCTGCTGGCCCTGCTCGGCGTCCTGGCCTTCTCGCTGACCTTCCCCGGTACCGCCTGGGGCCTGGAGAGCTTCGGCCCCTGGTCGCTCGTCGCCCTGCGCAGCGTGCTCGCCGCCGTCATCGCCGGGGGCTTCCTGCTGGCCGGCCGGGTGCCGCCGCCCGCCCGGGAGCACTGGGCGGGGCTGGCCGTCGTGGCGGGCGGGGTGGTGGTCGGCTTCCCGCTGCTGACCACGCTGGCGCTGCGGACCTCCAGCACCTCGCACGCCGCCGTCGTGGTGGGCCTGCTGCCGCTGACCACCGCCGCCGTCTCCGCCCTGCGTACCGGCGCCCGGCCCTCGCGCCGCTTCTGGGCGGCGGCGCTCGCCGGGGCCGCCGTCGTGCTCGGCTTCACCCTGGCCGGTGGCGGCGGGGCCCTCTCGCCGGGCGACGGCTACCTCTTCGGGGCGCTGCTGGTGTGCGCGGCCGGGTACACCGAGGGCGGCCGGCTGGCCCGCGTCCTGCCGGGCTGGCAGGTCATCGGCTGGGCGCTGGTGCTGTGCCTGCCGCTGAGCGTGGCGGGGGCCGCGCTGGGGCTGGCGTACGAGCCGGTGCGGCTGACCGGCCACGGGGTGGCCGGCCTGGTGTGGGTGGCGGCCGGCTCCACCTTCCTCGGCCTGTACGTCTGGTACCGCGGGATGGCCGTGATCGGCGCCCCGCGGGCCAGTCAGCTCCAGCTCGCCCAGCCGCTGCTGACCCTGGTCTGGTCCGTGGCGCTGCTGGGCGAGCACCTCTCCCCGGCCGCTCCGCTCGCCGCGGGCGCGGTCCTGGTCTGCATCGCGGTGACGCAGCGCAGCTGAACCACCGGGAGCCGCCCCCCCAGGCAGCAGCAATTCCGGCAAATCGCCGTAAACTGCTGTCACCGGATTCCGTCCGGCTCCGGGACCTGCTCCCAGGGAGGTCAGCACATGCGCGCGACCGAGGGCGACCAGCTCGTGCAGCACGGCAGGGTCGTAGGGCAGCACGACAAACTGGGCGAGATCACTCAGGTACTGGGCGAGAACGGCACTCCTCCCTACCGGGTCCGTTTCACGGACGGCCACGAGGCCGTCATGTCCCCTGGCCCCGACTGCGTGGTGAAGCACCCCGAGGAGCCCGCGCACTGACTCACCGCGGGGGCACCGCCGTCGGGTAGTGGTCGGCGACGACCCTGGCCATCGCCCCGTTGGGGTCCGCGGCCACCTGCTTCGCGGAGAAGTAGACGTGGCCGCGGACCTCGGTGTACCGCCCGGCGAGCGTCAGGTGCCGTGACAGCTCCGCCGGATCCCGCCAGGCGGGCGTGGAGCTGCGCGCGTCGCAGCGGTAGAGCGCCTCGCCCACGTACAGCCGTACACCGGTGCCGTCCACCGTGCGGGCCCACCACTCGACGATCTCCGCGTAGTCGGCGGCGGCGTTGCCGATGTGCCAGTACGCCTGCGGCACGATCGAGTCGATCCAGCCCTCCTTGACCCACTTGCGGGTGTCCGCGTACAGGTCGTCGTACGTCTGCACGCCCGCCCGCGTCCGCGAGCCCAGCGGGTCCCGGTCGGCGTTGCGCCACACCGCGAACGGGCTGATGCCGAACCGGGCCCGCGGCCGGACCGAGGCCAGCCGGCCCGACATCTCCCGCACCAGGGTGTCGGTGTTGTTCCGGCGCCAGTCGGCGCGGGAGTCGAACCCCTCCCCGTACTCCGCGAAGGCCGCGTCGTCGTCGAAGTCCTGTCCCGCCACCGGGTACGGGTAGAAGTAGTCGTCCCAGTGCACCCCGTCGACCGGGTAGCGGGAGACCGCGTCGAGCATGGCCTCCTGCACGAAGGCCCGTACCTCGGGCAGCCCGGGGTTGTAGTAGAGCTTGCCGCCGTACGCCACCGCCCAGTCGGGGTTGCGGCGGGCCGGGTGCCAGGAGACGAGCCGGCCCGGGTCGGTGTGGTTGGCCACCCGGTAGGGGTTGAACCAGGCGTGCAGCTCCAGCCCCCGGGCGTGCGCCTCGGTGACCGCCGTGCCCAGCGGGTCCCAGCCGGGGTCGCGGCCCTGCACCCCCGTGAGCCACTGCGACCAGGGCTCCTTGGTGGAGGGCCACAGGGCGTCGGCCGCCGGCCGGACCTGGAGGAACACCGTGTTCAGCCGCCGTTCGACGGCCGTGTCGAGCAGCGCCGTCAGCTGCGCGCGCTGCTCGCGCGCGGAGAGCCCGGACGCGGAGGGCCAGTCGACGTTCTCCACCGAGGCGATCCACATCCCCCGCATCTCCGGGCCCGTCGCGCGGCGGGCCCGGACCTCCGGGCGCCCTCCCGGGTCCGCCGCCCCCCGCACCACCGGGTCCGCCGCCGCCGGAACCGCCCCCGCGGCGGTGGCCAGCACCCCCGCGGCCCCCGCCAGCAGCCCCCGCCGTCCGATGTACGTCATGTGACGACTCCGTTCCGTTCCGTGACATCGCTCGATGTGCGCCCAGCATGCCCGCCCCACCCCGCCGCCGTGGCGAACTCGGGGGTAACGTCGGGGGGCGTGGCGGGCGCCGGAAGGGCCGAAACAGGGCCGGAGTACGGGGGACCCGCGATGGATGAGCAGCGAAAGGCACGACGTGACGGACCTCTCTACCCTCCCGACCGACATCGCACGGGTCGGCGTGGTGGGCTGCGGCCAGATGGGCGCGGGCATCGCCGAGGTGTGCGCCCGCAGCGGCCTTGAGGTGATGGTGGCCGAGACCACCGGTGAAGCCCTGGAGATCGGGCGCACCCGGCTGCACAACTCGCTGACGAAGGCCGCCGAACGCGGCAAGATCAGCGAGGAGGAGCGGGACGCCACCCTGGCCCGCCTCACCTTCACCACCGACCTCGGCGAGTTCGCCGACCGCGACCTCGTCATCGAGGCCGTCGTCGAGAACGAGCAGGTCAAGACGGAGATCTTCCAGGTCCTGGACCAGGTGATCACCCGCCCGGACGCGATCCTCGCCTCCAACACCTCCTCGATCCCGCTGGTCAAGCTCGCCGTCGCGACCTCGCGGCCGGACCAGGTCATCGGCATCCACTTCTTCAACCCGGCCCCGGTGCAGCAGCTCGTCGAGCTGATCCCGGCGCTGACCACGGGCGAGGAGACCATCAAGCGCGCCGAGGCCCTGGTGCGGGACGTGCTGGGCAAGCACGCGATCCGCGCCCAGGACCGCAGCGGCTTCGTGGTCAACGCGCTCCTCATCCCCTACCTGCTGTCCGCGATCCGGATGTTCGAGTCCGGCATCGCGAGCCGCGAGGACATCGACAACGGCATGGAGCTGGGCTGCGCCCACCCGATGGGCCCGCTGAAGCTGGCGGACCTGATCGGCCTGGACACGGTCGCCTCGGTGGCCGACTCCATGTACGCGGAGTTCAAGGAGCCGCTCTACGCCGCTCCCCCGCTGCTCCAGCGGATGGTCGACGCCGGCCGCCTCGGCCGCAAGACCGGCTCGGGCTTCTACCCGTACGGCTGAACCGCCTCAGCCCCTGTCGAGGCACAGGTGGTGGAGCAGGAGCAGCCCGGCCGCCATGTTGGCGGCCGGGACCTCCCCCCGCGCGATCAGGTCCGGCACGAGCTTGAGCGGGACCCACTCGCGCCGCGAGGACTCGAAGTCGTCCTGCGGGTGGCCGACGTACGTGGCCCCCTGCGCCCAGTACAGGTGGTGGCGGGCGTCCGTCAGGCCGTTGGACGGCTCCACGGTCATCAGGTGGCGCAGCGGGCCGGGCCGCCAGCCCGACTCCTCCTCCATCTCCCGCGCCGCCGCCGTCTCGACGCTCTCGCCGTCCTCGACCACCCCGGCGGGCAGTTCCCAGCCCCAGCTGTCGGTGATGAACCGGTGCCGCCACAGCAGCAGCACCTCGTTGGCCTCGTTGACCGCCGTCGCGACCGCGACCGGCCGCAGCCGGATCACGAAGTGGTCCAGGTGCCGGCCGTCGGGCAGTTCCACGTCCGCGAGGTTCACGTCGAACCAACGGTTCTTGTACACGGTCTGCTCACTCAGGTTCGTCCACTGCACGGCTGTGCCACCTTCCGTTCGTAGGTGACCACATCGCAGCAGTCGCGACCCTCACAGGGGAACGCGCAGCGCCCCGTCGATGAGCCGCGCGGACTCCTCCGCGCCGGCGCAACCGCTGGTCCGCAGCGCTTCCCGGACCGTCCGGAGCCGGTCGCGCAGCCGCAGCGACTCCATCCCCTGGGCCCGTTCCGCCATTTCGGCCGCTGCGGCCACCGCCCGGTCCGCCTCCCCCTGCCGCAGCTGGATCTCGCACAGCATCGCCAGCCGGTGCACCCGCCCCCGGTCGTGCGCGGGCGTCCCCACCGCCTCGGCCGCCTGCGCGTGCGCCGCGTCCAGGTCCCCGAGGCTCAGCAGCGCCTCCGCGACCTGTACGTTGACCAGCCCGGGCTGGACGTACCCGGTCTCGGCGGGTTCCGCGCCGGGCCGGATCCGCTCGGCGGCCGCCTCCGCGCGGCGGATGCAGGCCAGCGCGGCCGCCGGGTCCCCGAGTTGCGCGTACGCCTTGGCCTGCATCGCGTACAGGTCGGCGGTCAGCGCCGGGGTGGTGTGCCGCCCGGCGGCGCGCAGGGCGGCCTCGGCGAAGGCCACCGCCTGGCGGAACTCCCGCAGGTGCAGGGACTGGTTGACCAGCAGGGCGATCACGTACGCGCCGAGCCCCCGGTCCCCGCTGGCCTTCGCCAGCCGCAGCGCCTGGTGGAAGTAGCGCTGGGCGAGCCCGTGCGCGTCGGAGTCGTACGCGCAGATCCCGGCGACCGCGACCAGGGAGCCGGTGGCCCGGTGCAGCAGCCGGCCGACGTCGTCGGAGTAGCTCCCGCGCAGCATCGGGGCGGTCTCGCTGCCGAGGAAGCGGACGATCCGGGCCCGGGTGGCCACTCCGCCGGCCCGGCGGTACAGCAGCTCGTAGTGCACCCGGGCCGCCCGCAGGATCTCGATGTGCTCGGGCCCGATCCGGCGCGGGCCCGAGCGGGACACGTCGGCGTCCTCGGGCGGGTTCTCCCACTCCCACACCGGGATCACCGCTGTGGTGCCGGTGACCGCCTCGGCGGTGAGCTGCGCGGGCCGGCCCAGTTCGTCGGAGCGCCACAGGGCGGTGGCACGGTCCACGAAGCCGTCGATCCGGCTGCCGTGGGCGGTGGGCAGGCCCGGGACGCCGAGCCCGATGTCCTCCAGGCCGAGGGGGCGTCGCAGCCGGCCGCCGAGCACTTCGCAGATCAGGTCCGGCACCTGGCCGCGGGGGCGCTGGCCCTTCAGCCAGCGGGAGACCGCGGTGTGCTCGTAGCGCAGCGCGAGACCGCGGGAGCGGCCGGCCTGGTTGACGTGGGCGGCGAGCCCGGCGTGGGACATGCCCGCCTCGGCGAGGAGGGCGTCGAGCAGGGCGTTGGGCTGCATGGGCCCCTCCAAGGGCTCGTCGGAACCAGGCTAGTGGCTGCGTGCTCCACTCGGGTCCAGTGCACCGCATTCACACCCCGTGTGAAGCCAGTACGCGCATAAATGCGTTCCGCACCCTGCCGCGGAGGGGCCCCGGGGGGCTTCACTGAAGAGCCTCGCCAAGGAGGCCGCCCGGGTCGTCGGCTCCCCCTCGTACAGTGCGACGACCCGGCACCGCGCCGTCCGTCCTGCTGTCTGCCCGACACTCCATGGCAGGCGGGCGGCGCACCACGGCTCCGTCGGGGCCCGGTTGGTCGCCGGGTCCCGGCGGAGCCGGGCCGCACCCGCACCGGGCCCGTCCACCGGCCCGGTGCGGAGTGGCCCCCCGGCATCACGACCCGACCCGGCCACGCCGCCTCAGGACGCCCCCCGCCACCAGCCGGACGGGTGCGGGCTCCGGCGGCTTCCCCAACGGGTGAGGGGCCCCTCCGGATGTCTCCGGAGGGGCCCCTCACCCGTCTCTGCGGCTCGGGATCAGGCCCCGCGCAGCACCGCCCCGGTCCGCTCGCCCGCCAGGGCCACCGCGGCGTCGCGCGCGGCGGTGGACTCCTCGGCGGTCAGCGTGCGGTCGGCCGCGCGGCAGCGCAGCGCGTACGCGAGGGACTTCTTGCCCTCGCCCACCTGCTCGCCGGTGAACACGTCGAACAGCCGCAGGGACTCCAGCAGTTCGCCGGCGCCGCCGCGCAGCGCGGCCTCCACCTCGCAGGCCGGCACGGACGCGTCGACGATGAGCGCGACGTCCTGGGTCGCCACCGGGAAGGAGGAGATCCGGGGTGCCCGCAGGGCCTCGCCGCCGGCCGCCGCGAGGAGGTCCAGGTCGAGCTCCATGGCGCTGGTACGGGCGGGCAGCCCCATCGCCTTGACCACACGCGGGTGCAGTTCGCCGGCGTGGCCGACGACCGTCTCCACGCCGTCCAGGACGACGAGCAGCTCGGCGCAGCGGCCCGGGTGCCAGGGGCCGTACTGCCCCTGACGGACCACCAGTTCGGCACCGGCCTCGACGGCCAGCGCGCGGGCGGCCTGAACCGCGTCGGCCCAGTCGGCCGGGCGGCCCCTGCCCCACCAGCCGGCCTGCTCGCGGGCCCCGGCCAGCACGACCGCGGCGTACCGCGGCTGGGCCGGCAGGGCCGCGTCCAGGGTGGCGATCTCCTCGTCCGTGGGACGCCGGTCGACGGGCAGCCGTACGGCGACCCCCGGCCGCTCGCCGGCCCGGAAGACCGAGCCGGTCTCGAAGAGCGCGAGGTCGTGGCTGCCCCGGCTGTCGTTGCGGCGCAGCGCGCCGAGCAGACCCGGCAGCAGGGTGGTGCGCAGCGCCGGCTCCTCGTCGGAGAGCGGGTTGACGAGGGTGACGACCCGGCGGGCCGGGTCGTCGGCGGGCAGCTGGAGCTGGTCGAGGACGCCCTCGCCGAGGAACGGGTAGCTCAGCGCCTCGACGTAGCCGGCGCCGGCCAGCGCGCGGCCGACCCGGCGGTGCAGCCGCTGCCGGGGGGTGAGACCCCGGCCGGAGGGCACCTGCGGGAGGGTGGACGGGAGGTTCCCGTAGCCCTCCAGCCGGATGACCTCTTCGGCGAGGTCGTTCGGCGCGGCGAGGTCGGGCCGCCACGAGGGGACGGTGACGACGAGCTCGTCCTGGCCGTAGACGTCGCAGCCGACCTCCTGGAGGCGGCGTACGACGGTCTCGCGGCCGTAGTCCATGCCGGCGACCCGGTCCGGGTGGTCGGCGCGCATCGCGATGCTGCGCGGCGCGCCGGGGGCGGTCAGCTCGGTGACCCCGGCCTCGGCGGTGCCGCCGGCGAGCAGCACGAGCAGGTCGACGGTCCGCTGCGCGGCCGCGGCGGCGGCCGCCGGGTCGACGCCCCGCTCGAAGCGCTTGGAGGCCTCGGAGGAGAGCTTCAGGCGGCGGGCGGTGCGCGAGATCGACACGGAGTCGAAGTGCGCGGCCTCGATGACCACGTCGGTGGTGCCGGTGACGGCGCCCGTCTCCGGGTCGGTGACGGAGTCGGCGATCTCGGTGTTGGCGCCGCCCATGACACCGGCGAGCCCGATGGGGCCGCTGTTGTCGGTGATCACCAGGTCCTCGGCGTCGAGCGTGCGCTTGACCCCGTCGAGGGTGGTGAACTTCTCGCCCTGTTCCGCGCGCCGGACACCGATCGCGCCGTCGAGGCGGGAGCGGTCGTAGGCGTGCAGCGGCTGGCCCAGTTCGAGCATCACGTAGTTGGTGACGTCGACGGCGAGCGAGATCGGGCGCATGCCGGCCTTCTGGAGGCGGCGGGTGAGCCAGATCGGGGAGCGCGCCTCGGGGTCGAGGCCGGTCACCGTGCGGGCGGTGAAGCGGTCGCAGCCCTGCGGGTCGGAGATCTTCACCGCGTAGCCGTACGAGTTCGGCGCGGGCACGTCGAGCAGCGCCGGGTCGCGCAGCGGCAGGCCGTAGGCGGTGGCGGCCTCGCGGGCCACACCGCGCAGGGACATGCAGTAGCCGCGGTCCGGGGTGATGTCGATGTCGAGGACCTCGTCGACGAGCTGGAGCAGCTCGATCGCGTCGGTGCCGACCTCGTGCTCCGGCGGCAGCACGATGATGCCGTGCGTGCCGTCGTCGCCCATGCCCAGCTCGTCGCCGGAGCAGATCATGCCGTGCGAGGTCCTGCCGTAGGTCTTGCGCGAGGCGATCGCGAAGTCCCCGGGCAGCACGGCGCCGGGCAGCACCACGACGACCTTGTCGCCGACGGAGAAGTTCCGGGCGCCGCAGACGATCTCCTGCGGCTCGCCGGTGCCGTTGGCGGCGCCGACGTCGACGGTGCAGAAGCGGATCGGCTTGCGGAAGCCCTCCAGCTCCTCGATGGTCAGCACCTGACCGACGACGAGCGGGCCCTTGAGCCCGCCGCCGAGCTGCTCGACGGTCTCGACCTCAAGGCCGGCGTCGACGAGCTTGGCGGCCACGTCGCGGCCGGTCTCACCTGCGGGGAGGTCTACGTACTCCCGCAGCCAGGAAAGCGGGACGCGCATCAGATCTCACTCCCGAAAGGCCGGGTGAAACGCACGTCACCCTCGACCATGTCTCGCATGTCTTCCACGTTGTGCCGGAACATCAGCATCCGCTCGATGCCGAAGCCGAAGGCGAAGCCGCTGTACTTCTCCGGGTCCACGCCACAGGCGACGAGCACCTTGGGGTTGACCATGCCGCAGCCGCCGAGCTCGATCCAGCCCTCGCTGGAGCAGGTGCGGCAGGGGCGGTCGGGGTTGCCCACCGAGGCGCCGCGGCACACGTAACACTGCATGTCCATCTCGGCGGACGGCTCGGTGAACGGGAAGAAGTGCGGGCGCAGGCGCGTGGTGGTGCCCTCGCCGAACAGCTCCTGGACCATGTGGTCCATGGTGCCCTTGAGGTCCGCCATGGTCAGGCCCTCGTCCACGGCGAGCAGCTCGACCTGGTGGAAGACGGGCGTGTGCGTCGCGTCGAGCTCGTCGGTGCGGTACACCCGGCCCGGGCAGACGATGTAGACGGGGGGCTTGCGCTCCAGCAGCGAACGCGCCTGCACCGGGGAGGTGTGGGTGCGCAGCACGACACCGGACTCGTCGCCCTCGGTGCCCTCGGGGCCCCGGACGAAGAAGGTGTCCTGCATCTGGCGCGCCGGGTGGTCCGGCGTGAAGTTGAGGGCGTCGAAGTTGAACCACTCCGCCTCGACCTCGGGGCCTTCCGCGACCTCGTAGCCCATGGCGACGAAGATGTCCGCGATGCGGTCCATCAGCGTGGTCAGGGGGTGGCGGGCGCCGGCGGGCACGCGGTCGTAGGGCAGCGTGACGTCCACCGCCTCCTCGACCAGCACCCGCTCGTCGCGCTCGGCTTCGAGCTCGACGGTGCGGGCCCCGAAGGCCTTGTTGACGGCGCCGCGGGCCTGTCCGACGCGCTTGCCCGCCTCGGCCTTGGCCTGGGGCGGCAGGGCGCCGATCTCCCGGTTGGCGAGCGCCAGGGGCGAGCGGTCGCCCATGTGCGCGGTCTTCGCCTCGCGGAGTGCGTCGAGGTCACCGGCGGACGCGAAGGCGGCGAGCGCCTCGTCCCGCATGCGCTCGATCTCTTCCGGTTTCAGTGCCTCGACCTCGACAGGGTCGTACGACTTGTTCGGTGCCGACATCTCTTCCCGTACTTCCGATGGCTGGCTGGTGGGTCCCCGTACGGCACGATCAGACCGATCGACGCAGAGACACAAAGGTGCCAAAGGACGAGTCTAAAGGCCGCCGGGGGTGGAGGAGCCCGTGGGCCGCCTGGCGAGACGCTCCGCAGGGTTACTGCGTGAGGTAGGCCGGTGCGCTCACGGGCAGGATAAATCGGAATTCGGCTCCGCCGCCGGGGCCGCGGCCCACGGTGATGGTGCCGCCGTGGGCCTCCACGATGCCCTTGACGATGTACAGGCCCAGGCCGGTGCCGCCGCGCTTGCTCCCCCGCCAGAAGCGGGTGAAGACGCGGCCCATCGATTCCTCGGGGATCCCGGGGCCTTCGTCGGTCACGGTGACGGCGGTTCCCTTCTCGTGCGGCGCCATGTCGATGGTGACCGTTCCGTCACCGTGGCGCACCGCATTTTCGAGGAGGTTGCCGAGGATCTGGTCGATCTTGTCCGGATCGGCCCACAGGTCGGGGAGGGGACGGCACACACGGACGAGGAAGCGCTCGGGCGCCTGGCCGTTCGCGGTGAGCGCCTGGACGTGGCGGCCCACGGCGGCGGCGATGTCGACCGGCTGGCGGCGCACCTCCAGGCGGCCGGAGTCGATGCGGGAGATGTCGAGCAGCTCGGCGATGAGGCGGGTGACGCGGTTGGCGTCGGCGTCGACGGTCTCCAGCATCAGCCGCTTCTGGTCGTCGGTGAACCGCTCCCACTTGGCGAGCAGGGTGGCCGTGAAGCCCTTCACGGACGTCAGCGGGGAGCGCAGCTCGTGCGCGACGGTCGCGATCAGCTCGGCGTGGCTGCGCTCCGTGCGGCGGCGCGCCTCGGTGCCGCGCAGGGTGACCACGAGGCGGCGCAGCGGCCCGGTGGGGTGCGTACGGATGTAGCGGGCGGAGACCAGCACCTCGCGGCCGCCGGGCAGGAGCAGGTTCCGCTCGGGCTGGCCGCGGCGGGTGGCGAGGCCGCCGTAGGGGTCGGTCAGGGCCCACCAGCGGCGGCCTTCGAGGTCTTCGAGCGGCAGCGCGCGGTCGATGCGGGCGCCGAGCGCCTGGCCGGGGTCGGTGGCGGTCATCCGGGCGGCGGCCCGGTTGAAGCAGATGACCCGCCCGGCGCCGTCGGCGACGACGAGCCCGTCGGGCAGCTCGTCGGGGTCGATCCCGAACCCGTCGGGGGCGGGGTCAGGGGCGGACGCCGGGGGCCGGGCGCGGCCGGCGGGGGCCGACTGGGGCGGGACGCCGCGCAGGCCTGCGGCGGCGGGGGCCGGGCCGGGGCCGGGGGGTTCGGGGGTGTCCCGGAGCCGCTCCTCGGCCGCGCCCGGGGCCCCGGGCGAGCTGTTCGTACCGACGGTCATGTCCCCGTACCCCACATCTCCGAGTACCACAGTGGGCCCCCCGGGCGGCCACATTACTAGCTGGGGGTCACGGAGCGGCACCCTCCGGGCGCCCGCTGTGCACGCGCGGACGCGTACAGGCACACGGCGGCGGCCGTGGCGAGGTTCAGGCTCTCCGCCTTGCCGTGGATCGGGACGCGTACGACGGCGTCCGCGAGGGCCCTGGTCTCCTCGGGCAGACCCCAGGCCTCGTTGCCGAAGACCCAGGCCGAGGGGCCGCCCATGGTGCCCGCGTCCAGCTCGGCGTCGAGGTCGTCCGTACCGGCCCCGTCGGCCGCCAGGATCCGCACGCCGGCCGCCCGCAGTCCCTCCACGGCCTGCTCCACCGGGACGCCGACGGCCACCGGCAGGTGGAAGAGGGAGCCCACGGAGGCCCGTACGGACTTCGGGTTGTACAGGTCGACGGAGGCGTCGGTCAGCACCACCGCGTCGGCGCCCGCGGCGTCCGCGCAGCGCAGCACCGTACCGGCGTTACCGGGGTCGCGGACGTGCGCGAGGACGGCGACCAGCTTCGGCCGGGCGCGCAGGATCTCCTCGAAGGGGGAGTCCAGGAAGTGGCAGACGCCCACGAGGCCCTGCGGGGTCACGGTCTGCGAGACCTCGGCCAGCACCTCGTCGGAGGCGTAGTGCACGCGGGCCCCGCCCAGCAGCGCGGCCTCGACGATGTCGGCGTAGCGTTCGGCGGCCTCGACGGTGGCGAACAGCTCGATCAGCGTCGCGCCCTGGGAACCGCGGTGCTCGACGGCCTCGCGCACCGCCTGCGGGCCCTCGGCGAGGAACCGGCGCTCCTTGGTGCGGAAGTTGCGCCGCGCCAGGCGCCTGGCGGCGGCCACCCGGGGGGATCGGGCGGAGATCAGCTCGTCGGGGTAACCCATGGTGTGTGCGGTTCTCTCTCGGGCTCGGGGGTCCGGGGCGGGCGGGGGCGGTGCGGCCGGGGCGCGCGCGGGACGCGGGACGCGCGGGGCCGTGGGGCCCGCCGGGGTGAAAGCACACGGACCCGCAGGCGAATCGCCTGCGGGTCCGTGGGGGCCGGCCGCGTGAAGCGGAGCCGGCTAGGCCTTAGGCAGCGGCCTTGGGGGCGTTGACGTCAGCCGGAAGCGCCTTCTGGGCGACCTCGACCAGCGCGGCGAACGCGTTGGCGTCGTTGACGGCCAGCTCGGCGAGGATCTTGCGGTCCACCTCGATGTTGGCGGCCTTCAGACCCTGGATGAGGCGGTTGTACGTCATGCCGTTCTGGCGGGCAGCGGCGTTGATGCGCTGGATCCACAGCTGACGGAAGTCGCCCTTGCGCTTCTTGCGGTCGTTGAAGTTGTAGACCAGCGAGTGGGTGACCTGCTCCTTGGCCTTGCGGTACAGGCGCGAACGCTGACCGCGGTAGCCGGAGGCCGCCTCGAGGATCGCCCGGCGCTTCTTGTGGGCGTTTACTGCCCGCTTGACGCGTGCCACTTTTTAACTCCTTGTAGCGGGGCCGTGGGTGTCTTCACACGGCCCGAATTCGATGGGGTCCCGGTCTTGACGTCCCGCTCCCGGCGAGGGGAGCGGAGGACGTCACTTGCCGAGAAGCTTCTTGATCTTCGCGGCGTCGCCGGGGGCCATCTCCGCGGTGCCGGTCAGGCGGCGGGTGACACGGGACGACTTGTGCTCGAGCAGGTGGCGCTTGCCGGCGCGCTCACGGAGCACCTTGCCGGAGCCGGTGATCTTGAAGCGCTTCTTGGAACCGCTGTGCGTCTTGTTCTTCGGCATAGCGCCGTTATCTCCTCGTCGGTGGCGCTCCCACCGGCCCGTGCGGACCGGCTGGCGGGAGCGTCATGTTGTGTCGGTGATCCAGGGCGGGCTGCCCCGGAATCAGGCCTCGGCGTTCGCCTCGTCGGCGTCGGCCTCGGTGACCTCAGCGGCCTCGGCGGCCTCGGTGGTCTCCGCCTCGTCCGGGGCGGCGTCCTCGGAAGGAGCCTCCTCGTCACCGGCGGCGCCACCCTGGCGCTCGGCCTTGCGGGCGGCCTGCGCCTCGCGGGCTTCGGCCATCGCCTCGGTCTTCTTCTTGTGCGGACCGAGAACCATGATCATGTTTCGGCCGTCCTGCTTCGGGTTCGACTCGATGAACCCGAGGTCCTCGACATCCGAAGCGAGGCGCTGGAGCAGGCGGTAGCCGAGCTCCGGTCGCGACTGCTCGCGACCACGGAACATGATCGTGATCTTGACCTTGTCGCCCTGCTTGAGGAACCGAACGACGTGACCCTTCTTGGTGTCATAGTCGTGCGGGTCGATCTTCGGCCGGAGCTTCATTTCCTTGATGACCGTGTGCGCCTGGTTCTTGCGCGCCTCACGGGCCTTCATGGCCGACTCGTACTTGAACTTGCCGTAGTCCATGAGCTTGCAGACCGGCGGGCGTGCGGACGCCGCGACCTCGACCAGGTCGAGGTCGTACTCCTGCGCCAGCTCAAGGGCCTTCGCAAGCGGCACGATGCCGACCTGCTCGCCGCTGGGACCGACGAGTCGTACCTCGGGAACGCGAATCCGGTCGTTGATGCGGGGCTCGGTGCTGATGGATCCTCCTCGGTAGCACCACACGACTGTCTGGCAGACAGCCGCTGACGTCATTTGTCGTCAGACCGACCGCGGCGGAGAATCAAAAAAGCCCCGCCGGGCACAGGCAGGGGCTCCAAAACAACCGGAGCACCGCCGCGTGCGAACCGCGGGGCGCAGACTCGGGCAGCTTTCCATCGTCCGTACGGAACGATGGATACCGCCTGACCGGATGACCTGCCTCCCCGGAGGGTGGTCAGGTGGGAGATCGGAGCCTCCACTTGTGGCCGGGCACACAGGTGTCCGGCCGGTCGAAGTACATACTAGCACCCGCGTTGCAAGCCCGCCGCACGGCATATCGTGGGGCGCATGACTGACGCGACGCCCTCCGATTCCCCCGCCGCCGCCCCGGACGCTCCCGACTACGACGACATGACCCGCGACATCGCGGACGTGCCCGCCGTCGAGGTCATCACCACGGTGGCCGTCCACCTGCTGAGCGCCGCCGCGGTCAACCTGGGCCTGGACAAGCCCGACTCCGAGCACAAGGACCTCGACGAGGCCCGCAAGCTGATCACCGCCCTGGCCGGCCTGGTGAGCGCCAGCGCCACCGAGATCAGCTCCTTCCACGCGGCCCCGCTGCGCGACGGCCTGAAGTCGCTCCAGCTGGCCTTCCGCGAGGCCTCGATCGTCCCGGACGAGCCGGGCCAGGGGCCGGGCGAGAAGTTCACGGGGCCGGTCTACGCCTGATCCGCTCCTCCACGTACGCCGAAGGGGCGCCCGCCGACTGCCGGCGGGCGCCCCTTGCGCATGCGTACGCCGCTCAGCGCGCGTACAGCGGCTCGCCGGGCGGGGCCGGGGCGTCGGCCGGGAGCAGCGCCAGGTCCAGGCCGCGTACGAGCCGGCCGCGCAGGGTCTCGTCGGCGGCGAGGGCCTCGGCGACCCGGCGGGCGGCGGTGGCGGCCGGGGCCGCGTCGTCCAGCACGACGGCGAGGGTGCCGTCGGCGCCGGCCCCGCCCGGGCCGAGGTGGGCGCGGAGCACGGCGGGCTCGGCCGCGACGGCCGCCCGTACGGCCTCCCGTACGGCCGGGTCGGCCAGCGGGTCCGCGTCCGTACGGCCCTCGGCGAGGGCGAGCAGCGCGGGGCCGGTCAGCTGGTAGGGCACGGGGCCGGCCAGGTCGAGGACGATCGTGTCGGCCTTCTCGTGCGCGGCGGCGGCCAGGGCCTGGTGCAGCGGGACGGCGACGGGCCGGGCGGCCGGGTCCCAGAGCGCCAGCGAGGCGGTCGAGGTGAAGGCGGGCAGGGCCCGGCGGCTGCCCGCGGTCAGGGTCGGGACGGCCATGTCGCTGGTCTTCTCGCGGGCGAGGCCGGTGGCGGGGTCGGTCTCGGCCTCGCCCAGCACCGCCACGACGGGTACCAGCAGCCGGGCTCCCTTGAGGGCCCGGAGCACCTCCGGCTCGGCCGCGCGGTCGGCTGCCCAGGCGGCGAGGGCCGCGCTCAGCCGGGGATCGGCGGTGCCGTCGTCGTCGGAGAAACCGGGGTCTGGAATGTTCTTGGTGGCCACAGTTACCCGACCCTATCCCGGCGTGCGGCACGCGGGCGCCGGGCCAGTACGGCGGCCAGCACCAGCAGGGCCGCTCCCCCGGCGGCGGCCGCGCCCGCGCCGAGCCGGGGCCGCCGCTCGGGCGGGCGTACGGGGTCGGGGCCCGGGCCGAAGTACCGCGATCCGGCGGCGACGGGGACCGGGGCCGCGGCCTCGGGGCGCAGCCGGCCGGCGGCCTGGAGGGCGGCGACGGGGTCCACGGTGCCGTGGCCCCGGGCGTCGTCGCGGCCACCGGCCGGGCCGCCGGTGGCGGTGTCCTCCAGCAGCTTCTTGACCTGGGCCGGGGAGAGGCCGGGGTGGGCGGCCTTGACGAGGGCGACGGCGCCGGAGACGAAGGCGGCGGCGGCGCTGGTGCCCCAGCCCTCGTAGTAGGCCCGGTCGGGGTCGGCGATGACCACGTCGACGCCGGGGGCGCTGACGCTGGCGTACCAGTGGCGGGTGGAGAAGGCGGCCTTGCGGCCCTGCCGGTCGACGGCGGCGACGGCGATGACGCCGGGGTAGGCGGCCGGGTAGGAGACGTGGTCGCCGCGTTCGCCGCCGTTGCCCGCGGAGGCGACGACGACCACGCCCTTGCCGAGGGCGTACTGGACGGCCTCGTCCTCGGCGGACTCGTGGTGGGCGGTGTCGCTGTCGTCGCCGAGGGAGAGGTTGATCACGTCGGCGCCGTGGTCGGCGGCCCAGCGGATGCCCTCGGCGAGGGCGCCGGACTTGCTGTCGCGGGCCTGGGCGCGGCCGGGGTCGCCCTCCTCCAGGATGACCCGGACCGGGAGGATCCGGGCGCGCGGGGCGATGCCGAGGACGCCCTGGGAGCGGTCGGGGCCGTGGCCGTGGCCCGCGATGATGCTCGCCATCGCGGTGCCGTGCCGGGCCCAGGCCCGTTCGCCGCGGCCGGCGCCCATGCCGATGAGGTCGGTGCCGTCGAGGACCTGTCCGGCGAGGTCGGGGTGGGTGGCGTCGACGCCGGTGTCGAGGACGGCCACGGTGATCCCGTCGCCCTGGGTGGTGCCCCACGCCTCCTCGGCGCGCAGGGTCAGCAGCCCCCACTCCCGGTCCCGGATGGTGTCGGCGGCGGCCGGCGGCGCCGAGACCCCGGCCAGCAGCACGGCCACCGCGAACACCCCGGTGGCGGCGGCACGGCCACGTCGTGCGGCGGCGGTGCGGGCGGCGGTCATCGGGCGGGCTCCGGGTGGAGGGCGGGGGTGGGCGGGGCCGCCAGGGTGTCGAGGGTGGATTCGATGCGGCCGGCCAGGCCCTGGGCGCCGTGGCCGAGGCCCGCTTCGGCGGCCACGCCGGTGGCGCCGTGCCGGGCGGCTTCCCCGGCCAGGACGGGCGGCGCCTCCATGGCCCTGCCGTCGGCGAAGGCGGAGACGGCGTAGACCACGGCCGGGGCTCCGGCGGCGACGCCCGCCGTCCAGGCGGCCCGCCGGGTGTCGGCGTACGCGTAGGCGGGCGGGACGGGGAGCCGGCCGCGCAGGGCGTTCATGGCGGTGGCGTCGGCGGGGGTGAAGACCAGGCCGACGGTGACCAGGGAGCCGCGGGCGGCGTCGGTGTAGGTGGCGCGGAGCACGCGGGTGCAGCCGGTGGCGGTGAGCGCGGCCCGCCAGTCGGCCGGGAGGGCGGCCGCGCAGTCGGCGTCGGGCGCCAGCGCGATCCGGGTCCAGCTGCGGTCGGCGCCGCCGGGGCCGCTGTCGGGGCCGTCGAGGACGGGCGGCAGGAGGCTGTCGGCGGGGGCGGTGTGCCAGAGCGCGGCGGCGGCGCGGTAGGCGGCGTCGGGCGCCACGGGGCGCTCGTCCGCGCGGTGTTGCCGCCAGGCGGTGACGGCGGCGCCGGCGAGGAGGCCGGAGCCGAGGAGGCCGCACAGGGCGGCGGCCACGATCCGGCCGGGACGGCGGCGCGGGGCCGTCTGCGGGGACGCGGGCGCTCCGGGCTCGCCGAGGACCGCGGTCCGTGGTGTCGACGTGGTCATGCGGCGGCTCCGCCCCCCGTTCCGTACGGCTGCCTGCCCGTACTCTACGGTCCCCGGCCGCCGCCCCCGCTCCCGCCGGGGCCTACCCACCGGTAGGCGGGTCTGGCAAGCTGCCGCCCATGACTTCCGACCGGGCTCGGTACGACCGGGCGACCGCGCACCTCGAAGCACCCCTGGCCATCGTGGACCTGGACGCCTTCGACGCCAACGCCGACGACCTCGTGCGGCGGGCGGGCGGGAAGCCGGTCCGTGTCGCCAGCAAGTCGGTGCGGTGCCGCGCGCTCCTCGAACGGGTCCTGGCCCGGCCCGGGTTCGCCGGGATCATGTCGTACACCCTGGCGGAGTCGCTGTGGCTCGCCCGGTCCGGGTTCGAGGACGTGCTGCTCGCCTATCCGTCGGCCGACCGCGCCGCCTTCGCGGAGCTGGCGCACGACCCGAAGCTGGCCGCGGCCGTCACCGTCACGGTGGACGACCCGGCGCAGCTGGACCTGATCGAGCGGGCGCGGGACGGCGGCGCGGAGGAGGTCCGGGTCTGCCTGGAGCTGGACACCGCCCTGCATCTGCTCGGCGGCCGGATCCGGGTCGGGGCGCGGCGCTCGCCCCTGCGGGAGCCGGAGCAACTGGCGGCCCTGGCACGGGCGGTGAGCGAGCGGCCCGGGTTCCGGGTGGTGGGGCTGATGGCGTACGAGGGCCACATCGCCGGGGTCGGTGACGCGCTCGCCGGGCGGCCGGCGCGCTCGCGGATGATCCGGCTGATGCAGGCGGCGGCCCGGCGGGAGCTGGCCGTACGGCGGGCCGAGGTGGTGCGGGCGGTCCGCGCGGTGGTGCCGGACCTGGAGTTCGTCAACGGCGGCGGTACCGGGAGCGTGGCGGAGACGGCCGCCGAGGACGCGGTGACGGAGATCGCCGCCGGGTCGGGGCTGTACGTACCGCGCCTGTTCGACAACTACACCTCGTTCCGGGGCCGGCCGGCCGCCCTGTTCGCGCAGCCGGTGGTGCGCCGGCCGGGGGTGGGCGTGGTGACCGTACTGGGCGGGGGCTACCCGGCCTCGGGCGCGGCGGGCGCCGACCGGCTGCCGGTGCCGTACCTGCCGGCGGGGCTGCGCTACGACCCGCAGGAGGGGGCGGGCGAGGTGCAGACGCCGCTGCTGGGGAGCCCGGCCGACGATCTGCTGATCGGGGACCGGGTGTGGTTCCGGCACGCCAAGGCGGGCGAACTGTGCGAGCGCTTCGAGACGTTGCACCTGGTGGCGGGGGACCGGGTGACGGCCACCGCCCCGACGTACCGGGGCGAGGGCCGCACCTTCCTGTAGGGGCGCCGCGCTAGAAGACGCGGTCCGTCTGGTCGGGGACGACGCTCGCGTCGTCCCGGCGAACGGGGCCGGGCGTGCCGTCGTGGCCGACGTAGCCGGTGGTGGAGCAGGGGTAGGGGCCGCTCTTCGGCTTCTTGGGCTCGATGAACATCGGGTTGACGATCCACGTGCCGTCGCTGTTGTCGTACGCGCGGCACATCAGCTCGTTCTTGTTGCGGTTGATGACGAGCCGCAGGGCGGTCGCGTCGCGCAGGAACGTTACGTCGGTGTCGGAGTCGCCGGCGGCGAAGACCGGGCGGCGGGCTGCGGGCTGGACCTTCTCGGCGGCCGGGCCGCGCACCCCGAAGACCTCCTGGTTGATCCAGCAGCGCTTGCCGTCGATGTACGTGATCACCGTGTCGGCGCCGTCGGCGACCGATCCGCAGCCCTGGAGGTGGGCGGTGTACGCGCCGCCTCGGGTGGTGGTGTTGCGGATGCCGATGACGTGGTCGGCCCCGACGCCGACGCCCCGGGCCCACACCTCGACGACGGGCTGCGGGGAGGCGGAGCTGATCCACACGTCGAAGCCGGCCTTCCGGAGGCCCTTGATCAGGTCCCGCTGCTGGTCGTAGTAGCGGACCCAGGCGGTGGCGGTGGTGCTCGTGCCGACCCGCTGGGTGGCGCCGACGGGGGCGGCGAGGTTCTCGGCGCGGGCGGCGGCGGCGAAGCCGCGGACCTGGGCGGCGGTCCAGCCCTGCGTCAGCTGCGCCAGCCAGGCGTAGGCGGGTTCGGTCGTACGGTGGTCCCAGCCGGCGAAGGCCGCGGCGCCGGTCCGGGTGGCGGCGGTGCCGTAGACGGCGTTCAGCTCGTCGGCGCAGGCCGCGCCGCGCGGGGTGCCGGTGGGCAGGGGGGCGCCGGGGCGGGCGAGGGGGCCGCAGGCGGTGTCCAGGGCCCGGGCGGCGGCCGGGGTGAGGTAGCGGCTGGTGGTGGTCCAGTCGCCGTTCGCGGGTCGGCGGATCTTGCCGTTGCGCAGCAGCCAGAACAGGGTGGCGTCGCCGACGTCGTTCTTGACGACGGTGTTGTCCCAGTCGAAGACGGCGACGGGCTTGGAGCGGCCGGGCCGGTACGGGTCGCAGCTGCCGTACCGGTCGATGAGCTGCTGGAGGCGGGCCTGGTTGTCCCCGTACCAGCCGGCCGCGAGCTTCGGGGTGGTGCAGTGGGCGCCGGGGCGGGCCGCCGGGGCGGCGGGCGCGGCGGCGGTCAGGGCGCCGGCGGCCAGCACGGCGGCGGCGACGGCCTGGAGCCGGCGCGTGGGGGTGGGTCGGGTCACGGGGGTGATCACTCCTGATTCCGGTCGGTGAGGACCGTCGCGGACGGCAGCGCACGGCAGCACGCGGCAGCCGGGCGTCGTGCGACGCCCGGCTGCCGGGAGGGTGCTGCGGGGGGTGAACGTCTAGAGGGGCGTGACGTACGCGCCGGAGATCCCGCCGTCGACGAGGAAGTCGGTGGCGTTGATGAAGGAGGAGTCGTCGCTGGCGAGGAAGGCCACGGCGGCGGCGATCTCGGTGGGCTCGGCGAACCGGCCCAGCGGGATGTGCACGAGGCGGCGGGCGGCCCGCTCGGGGTCCTTGGCGAACAGCTCCTGCAGCAGCGGGGTGTTGACGGGCCCCGGGCACAGGGCGTTGACGCGGATGCCCTCGCGGGCGAACTGGACGCCGAGTTCGCGGGACATGGCGAGGACGCCGCCCTTGGAGGCCGTGTAGGAGATCTGCGAGGTGGCGGCGCCCATGATGGCCACGAACGAGGCGGTGTTGATGATGGAGCCGCGGCCCTGGCTGCGCATGTAGGGCAGGGCGGCCTTGCAGCACAGGTAGACGGAGGTGAGGTTGACGTCCTGGACCCGGCGCCAGGCGTCGAGGCCGGTGGTGAGGATGGAGTCGTCGTCCGGGGGCGAGATGCCGGCGTTGTTGAAGGCGATGTCGACGGAGCCGTAGGTGTCGAAGGCGGTCTTGAACAGGGCTTCGACCTGCTCCTGGTCGGTGACGTCGACCTGGACGAAGGTGCCGCCGACCTCTTCGGCGGCGGCCTTGCCGGCCCGCTCGTCGATGTCGGCGCAGACGACGTTCGCGCCCTCGGAGGCCAGCCGGCGGGCGGTGGCGAGGCCGATGCCGCTGCCGGCTCCGGTGATGACGGCGGTGCGGCCGACGAGGCGGCGGCAGATGATCTCTTCGTTCGACATGCGGGTCAGGCCTCCGTGCTGAGGAAGACGTTCTTGGTCTCGGTAAAAGCGGTGAGGGCGTCCGGGCCGAGCTCGCGGCCGAGCCCGGACTGCTTGTAGCCCCCGAAGGGGGTCCAGTAGCGGACGCTGGAGTGGGAGTTGACGGAGAGGTTGCCGGCCTGGACGGCGCGCGAGACGCGCAGGGCGCGGCCGAGGTCGCGGGTCCACAGGGAGCCGGAGAGCCCGTACTCGGTCGCGTTGGCCAGGCGTACGGCGTCCTCCTCGTCCTCGAACGGCAGGACGACGGCGACCGGCCCGAAGACCTCCTCGGCGGCGACCGGCGCGGTGGGGGCGGCGCCGGTGACGAGGGTCGGCGGGTACCAGAAGCCGGGTCCCTCGGGGGCGGTGCCGCGTACGGCGGTGAGGTCGTCGGTGACGTAGGACCGTACGCGGTCCAGCTGGAGCCGTGAGATCAGCGGCCCCATCTGGGTCTTTTCGTCGGCCGGGTCCCCGACGACCACGCCCTCGATGCCCGGGGCGACGAGCTCCAGGAAGCGGTCGTAGACGGAGCGCTGGACGAGGATGCGGGTACGGGCGCAGCAGTCCTGGCCGGTGTTGTCGAGGAAGGCCATCGGGGCGGCGGCCGCGGCGGCTTCCAGGTCGGCGTCGGCGAAGACGATGTTGGGGCTCTTGCCGCCGAGTTCGAGGGTGACCCGCTTCACCCGTTCGGCGCACTTGGCCATGATCTGCTTGCCGACGCGGGTGGAGCCGGTGAAGACGATCTTCGCGACTCCGGAGTGCTCGACGAGGGCGTCGCCGGCGACCGCGCCGTGGCCGGGGAGCACCTGGAAGAGGTGCTCGGGGATCCCGGCTTCGAGGGCGAGTTCGGCGAGGCGCAGGGCGGTGAGCGGGGTGGTCTCGGCGGGCTTGAGGAGGACGGCGTTGCCCGCGGCGAGGGCCGGGGCCAGGCCCCAGGCGGCGATCGGCATGGGGAAGTTCCAGGGGGCGATCACGCCGATGACGCCGAGGGGTTCGAGGAAGGTGACGTCGATGCCGCCCGCGACGGGGATCTGCCGGCCGGAGAGGCGCTCCACTCCCCCGGCGGCGAAGTCGAGCAGGTCGCGTACGTTGCCCGCCTCCCAGCGGGCGTTGCCGATGGTGTGGCCGGCCTCGCGGACCTCCAGCCGGGCCAGTTCCTCCAGGTGTCCGTCCACGACCGCGGCGAAGCGGCGCAGGATCCTGGCCCGGTCGGCGGGGGCGGCGGCGGCCCAGCCGCGCTGGGCCGCGGCGGCCCGTACGACGGCGGCGTCGACGTCGTCCCGTGTGGCGGCCGGGACGGTGGCGACGATTTCCTCGGTGGCCGGGTTGAGCACGCTCAGGGTGGCCGGGGCCAGCGCGTCGGACACGTGGTGCCTTTCTGGTGTGCGGTGCGTTCGGGTGCGGGGGGCGGCGCGGTTACAGGCGTTCGAAGGAACGGCGCAGTTCCCAGTCGGTGACGGCGGAGTCGTAGGCGTCGAGTTCGACGCGGGCCATGTTGCGGTAGTGCGCGACGACTTCGGGGCCGAAGGCCGCCTTGGCGATCTCGCTGTTCTCCCAGAGCTCCGCGGCCTCGCGCAGGGTGGCCGGGACGTGCGCGTAGTCGCCGGTATAGGCGTTGCCGGTACAGGCCTCGGGGAGTTCGAGGCGGTGCTCGATGCCGTAGAGGCCGGCCGCGACCAGGCCGGAGACGGCCAGGTAGGGGTTGACGTCGCCGCCGGGAAGGCGGTTCTCGAAGCGGGTGGAGCGGCCGTGGCCGACCACGCGCAGGGCGCAGGTGCGGTTGTCGGGGCCCCAGGCGACCGCGGTCGGGGCGAAGGATCCCGGGCGGAAACGCTTGTACGAATTGATGTTGGGGGCGTAGAGAAGGGAGAAGTCGCGCAGCGCGGCGAGCTGGCCGGCCAGGAAGTGCCGCATCACCGGCGACATGCCGCCCGGGCCGTCGCCGGCCATGGCGTTGTGGCCGTCGGCGTCGACGAGCGAGAGGTGGATGTGACAGGAATTGCCCTCGCGCTCGTCGTACTTGGCCATGAAGGTGAGCGAGACGCCCTCCTGCGCGGCGATCTCCTTGGCGCCCGTCTTGTAGACGGAGTGCTGGTCGCAGGTGGTGAGCGCCTCGTCGTAGCGGAAGACGATCTCGTGCTGGCCGAGGTTGCACTCGCCCTTGGCGGACTCCACGACCAGGCCGGCGGCCTGCATCTCGTTGCGGATGCGGCGCAGCAGGGGTTCGACGCGGCCGGTGCCGAGGACCGAGTAGTCGATGTTGTACTGGTTGGCGGGGGTCAGGCCGCGGTAGCCGGAGTCCCAGGCCTGCTCGTACGTGTCCTTGAAGACCATGAACTCCAGCTCGGTGCCGACCATCGCCGTGTAGCCGTGCTCGGCGAGGCGTTCCAGCTGGCGGCGCAGGATCTGGCGGGGGGCGGCGACGACGGGCCCGCCGTCGTTCCAGGCGAGGTCGGCGAGGACGAAGGCGCTGCCGGGGTTCCAGGGGACGCGGCGCAGGGTGGCGAGGTCGGGGTGCATGGCGAAGTCGCCGTAACCCCGGTCCCAGGAGGACATCTCGTAGCCGTCGACGGTGTTCATGTCGGTGTCGACGGCGAGGAGGTAGTTGCAGCCCTCGGTGCCGTGGGCGAGGACCTCGTCGAGGAAGAACTGTGCGGCGAACCGCTTGCCCTGGAGGCGCCCCTGCATGTCGGGGAAGGCCAGGACGACGGTGTCGATCTCACCGCTCGCGACGAGGGCGCGGAGCTCCTCGGGCGCGAGCGGCGGCTTGCGGTCTACCACTGGAATCTCTCCTTCGGTGAGCCGAGGGGGCCTAAGGTATTGAATAAGACCATTGCTTGGGAAGGGGAGGGGCCGAGATGACCGACACGGCGGGCGAGGGTGGCGCGATCGCGCGGCTGAATCCCGTACTGCGCCAGGTGCGGGCGGGCAACGGTTTCGAGGAGGCGCTGGAGCAGATCCTCCAGGTGGTCCGGCTGGGTCTGGTCCCGGGCGGGGAACGGCTGCCGCCCGAGCGCGAGCTGGCGGAGCGGATGGGGATCAGCCGGGTCACCCTGCGCGAGGTGCTCAAGGTGCTCCAGGACCAGGGCCTGGTCGAGGCCCGGCGCGGCCGGTACGGCGGAACGTTCGTGCTGAGCCGTCCGGACCCGCCGGCCGGTGGCGCGGAGGAGGAGCTGCGGCGGCGGGTGGCCGGGGTGGACATCGAGGACGCGCTGCGCTTCCGCGAGGTGCTGGAGGTGGGCGCGGCCGGACTGTGCGCCGCGCACGGGCTGACCGAGGAGGGCGCCGAACGGCTGCTGCGCGCGCTCACGGCCACCCATGACGCCCCGCTCACCGACTACCGCCGCCAGGACACCCTCTTCCACCTCACCCTGTGCGAACTCGCCGGCTCACCCTCGCTGACGGCCCAGTACGCGGCCGTCCGGGCCACCGTGAACGACCTGCTGGACTGCATCCCGCTGCTGGTGCGCAACCTGGAGCACTCGCAGCAGCAGCACACCGCCCTGGTGGAGGCGGTGCTGGAGCGGGACGCCGGCGCGGCGCGGACCGTGATGCGCGAGCACTGCTGCGGGACGGCGGCCCTGCTGCGCGGCTTCCTCGCCTGAGGGACGGGCGCCCTTTCGGACGGCCCGGCGGAGGTTCGGGGCAGGCCCGGGGGAGGTTTTCGTAACCGCTGTTTAACGCAGGGGTCTTGCGCCCACCCCGCCCCGGACGCAAAGGTACGGCACACAACCATTGCCCCAACCCTTGCACCGCATTGCCCTAGGCAGGAGCGCACATGGCCGACGACACCGCACCCCCGCCCCTGTCCGCGCCGCCCTCCCCGGGAGCCGCGGACGCCGAGTACCTCAAGCGCCGCACCCTGCGCCGCGGCAGCGCCGGCTGGCTGCTGCTGACCGGCCTCGGTGTCGCGTACGTCGTCTCGGGCGACTTCTCCGGCTGGAACGTCGGCCTGGACAAGGGCGGCTTCGGCGGCCTCGCCATCGCCACCGTACTGATGGGCGTCATGTACGCCTGCCTGGTCTTCTCCCTCGCCGAGCTGTCCACGATCCTGCCCACGGCGGGCGGCGGCTACGGCTTCGCCCGCCGCGCCCTCGGCCCCTGGGGCGGCTTCCTCACCGGGACGGCCATCCTCATCGAGTACATCCTCGCCCCGGCCGCCATCGTCATCTTCATCGGCGACTACGTCGAATCCCTCGGCCTGTTCGGGCTCACCTCCGGCTGGCCCGTGTACCTGGGCTGCTTCGTCGTCTTCATCGGCGTCCACCTGTGGGGCGTGGGCGAGGCCCTGCGCTTCAGCCTGGTCGTCACCGCCATAGCCGTCGCCGCGCTGCTGGTCTTCGCGGCCGGGGCGCTCACCGGCTTCGACGCCGCCTCCCTCGACGACATCGCCGTCGACACCGGCGCGTTCGGCTCCAGCTCCTGGCTGCCGTTCGGCGTCCTCGGCATCTGGGCCGCGTTCCCCTTCGGCATGTGGTTCTTCCTGGGCGTCGAGGGCGTGCCGCTCGCCGCCGAGGAGGCCAAGGACCCGGTCCGTTCCATGCCGAAGGCCCTCGCCATCGCCATGGGCATCCTGGCCCTGCTCGCCCTGATCACCTTCTTCGCCGCCACCGGCGCGCGGGGCGCGGACGCCGTCAGGTCCGCGGGCAACCCCCTGGTCGTGGCCCTGGAGGGGGACGGCGGACCGACCGCCCTGAGCCGCTTCGTGAACTACGCGGGCCTCGCCGGCCTCGTCGCCTCCTTCTTCTCCCTCATCTACGCGGGCTCGCGCCAGCTGTTCGCCCTCTCCCGCGCCGGGTACCTGCCGCGCTTCCTCTCGCTGACCTCCCGGCGCAAGGCCCCGTACCTCGGACTGGTGATTCCGGGCGCGATCGGTTTCGCGCTGGCGGCGGCCACCGGCAACGGCGCGCGGATGCTGAACATCGCGGTGTTCGGGGCGACCATCTCCTACGCCCTGATGGCCCTCTCGCACATCGTGCTGCGCCACCGCGAGCCCGGCCTGGAACGCCCCTACCGCACCCCCGGTGGCGTCCTGACCTCGTCCGTCGCCTTCGTCCTCGCCCTTTCGGCGCTGGTGGCCACCTTCCTGGTGGACCAGGACGCGGCGTTCATCGCGCTCGGCGTCTACGCCGTCGCCCTCGCCTACTTCGCCTTCTACAGCCGCCGCCACCTGGTCGCCTCGGCGCCCGAGGAGGAGTTCGCCGCGCTGGCGGCGGCCGAGGCGGAGTTGACCCGCGGCTGAAATCCTGATCCCGCTCGTTGTCCGGCACCATCCTGGAGGTAGCACCGTGCCCAGGCCGCTCATCGGCATCACCACCTACGTCGAGGAATCCACCCGCTACGGCGTGTGGGACCTGTCCGCCTCGCTCGTCCCCGCCGGGTACTACGAACTCGTGCAGGCGGCGGGGGGCGCGGCCGTGCTCCTGCCGCCGGACGAACCGCAGCGGGCGGCGGAGGTGCTGGGCCGGGTGGACGGCCTGATCGTCGCGGGCGGCCCGGACGTGGACCCGGTCCGCTACGGGGCCGCCCGTGACCCCCGTACGGGTCCCCCCGCGACCGTCCGCGACGAGTGGGAACTCGCGCTGATCGGGGCGGCGCTGGCGGACGGGGTTCCGCTGCTGGGGATCTGCCGGGGCATGCAGGCGCTGAACGTGGCCCTCGGCGGGACGCTGATCCAGCACATCGACGGCCACGTCGACACCCCCGGCATCACGTCCTGGCACCCGGTCAGCCCCGTCCCCGGCACCCGCTACGCCGAACTCGTCCCCGAGGTGGCGGACGTCCCCACCTACCACCACCAGGCCGTCGACCGCCTGGGGCGGGGCCTGATCGTCTCCGCGTACGCCGAGGACGGCACGGTGGAGGCCATCGAACTCCCGGCGGGCGAGCCGTGGGTGGTCGGCGTCCAATGGCACCCGGAGCGGGACAAGGACACCCGGGTCATGGCGGCCCTCTTGGCGGCAGCGGGCGCGTACGCGACGGTGTTTTGACGCGCCCCTCGCACCGCTCAGCGCTGGCGCGCTTCCCGGGCTTCGGCGCGCTGCGCCGGACTCCGTCCGTCGGCCTGTGGGGCGGGGCCGCTGCCCCTGGCCGCTGCCCGGTCCCCCTGCGGGCGCGTGGCCGCTGCGCGGGGCTGGGGCCCCCTCCCCGCCCTTCCACCGTTCCCCGGGCTCCGCCCGGACCCGTTCCGGTGCACGTCACCACACGGCGCTCCGCGCCCGCGCCTCAAACGCCGGCGAGGCTGAAGTGGCCGACCCGGACCGGCAAAATCCAGCCCCGCCGACGGGAATCCAGCCTCGCCGGCGATTGAGGCGCGGGGTCCGGGAATCCAGCCTCGCCGGCGTTTGAGGCGCGGGGGTCCGGGGGTTGGCCCCCGGCAACGGCGCGCAAGGTAGACCGGACGCTCAGCCAAATTCCAGCCTCGCCGGCGATTGAGGCGCGGGGTCTGGGGCGGAGCCCCAGGGATCGCGGGCGGGGGGCCGCTTGGGTGGCGCCCCCCATATCCAGCCCCGCCGGCGATTGAGGCGCGGGGGTCCGGGGGCTGGCCCCCGGCGACGGCGCGCAAGGCGAACGAGCCGCCCGGCCAAAATCCAGCCTCGCCGGCGATTGAGGCGCGGGGGTCCGGGGCGGAGCCCCAGGGGGCGGGCCCGGGCGGTGCGGATGGGGGTGGTCCGGGCTAGCGGCGGGTTAGGGAGAGGAGGTCGCGGGCCGGGCCCGCTGGGCGGGAGCCGGTGGGCCAGACGGCGCGCAGGGCCCGCCCCAGCTCCGCCCCCACGACCGGCACCGCCACCAACCGCCGCCCCGCCAGCTCATCCCCCAGCGCCAGCTCCGACAGCACGCACGGCCCCGCCCCACTCACCGCGGCCCCCTTCACCGCCGTGGTCGACGCCAGTTCGAGCAGCGGCTCCGCAAGCCCCCCACTCCCGGCCAGCGCCGCGTCCAGCACCTGCCGCGTCCCCGACCCCCGCTCCCGCAGGATCAGCGGGGTCCGCGCCAGCTCCGCCGCCTCCACGGCCCGGGTCCGCCGCGCCCACGGGTGCGTCGGGGCCACCGCCACCACCAGCCGGTCCTGCGCGATGACCGCCGAGTCCAGCCCCTCCGGCACCGACAGCCCCTCCACGAAGCCGAGGTCCGCGTCGTGTACGAGGACCCGCTGAGCGACGTCCGCCGAGTTCCCGGCGTGCAGCGAGACCGCCGTGCCGGGCCGCTCCCCGCGCAGGGCGATCAGCCACCCCGGCAGCAGGTACTCCGCGATGGTCATGCTGGCCGCCACCCGCAGCCGCGAATCCCGCCGGCCCCGCAGCGCCTGCGCCCCGGCGTCGAAGGCCTCCGCCGCCTCCACCACCCGCCGGGCCCAGTCGGTGACGAGCGCACCCTCCGGCGTCAGCGTCGAGCCGCGCGGCGAACGGTCGACCAGCGCGACCCCGAGCCGGGCCTCCATCGCGCGGATCCGGCTGCTCGCCGCCGGCTGCGTGATGCCGAGGTGCCGCGCCGCCCCGCTGAGGCTGCCGACCCGGGCCACCGCGAGCAGCAGCTCCAGCGCACCCAGATCCGGTACGCGGTGCGCGAGCGGAACCCACTCCTCATTACCCATAACGTCAGTTTATGGCCTCATAGGACAGCGACCTCTGCCCTCCCCGCTCCCCGGCCGCCAGGCTGGACGCATGGCCACCACCCTCGCGCTCCCCCGCACCACCGCAGACCCCGCACCCCGCGCCGCCCACAAGGCCCCCACGCTGCGCCACCTCGGCCCCAACTGGTACGCCTCCGTCATGGGCACGGCGATCGTCGCCAACGCCGGCGCGTCCCTCCCGTACCAGCTCCCCGGCCAGCGCGTGGCCTGCCAGGCCGTCTGGGCGCTGTCCGCCGTGGCCCTCGCCGTCCTGCTCACCGCCCGCGCCGGGCACTGGCTGCACCACCGCGACCAGGCCCGCGCCCACCTCCTCGACCCCGCCGTGGCCCCCTTCTACGGCTGTCTCTCGATGGCCCTGCTGGCCGTCGGCGGCGGCACCCTCCTCGTCGGCAAGGACCTGATCGGCGCGCACGCGGCCGTCGTCACCGACGCCGTGCTGTTCACCGCCGGGACCGCGACCGGCCTGGTCATGGCCGTCGTCGTGCCCTACCTGATGGTGGTCCGGCACAAGGTGGAGGCCGCCCAGGCCAGCCCCGTCTGGCTGCTGCCCGTGGTCTCGCCCATGGTCTCCGCCGCGGTGGGCCCCCTGCTGGTCCCCCACCTGCCCGCCGGCCAGCCCCGCGAGGCGCTGCTGCTGGCCTGCTACGCCATGTTCGGCGTGAGCCTGCTCGCCACGCTGCTGCTGCTCCCCCTGGTCTTCGGCCGGCTGATCGTGACCGGCCCCCTGCCCCTGGCGCTGACCCCGGCCCTGTTCCTGGTGCTCGGCCCCCTCGGCCAGTCCACCACCGCCGTCAACCAGCTCGCCGACGTGGCCCCCCACGCCATCGACGCCCCCTACGCGGGCGCCCTGGCCGCCTTCGCCGTGGTCTACGGGGTCCCCGTGATGGGCTTCGCCCTGCTCTGGCTGGCCCTCGCGGGCGCGATGCTGGTCCGGGCCGCCCGCGCCGGAATGCCCTTCGCGATGACCTGGTGGGCGCTGACCTTCCCCGTCGGCACCTGCGTCACCGGCGCCGCCGGGCTGGCCCGGCACACCGGCCTGGACGCCTTCGCCTGGCTGGCCGCCGCCCTCTTCCTGGGCCTGGTCACCGCCTGGCTGCTCGCCGCCGCCCACACCCTGCGGGGCCTGTTCACCGGCCGCCTGCTCCCCAGGACCCACCAGGCCTAACGCGCCGCCTCCAGCGCCGCCGCCAGCACCGCCGGAGCCTCCATCAGCGAGGGCCCGTACCAGGTCAGGTGACGGCCGCTGACGAGGGCGGCGGGCAGGCCCGGGAAGGCCTCGGGCCCGTCGTCGGGGGTGAAGCGGTACGGCTCGTCGGGGAGCACCACCAGATCGCAGCCGCTCGCCGCAAGCTCGGCCGGCGCCACCCTCGGGTACCGCTCCGCATGCCCGGCGTAGACGTTGCGCACCCCCAGCCGGGCCAGCAGGTCTCCGGCGAAGGTGTCCTGGCCCAGCACCATCCAGGGCCGCCGCCACACCGGCACGACCGCCGTGCGCGGCGGCCCGGCGGGCTCCACGGACGCCCAGACCTCCCCGGCCCGCTCCAGCCACTCCGGCCGCTTCAGCCCCAGAGCCCCCACCAGCACGCGGTCCAGCTCACTCAGCGCCTGCGAAAGCGCCCGTACCTCGGTGACCAGCACCCGCGCCCCGGCCGCGCGCAGCGCTTCGAGGTCGGGAGCCCGGTTCTCCTCCTCGTTGGCGATCACCAGATCGGGGCGCAGCCCCAGGACCGCCCCTACATCGGGGTTCTTCGTCCCCCCGATCCGCACCGCGTCTCCCAGGTCCGCCGGGTGCGTGCACCAGTCGGTGACCCCCACGAGCAGTCCGGGCGCCGACACCGCCACCGCCTCGGTCAGGGAGGGCACGAGCGAGACGACGCGCACCGGCTCAGCGCCCCGGCGACGGGGGCTCGGAGGTGGCGTGGATGTGGTCGCCGACGGCGACCACGAGCAGCCGGGTGTCCTCGCAGACGGCCCGCCAGCGGTGGCGCACCCCGCCGGAGAGGAACAGCGCGTCCCCGCTCTCCAGCCGGTACGCCCGCCCCTCGGCCTCCACCTGGCAGGTGCCGGAGACCACGTACATCAGCTCGTCGTTGCGGTGCTGGTACTCGCGTCCGGCGTCCTGGTCGCCGCTGAACTCCAGCGCGTGCAGCTGGTGGTGACCGCGTACGAGGGGACGTACGCCCATGACCGGCCCGAGCCCGGACGCGTCGCCGGCCCGCACCAGGTCCACCGTGCGCGCGGTGTCGGAGGCGGCCAGCAGCTCGTCCGCGGTGGTCTCCAGCGCGTCGGCCACCCGCTTGAGGGAACGCATGCTGGGGCGGGCCCGTTCATTCTCTATCTGGCTGAGGAAGGGGACGGACAGGCCGCTGCGCGCCGACACCGCGGCGAGGGTCAGGTGGAGCGCGCGGCGTCTCTTGCGCACGGCCACGCCCACCCGCAGCGGTTCTTTGGAGTCCTTCTCCTTGTCGCTGCCGTCTTCCTTGGCGTTCATGTCGGGGCTGCCCTCCCCTGTCCTCGAAGCACATCGGTGTGCTGTAAGCACCTTACGCAGCAACCGCCCCCCAATTCGCGCCCACGGGACCACCGGGTCCCCTCCCGGTGGCTTTCCGTGGCGCTCCGGTCACCGCGCGCCGCCCCCCGGAGCCCGCCACAGCACGCGGTCGCCGTCCAGGATGACCACGTCACCCGACGGCCTGACCAGCAGCCGGGCACCGGGATGCCCGGCGGTGCCGCTGCTCCAGGCCGGGCCGCCCCCTTCCGTGCGCACGGTCAGCTCGCCGTCGCGGGAGAAGAGGGCGTCATGGCCCCGGCCCCCGGTGCCGGCGCCCCAGCGGCGGTTCCCGGAGGCGTCGAGCACCACGAGGTCCCCGTCGGCGGTGAGGGCCAGCCGGACGGCGCCCGCGTCGAGGACGTCCCCGGGGCGCAGCACCGTACCGGGGTGGACCTCGACCCGGTCGTCGAGGTGGCCGTCGGCGAGGGCGCGCAGGGTGGGCAGCGAGGGGGTGAACGCGTACAGGGCGCCCTCGGTGCGCACGAAGCGGCCGAAGCGCAGGGTGGTGGCGCGGCTGCCGCCGTTGCCGGAGTCGCTCTCGAAGGTGACCGGGGAGTCCGGGCCGATCAGCGGGTCGGAGCCGACGCGCGGGTTGCGCCCGGGCGGGAAGTCGCCCTCGTTGATCCACTTCCGGGCAAGGAACTCGAACTGCTGGACGAGGTCGGCCTGGTAGCCGATGAAGAGCAGCCCGCGCGGGGCGTCGGGGCCGTTCTCGCCCTCCTGCGTGGGGTCGTAGGCCGGGCCGAAGGGGATGCCGCGCCGGATGACGCGGCGCCCGTCCAGCTCGGAGGGGGCCAGCGGCGGCCGGCCGGGGACGGGGACCAGGCCGTCGCGCGGGTTGCCCTTGCGGATGTGGGCGAACAGCGGGGTGCGCCAGCCCTGCGGGTCGTCGCCGTAGGACAGGGCGGCATCGGGATCCGCGCCGGCCGGGCCCGGATCCTCGGCGAGCGGGCAGCCCGCGACGGGGGTGCCGCCGGGCCAGCGTCCGACCAGCCGGGCCGCGACCCAGGTCGGGGTCGCGTCGGGCGGCGCGGCGCCGGCCCGCTTCAGTTCGGCGAGCCGCTGCCCGGCCTGCTCCCACCAGCCGGGCACGTCCTGGGCGAGCCGCCGCACCACCTGGAAGGCGCCCCCGGTGGCCCACGCGGGCAGCCCGGCGGGCCGCTGCCCGGCCTTCTCCTGTCCTACGAGGAACTCCCCGGCCGGGACCAGCCGCGTCCCGGGCTTCCCCTGGACGGTGACACCTCCGGTCGCGGGGTCGGGGGCGTGGAAGCCGCGCACGCCGGGCTGACTGATGCCGTCGGCGAACCCGAAGTGCTCATGCCCGCGCAGGGCTCCGGGCAGCGTGCCCGCGTCCTGCCGGAAGACGACGTCTCCCCCGGCGTCGGCCAGCCGCTCGTGGTGGCGGGTGACGGCGTCCGCGAGCCGGGCGGGGTCGTCGGCGGCGAGGCTGAGCACCGCGTGCACGGCGCGCTCGGGCTCCTCGGCGCCGAACAGCCAGGAGTCGGGGGCGCTGCCACCGGTGTCCCCGACCGACTCGGCGCGGCGGGCGGCGCCCTGCGCGAACGCCTCGGCGGTGCTGCCGGGCGGCAGTGCCGGGAAGGGGTCGCGCCCGGCGAGCAGGCGCAGTCCGGGGTGGGTGAGGGAGAGCCCGGTCCACAGCGCCGACATGCTCGTGGGGTCGGCGCCGCCCGCCTTGACCCGGGCCGCGCTGAAGAGGGCGTTGAAGCGGGCCATCTCCTCGGTGGTGGAGAGCTCGGGCAGCAGACCGGCGAGCCAGCGGCGGCCCTGGTCCGCGTGGCGGAAGTGCACCAGCAGGAGGCAGGCGTGGTCCTTGCGGGAGCCCGCCAGGATGTCCCCCTGGGTGGTCCGGTCGGCCCGCAACGGCAGATCGGCGCCCGCCGCCCGGGCGGCGGGGGCCGCCGGAGGGGCCGGCGCGGCGGGGGCCGTGACCGTGGCCGCCGAGGCGGCCCGGGGGCACACCGCGAGGGCGGCGGCCCCCGCCCCGGCGACGAGGACGGCCCGGCGGGCGGGACTCGGGGTCTGGACGGCATCCATCGGTGACTCCTGAAGGAGGGATCGGAACGGATCGGCGCCGCCGGACGGCGGGCAGCGGCAGCCCGGCCCCGGGGGAGGACCGGACGCGGGACGGCGACGGGGCCCGGTGCGCGGACCGGAAGGGACAGACGACGAAACCGGAAGGGGAGCGACGGCGGGACCGTCGACGGAACCGGAAGGGGATCGAGGACGGGACCGGGAGCCACCCGGCCGGAAACAGACGCGGCGGCACACACCGGCCCGGCAGGCCCCCGGCACACCGCCGACGACCCGGGCACGCGAGACCGCCCGGGCGCGGCGAGGCCCCTGCCTAACGGGGACCTATGAGCCCTCCGGCGACGGCTCCGCCGACGGCCCCCCGGTTCACACGACGGCACGCGGCGAGGACGGGGGCGGCGGTGCGGGCCATGGGCATGGGCATGGGCGTCCGAGACTCCTCGCATGGGGGACCGGGCGGGCAGAACGTCCTGCCAGTGATCAACACCCTCCGCGAAACACCGCCGCCGCGCGCGCCGGACGCACTGTTGGAGTGACGCGGCGCTCACCCCCGGGGGTCCGCCCCCGTGCGGCATCATCGACTCCGTGACGACACGACGCCTGATGCTCCTGGACACCGCCTCCCTGTACTTCCGCGCGTACTTCGGCGTGCCGGACTCCGTGAAGGCCCCCGACGGCACCCCGGTCAACGCCGTGCGCGGGCTGCTCGACTTCATCGGCCGGCTGGTGCAGGACCACCGCCCCGACGACCTGGTGGCCTGCATGGACGCCGACTGGCGTCCGCACTGGCGGGTGGAGCTGATCCCGTCCTACAAGGCGCACCGGGTCGCCCGGGAGACGGAGACCGGGCCGGACGTGGAGGAGACGCCGGACACCCTCACCCCGCAGGTGCCGATCATCGAGGCGGCCCTGGACGCCTTCGGCATCGCCCGGGTAGGGGTCGCCGGGTACGAGGCGGACGACGTCATCGGCACGCTCACCGCCCGCACGAGCGGCCCGGTGGACATCGTCACCGGCGACCGGGACCTGTACCAGCTGGTCGATGACGCCCGGCGGCGCCGCGTCCTCTACCCGCTCAAGGGCGTCGGCAGCCTCCAGGTGACCGACGAGGCCTGGCTGCGCGAGAAGTACGGGGTGGACGGCCCCGGTTACGCGGATCTCGCGCTGCTGCGCGGCGACCCGAGCGACGGCCTGCCGGGCGTGCCCGGCGTCGGCGAGAAGACGGCGGCGAAGCTCCTCGACGCGTACGGGAACCTCGCCGGGATCCTCGCCGCCGTCGACGACCCGAAGTCGAAGCTGACCCCCACCCAGCGCAAGAGGCTCGACGAGTCCCGCCCGTACCTGGCGGTGGCCCCCAAGGTCGTCCAGGTGGCCTCGGACGTCCCGCTCCCGGTGTTCGACCCTGCCCTCCCACATGCCGCGAAGCACCCCGAAATGGTTGATGCGCTCGCCCATCGGTGGGGTCTGGGAGGAGCAGTGTCACGCCTGAGCAGCGCGCTGCGCCCATGAGGTGCTAACTTAGGTAATCCTAAGCTTCGTAGGTTCCTGGGGAGACACCGTGGCAGAAGGACGCGCCCGCACCGTCGGCACCGCCGTCGTCGTACGCACCGAGCGGCTGACGCCGCACATGGTCCGGATCGTGCTGGGCGGTGACGGTCTGGCCGGCTTCGGCGCGGGCGGGTACACCGACCACTACGTGAAGCTCCTGTTCGCCCCCGAGGGCGTGCGGTACGCGGAGCCCTGGGACCTGGACCAGATCCGCTCGGCCCACCCCCGCGAGGCCTGGCCCCGCCAGCGCGCGTACACGGTGCGCGCGTGGGACCCGGCGCACCGGGAACTGACGCTGGACTTCGTCGTCCACGGCGACGAGGGCCTGGCCGGGCCCTGGGCGGCCCGCGTCCAGCCCGGCGAACCGGTGCGCTTCCTCGGCCCCGGCGGTGCGTACGCCCCGGACCCGACGGCCGGATGGCACCTGCTGGCCGGTGACGAGAGCGCCCTGCCGGCGATCGCCGCGGCGATGGAGCGGATGCCGGCGGGTGCGCGGGTGCACGCCTTCGTGGAGGTCGACGGCCCGGCCGACGAGCAGAAGATCGCCACCCCGGACGGGGTCGTCCCGGTCTGGCTGCACCGCGGGGAGCGCCCGGTGGGCGCGGCCCTGGTCGAGGCGGTGACCTCGCTGGAGTTCCCCTCCCCGGATGTCCACGCCTTCGTCCACGGCGAGGCCGGCTTCGTGAAGGACCTCCGCCGCCACCTCCGCCTGGACCGCGGCATCCCGCGCGAGCGCCTCTCGATCTCCGGCTACTGGCGCCAGGGCGAAACGGACGAGGGCTGGCGCGCGATCAAGCGCGACTGGAACGCCACGGTGGAAGCGGAACAAGACCTCCCCACCCGCGCCGCCGCGTAACGCCTCGCGGCTTCCGGGCCCCGATCTCCGGCAACGGCACCGCACCGGCCCGAAGAGGCCCAGGTCCCGGCCCCTGGACCGGAGCCAGGCCGGAGCCCCGGCCTCCCGGCCCCGCCGCGCCGGGGCGGAGCGCCGGAAACATGCATCGGCGCCCCACTTGGCACACCCTCCCCCTCCCCCGCCTTGGGCACGGATCCCGCCGCCTGAGGCACGGATCCCGCGCGGAGCCCGGGGCCGCACCGGGCCGACTCACGGCGCCCCACCCGACCACCCCGCGCGGCCGTCCCCGGCCCGCCTGCCGCCCCTCCGAGGCGCCGGGGTCCGGGGCCCGCCCCCGGCCGGGCCCCGGGCCGCACCGGGCCGGCTCACGGCACCCCACCCGACCACCCCGCGCGGCCGTCCCCGACCCGCCGCCCATCCGAGGCGCCGGGATCCGGGGCCGCCCCCGGCAGCGGTGCGCCGCCCGCCCACCGGCCCCGCCGGTCCCGGGTCCCAGTTCCCGCGCGGAGCCCACAGGCCCCAGCGGACCGACAGGCGGGAGTGAGCGGCCGGGGGGACAATGGCGCCATGCGTACGGCGGCGGCGGCCCTCCTCGGAGCGGCCCTCCTCACCTCGGCGGCGGCAGGCGCGACGGCCGCCCCCACCCCGCCCCCGCCGCCGGAGCCCCGCCTCACCGCCGCCGCGGTCTCCGCCGCCGTCGCCCGCCTCGACGCCACCATCACCAGCGGCATGCACCGCACCGGCGTCCCCGGCCTCTCCGTGGCGGTGGTCCACGACGACAAGGTGGTGTACCTCAAGGGGTTCGGACTCCGCCGCGCCGGCGAAGCCGCCACCGTCGACCCCGACACCGTCTTCCAGCTGGCCTCCCTCTCCAAGCCGGTCTCCTCCACCGTCGTCGCCGGCGCCCTCCCCTCCCCCGCCGCCTGGGACCTCCCCCTCGCCGACGGCCCGCGCCCGCCCGGCTTCGCCCTCAAGGACCCCTGGGTCAGCGCCCACGTCACCCCCGCCGACCTCTTCTCGCACCGCAGCGGCCTGCCCGACCACGCCGGGGACCTCCTCGAAGACCTCGGCTACGCGCAGCCGTACATCCTCGGCCACCTGCGCCTTGAACCCCTCACCCCCTTCCGCGCGAGCTACGCGTACACCAACTTCGGCCTCACCGCCGCCGCCGAGGCCATCGCCCGCGCCCACGGCGTCAGCTGGCAGAAGCTGAGCGCCGACACCCTCTTCACCCCCGCCGCGATGACCCGCACCAGCACCGAGTTCGCCGCCTACGCCCACGCGCCCGACCGCGCCTACGGCCACGTCCGCGACCCCGACGGCACCTGGCACGCCCGCCACGTCCGCGACGCCGACGCCCAGTCCCCCGCCGGCGGCGTCAGCTCCACCGCCCGCGACATGTCCCGCTGGCTGCGCCTCCAGCTCGCCGACGGCACCCTCGACGGGCGCCGGATCATCCCCGCCGACGCCCTCGCCCGCACCCGCGTCCCCGAGATCGTCGCCCAGGCCCGGACCCCCTCCGGAACCCCCCAGTTCTACGGCCTCGGCTGGAACGTCTCCTACGACGACGCCGGCCGGCTGCGCCTGAGCCACTCCGGCGCCTTCGACCTCGGCGCCAACAGCAACGTCACCCTCCTCCCCCTGGAGCGGCTCGGCATCGTCGTCCTGACCAACGGCGCCCCCGTCGGCCTCGCCGACGCCGTGGCCCTGGACTTCCTCGACACCGCCGGGCACGGCGCTCCCACCACCGACTGGCTGGCCCTGACCGCCTCCCTCTACGCGAAGGCCGAGGACGCCGACCGCTCCCGCACCGACTACGCGCACCCGCCCGCCACCGCGCGGCCCGGCCGCCCCGACAGTGCGTACACCGGCACATACCGGAACCCGTACTACGGCCCCCTCACCGTCACCACCGCCCCCGGCGGCAAGGGCCTGGTCCTCTCCCTCGGTCCCGCCCCCCTCCGCTTCCCCCTCACCCACTACGACGGCGACACCTTCAGCTTCGTGACCACCGGCGAGAACGCCGTCGGCCGCACCGGGGTGACCTTCTCCGGCCGCACGGTCCGCGTCGAGTACCTGGACCAGCACCACCTCGGGACCTTCACCCGCCCGTAGCGCCCTACCCTGGTCCCGATGACCCGCAGATCCCACATCCCCGCCGCGCCCCTCCCGCAGATCGCCGGGATCGACCCGGTCCGCATGCGCCTGCCCCCCGACCCGGACGGCAGGTGGCCGCTCCTCGGCGACTACCTGACCGAGCGGTACGCCGGCACGCGCGGCGCCGAGTCGATGGCGCGGCTGCTCTCCGCCGGCCGGGTGTTCGGCCCCGGCGGCCGGGTGCTGCGCCACGAGGACCCGTACGAGCCGGGCGGCTGGCTCTGGTTCCACCGGGACATGCCGCCCGAGCCGCGGGTGCCCTTCCCGATCGGTGTCGTGTACCGCGACGAGCACCTGCTGGTGGTGGACAAGCCGCACTTCCTGGCCACCACCCCGCGCGGCAGCCACGTCACCCAGACCGCCCTGGCCCGGCTCCGCGAGGAGCTGGACCTGCCCGCGCTCAGCCCGGCGCACCGGCTGGACCGGATGACGGCCGGACTGGTGATGTTCAGCATCCGCCCCGAGGACCGCGGCGCCTACCAGCTGCTGTTCCAGGAGCGCCGGGTCCGCAAGGAGTACGAGGCGCTCGCCCCGCACGACCCGGCGGTGGAGCTGCCCCGCCTGGTCCGCAGCCACATCGACAAGGTGCGCGGGGTGATGGCGGCGGTCGAGGACCCCGACGCCGAACCCAACGCCGAGAGCCTCGTCGAGCTGACCGCGACCCGGGGCGCGCTGGGCCGCTACCGCCTCACCCCGCACACCGGCCGCACCCACCAGCTGCGGGTCCACATGAACGCGCTGGGGCTGCCCATCCTCGGCGATCCGGTCTACCCGGTGGTGGCCGAGGCGGCCGACCCGGCGGACTACCGCCGTCCGCTCCAGCTGCTGGCCCGCGCCCTGTCCTTCACCGACCCGGTCACGGGCCTCGCCCACGAGCTGCGGACCGGCCTCACCCTGCGGGCGTGGGACGACCCGGACGGCTGGACACGGGGCCCGGAGCCCCAGCCGCACCCCCGGCCGCAGCCGCACCCCCGCTGACCCCCGCGATCCGCAGCGCCGCGTCGGCGGCGGCCTCCGCGAAGGCGGCCACCGGGCGGCCCGGATCGGAGCGGTGGATCAGCATGACGCCCTCGATCAGGCCGAAGACCAGGTCGTTGCGGAGCGTCAGCCCGGCCCGGTCCGCCGCGAGTTCGGCGCCCACGGGCGTGGCACGCAGCAACGCCCGGTAGCCCTCCCGCAGTTCCTCCCGCATCCGCCGGAACGGCGCGAAGCGCGGTCCGCGCAGCTCGGGCAGCAGGTACAGGGCGCCGAGGTCGTACGGGCCCCCGCACAGCAGGAGCACGTCCGAGCGGCACAGCTCCCACAGCCGGCGGGCGGCGGGCCGGCCGGTGTCGGCCAGCAGCCCGCGGGCCAGGGCCAGGGAGGGGCCGACGGTGGACTCCAGGAGTTCGGCGAGGAGTTCCTCCTTGCCGCCGAAGTAGTGGTACATCGTCGCCTGGCGCAGACCGGCCCGTTCGGCCACCGCCCGCGTGGTGGTGGCCGCGTATCCGCGAACCGTGAACAGCTCGGCCGCCGCGCAGAGGATCTCCTCGCGCGGCGGCCGCCCGCTGTCCGGTCTGTGCCGGTCGGCGCGCGGCCGGCCGACCCGTCTCGGTCCTTCGTCCGTTCCACCGCTCATACGACCGATCGTCGCACAGCGCACCCCGCGACGATCATGGCAAGAGATGAGATCCGGTCAACCCGAGCCTTGGAGGAAGACCCAAAATGGCCTAGCCGACGGAGCTGTAGGCCACTACACCCCGAAGCAGGGCGTCCACGGCCTTGCGGGCATTTCGCGCCACCGTGCTGCCGCTCTCCGAGGAGGGCGGCGCCGAGGAGGCCGGGGCGGCCGCCGCGATCTGCCCGAGGACGTCGATGACCTGCTTGCACCAGCGTACGAAGTCACCGGCCGGCATCTCCGCCTCGCGCAGCACCTCGTCCAGGCTCTTGCCGGAGGCCCACTGGTAGGCCGCCCACGCGAAGCCGAGGTCCGGCTCGCGCTGGCCCACGCCCTCCGCCTGGTTGATGCGGTGCTCCTCCTCCAGCGCGTCGAGCCGGCCCCAGATCCGCACCATCTCGCCGAGGGCGGCCTTCGCCGCGCCGCCCGGTACCTTCGGCGCCACCGCGTCGTCGGACTGGCGCGCCTCGAACACCAACGCGGAGACGCAGGCGGCCAGTTCCGCCGGGGGCAGCCCCTCCCACACTCCCTCGCGCAGGCATTCCGAGGCCAGCAGGTCGAGCTCGCCGTAGAGCCGGGCGAGCCGCTTGCCGTGCACGGTGACCTCGTCCTCGCGCAGGTAGTCCAGTTCGGTGAGCAGCGCGTGGATGCGGTCGAAGGTACGGGCGATGGTGTTCGTCCGGCCCTCGATGCGCCGCTCCAGCTGCTGGGTGTCGCGCTTGAGCCGGTGGTAGCGCTCCGCCCAGCGCGCGTGGTCCTCGCGCTCGTCGCAGCCGTGGCATGGGTGCGCCCGCAGCTCGGCGCGCAGCCGGGCGATCTCCCGGTCGTCGGCGGCCGCGGCCCGGCCGGGCCGGTGCCGCTCGGGGCGGATGTGCCCGGCCTTGGTGCGCAGCGCGGTCGCCAGGTCCCGACGGGACTGCGGCGAGCGCGGGTTGAAGGTCTTCGGGATCCGCATCCGGTCGATGGCCTCGACCGGGACCGGGAAGTCGATCGCGGCGAGCCGCTTGACCTGCCGCTCGGCGGTCAGCACCAGCGGGCGCGGGCCCTCGGTGTACTCGTGCCCGCGGTGCCCGTTGACCCGCCCGGCGGGCACGCCGGGGTCGAGCACCAGCGCCAGCCCGGCGAACTTGCCGGTCGGCACGTGGATGACGTCGCCCGCCTTGAGCCGCTCCAGCGAACCGGCCGCCTGCGCCCGCCGCTGCGCCGCGCCCTGCTTGGCGAGGTCGTTCTCGCGGTCCTTGAGTTCGCGGCGCAGCCGCGCGTACTCCTCGAAGTCCCCGAGGTGACAGGTCATGCCCTCGCGGTAGCCCGTCAGCCCCTCCTCGTTGCGCTGCACCTGCCGGGAGATGCCGACGACGGAGCGGTCCGCCTGGAACTGCGCGAAGGAGGTCTCCAGCAGTTCGCGGGAGCGGCGGCGCCCGAACTGCTGGACCAGGTTGACGGCCATGTTGTACGAGGGCTTGAAGCTGGAGCGCAGCGGATACGTACGGGTGCCGGCGAGCCCCGCGAGCGCGACGGGGTCCATGCCGCGCTGCCACAGCACCACCGCGTGGCCCTCGACGTCGATGCCGCGCCGCCCGGCCCGGCCGGTGAGCTGCGTGTACTCGCCGGGGGTGATGTCGGCGTGCTGCTCGCCGTTCCACTTGACGAGCTTCTCCAGGATGACCGTGCGCGCGGGCATGTTGATGCCGAGCGCGAGGGTCTCGGTGGCGAAGACGGCCTTGACGAGACCGCGGACGAAGAGTTCCTCCACGACCTCCTTGAAGGTGGGCAGCATGCCCGCGTGGTGCGCGGCGATGCCCCGCTCCAGGCCTTCGAGCCACTCGTAGTAGCCGAGGACGTGCAGGTCCTCGGCCGGGATGGACGCGGTCCGCTCCTCGACGATCTCGCGGACCTTGAGCCGGGCGGTGTCGTCGTTGAGCCGCAGCCCCGCGTACAGGCACTGCTGGACGGCGGCCTCGCAGCCGGCCCGGCTGAAGATGAAGTTGATCGCGGGGAGCAGGTTGTCGCTGTCGAGCCGCGCGATGACCTCGGGGCGGGCGGGGGTCCAGATCCGGCTGCGGGAGCGCCGCTCGCGCTCGCGGTCGGCCTCGCGGACCATCTTGCCGCGCCGCCGGTCCTTGGGGCTGTAGGTGCGGCTGTTCTCCTCGCGGGCCATGCGCAGCAGGTCGGGGTTGACCTCGCGGCGCGCGGAGCCGCGGCCGCCGTGGTCGGACTCCTCCTCGAAGAGGTCGTAGACCCGGCGGCCGGCCATGACGTGCTGCCACAGCGGGACGGGCCGCTCCTCGGAGACGATCACCTCGGTGTCGCCGCGCACGGTGTCGAGCCAGTCGCCGAACTCCTCGGCGTTGGAGACCGTCGCCGACAGGGAGACCAGGGTCACCGACTCGGGGAGGTGGATGATCACTTCCTCCCAGACGGCCCCGCGGAACCGGTCGGAGAGGTAGTGCACCTCGTCCATCACGACGTAGCCGAGGCCCAGGAGCGACCGGGAGCCCGCGTACAGCATGTTGCGGAGCACCTCGGTGGTCATCACGACCACCGGCGCATCGGAGTTGACGCTGTTGTCACCGGTCAGCAGGCCCACCTGGGCGGCGCCGTAGCGCTTGACGAGGTCGGCGTACTTCTGGTTCGACAGGGCCTTGATGGGCGTCGTGTAGAAGCACTTGCGGCCCTGCTGGAGGGCCAGGTGCACGGCGAACTCGCCCACGATGGTCTTGCCCGAACCGGTGGGGGCGGCCACCAGCACGCCCTTGCCGGCCTCCAGTGCCTTGCAGGCCTCGACCTGGTACGGGTCCAGGTCGAATTCGTACATCTCGCGGAAGGGGGCCAGGGCGGAGGCCTCTTCGGCGGCGCGGATCCGGGCAGCGGCGTACCGCTCCGCGGGTGAGAGTTCTTCGGTCATCTTGTCTTGGAGCCTACCCGCCACCCCTGACAACAGTCGCGATCATTTGGGCGAGCGGCCGGGGCCCCGGGCCTCCGCACGCGGCCGTCGGCGGGAGCGTGCGGAGGCCCGGCCCGGAGGGACCCGGCAGGGGAACCTGCCCGGACCCGTCAGGTGGCGTCGTCGTAGCCGTTGATCTGGCGGCGGCCGCCGTCCGCCTGGCCGGGGAGGGCCGAGGGGGCCGGGGGCTCCTGCGGTGCGCCGATGGGCGCCGGCGTGAGGTCCAGGTCGGAGGCCTCGTCGTCGTCCAGCCCGGCGTCCGGGTTGGCCCTTCGGCGGCGCCGGTCGTTGAGGTAGCAGACGCCGAGGGCGAGGAAGTACAGGGCCACGATCGGCGACGCCAGCGTCAGCATGGTGAGCGGGTCGCCGGTGGGGGTCGCGAAGGCCGAGAAGATCGTGATCCCGAGGACCATGGCCCGCCACCAGCTCCCCAGCCGCTTGGCCGTGAGGACGCCGGTGAAGTTCAGCAGCACCAGCATCAGCGGCAGCTCGAAGGCCAGGCCGAAGACCACGACCATGCGCGTCACGAGGTCGAGGTAGTCGTCGACCGGCAGCAGGTTCTTGACGTGGTCGGGGGTGAAGCCGAGGAGGATCTCCGCCGTCTGCGGCAGGATCTTGTACGCGAGCACCGCGCCGGCGAGGAAGAGCGGGGCGCCGACCGCCACGAAGCTCAGCGCGTACTTCTTCTCGTTGCGGTGCAGGCCGGGGGCGGCGAAGGCCCACAGCTGGTACAGCCAGATCGGCGCGGAGAAGACGATGCCCGCCGACAGGCCGACCTTGAGCGCGATGGAGAAGGGCGCGGTCAGGCCGTTCGTCGTCATCTCGGCGCAGGGCGCGCCGTTGCTCTGGTGGGTGGCGCCGCCCACGCATCCGACGGAGGAGAGCATCGGCTCCAGCAGGAAGTCGATGATGCCCCGGTAGAAGTAGGCCGCGACGACGGTGACCACGATGATCGCCAGGACCGACTTCAGCAGGCGGTTTCTCAGCTCACGCAGGTGCTCGACCAGCGGCATGCGCCCTTCGGCGTCCTTGGCCCGGTCTTCTTTCCCCTGCTTGCGGGCAGACTTGAGCAACCCACGTCCCTTGTCTCGTTGCAGATGACTCGCGCGACGGGCGAACCGCCGGGTGTCAGGCCTGGGTGGTGCGGTTCGGCTCGCTGACCGGGCGGGCGCTGGTGACGTCACCGGGGGCGGCCTGGATGGTGCGCGGGGCGACGACGGGCTGGGCCGGGTCGGCGACCGTAGCGGCGGTGGCGGCGGTGGCGGCGTCCTCGGCCTCGCCGTCCTTCTTCATCGCCTTGGCCTCGCTCTTGAGGATCCGGGCGGACTTGCCCAGGGAGCGGGCCATCTCGGGAAGCTTCTTGGCGCCGAACAGCAGCACGATGACAGCGATGATCAGAAGGATCTCAAGGGGCTTCAGATTGCCGATCATGTGTGTCTTCCTTCTCACCGGAGCGGCTGGTTGTGGTGACCTGGCGATCCCGGACGAAGATCTGGGACCGCTCTGACAAGGATCGTAACCCCCGAGGGTTAACGCCCGGCAATCACCCGGGGTATCCCCGTCTCCTTACGCACCGACGGTACGGCTCCGGCTCCACGGTTTCTATAAGCACGGCTCCCCGAGCGCGCCGGGCCCCGCCGTCCGGTCCCCGTCACCGAATCCCTGGACCGCTACGGACGCACCCCGTGGCCCGCCCGGGCCAGGTCGGCCGCGGCCCGCTCCAGGTCCCCCGAGGCCTCGGTGATCCGGCGGCTGGCCAGGGCCACCTGACCGGCCAGCCGGCGCACCTCCAGGAAGACCCGCAGGGCCAGGACGGCGAGGACGGCGACCCCGAGGAACCCCAGGGCGAGAGCGAGCATCGGCCACAGCATGGGACGAGCCTAGCGCCCCCGGTTCACAGGCCGCGCAGGGTGCTCACCCCGCCGCCGGTCAGCAGCTCCACGATCCGCTCCCCCGCCGGTTTGCGTACCGCCGCCGCGCACCGCGGGCAGGTGAAGGAGTAGAAGGTGCTCCGCCGGCCGCCGATCACCAGGCGCAGCGCGTCCGCCGCGAGCTCGAAGCGGTCCCGGCACTCGGGGCAGGCCGCCTTGAAGGTGACCGGCGCCGGTCCGGACGAGGATCCCGATGACGGTGACATCGCTCCCCGCTCCCCCTAGACCTGTTCCCCGTACCCCGCGAGCGCCTCCGCGGCGGCCTTCCGCGCGCTCTGCGCCAGCTCCGGCGGGGACACGATCCGCCCGTCCCGGCCCAGGCGCAGCGCCAGGCGGCGCAGGGAGGCCGGGTCGGGGCTGCGCAGGGTGATCCGCAGGCCCCCGTCGGGCCGCTCCTCGGCGCTGTCGTGCGGGTAGTACTCGGCGACCCAGCGCCCGCCGGGCCCCACCTCGACCACCACCTCCGGGTCCTCGGCGGCCGGCTGGACCAGCCCCTCGGACAGGTCGCGGGGCTCGATGGCGGGCGGCTCGGCCCGCTCGTCGAGCAGCCGGATCTCGGCCACCCGGTCCAGGCGGAAGGTGCGCCGGGCCTCCGAGAGGTGGCACCACCCCTCCATGTACGTGTGGCCGACCGCGAAGAGCCGGATCGGGTCGACGGTGCGCTCGGTCAGCTCGTCCCGGGCGGGCGAGTAGTAGCGCAGCCACAGCCGGCGCCGCTCGGCGATGGCCCGGTCCACGTCGGCGAAGACCCCGCCCTCGGATTCGAAGGTCACCGACAGCCGGGCGCTGGCCCCGGCCACCTCGCCCGCGGCGGCCTCCAGCTTGGCGGTCGCCCGCAGCAGCGCGTCCCGGTCGCTCTCGCGCAGGCCCGGCAGGGTGGCCACCGCGCGGGCGGCGACCAGCAGGGCGGTCGCCTCGTCGGCGGCCAGGCGCAGCGGCTCCGCGGTGGACTCCCCCGAGGCGTCGGGATTGCGCCACCAGATGCGCTCCCCGTCGGTGTCGATGTCGAGCAGGTCCCCGCCGCGGAAGCTGGTCCCGCACATGGGGAGCACGTCGAGGTCCGAGATCAGCTCGTCCTCGGAGATCCCGAAGGCCCGGGCCACGTCGGCGACGTGCGCCCCCGGGCGCTCGCGCAGGTAGGTGACCAGGGACAGCATCCGGCGGGTCTGGTCGATGGCGTTGGCAGCCATGCTGGTACGTCTCCCCCTCAGGGCGTTGCTACGGAAGGTGCGGTGGGCCGGGGGCTTCAGCCCCGGGCGACGGCGCGCAGCCGGTCCACCACGTCGGCCCGCAGATCGGCGGGCTCCACCACGACGACGTCGGGCCCGAACTCCACGAGCCAGGCGTCCAGCCCGTGCCCGTACGGGATCTCCAGCTCGTCCCATCCGTCCGAGCCCTCCCGCACCGCGGTGGCCTTCGCCCGCAGCGGGTACCCGGCGCCGGCCCGCAGCCGGATCAGCGCGGAACGCTCGGCGCCCTCACCGGCCCAGCTCGCCACGGTCTCCCGTACCGTCACCACGTCGGGCACCTCGGCGGTGTACTTCGCGGCTCGCGAGCGCACCTTGCCGGTGATCCGGGAGAGCCGGAAGACGCGCTCCGCCCCGCGGTCGCGGTCGTAGCCGGCCAGGTACCAGTGGCCGCGCCAGCACTCCAGGGCCCACGGCTCGACCTGGCGGGGCTCGGGCCGGGCCGCGTTGGACTTGCGGTACTCGAACACCACCGGCCGCCGGTCCCGGCAGGCCAGCATCAGCGGCTCGAACGCCGCCTCGTGGACCGGGATGCGCGGCTCGATGGCGCTGTGCTGCCCCTCGTACGGGTCACCCGCCTCCGGCATTCCGCCGGCCCGCAGTTTCTGCAGGGCGCCGTTGGCCGCGCCGGCCAGCCGGGCCTGCTGCCACACCTTGGCCGCCAGACCCAGCGCCGCGGCCTCCTCGGCGTCCAGGGACACCGGCGGCAGCCGGTTGCTGTCCCGGCGGGCCAGGTAGCCGGTCTCCCCCTCCAGGTTCTCCACCGTCTCGATCACCAGGCCGAGTTCGCGCAGGTCGTCCTTGTCGCGCTCGAACATCCGGTTGAAGGACTCGTCGTTCCCGGCTTCCAGGTACGCCTCGATGGAGCCGCGCAGCTCGCGCTTGCTGAGGGGACGCCGGGTCCCCAGCAGACACAGCGCCAGATTCATCAGCCGCTCGGCCTTGGCAATCGCCATCGACGCCGTTCCCCCGCTCCTCGACACACACTCGTGACCGTTGACCGTACCGCCCCGGCGGTCCCGGACAAAAGCGAGGGCCCCCGCCTCATGGCGGGGGCCCTCGCGACGGCTGCCGGTGGATCAGGCGGCCATCAGGTCACAGACGAAGATCAGCGTCTCGCCCGGGGCGATCGCGCCGCCCGCGCCACGGTCGCCGTAGGCGAGGTGGGCGGGGATCGTCAGCTTGCGGCGGCCGCCGACCTTCATGCCCGCGATGCCCAGGTCCCAGCCCGCGATGACGCGGCCGGCACCGAGCGGGAACTGCAGCGCGGAGCCGCGGTTCCACGAAGCGTCGAACTCCTCGCCGGTGGAGAAGGCCACGCCCACGTAGTGGACGGAGACCATGGCACCGGCCTTGGCCTCGGCGCCGTCGCCCTCCCAGATGTCCTCGATGACGAGGTCGGTGGGAACCGGGCCCTCGGGGAAGTCGATCTCGGGCTTTTCGAGCTTGTCGCTCACGGAACTGCTCCTCATAGGTACGAACCGGTCAACCGGAACAGTCTTACACTGCTCCGACGATGTCCACGACGAAGACCAGCGTGGAGTTGGCCGGCAGGTCCTCACCCTTGGCCTGATCCTTGTACGCCTGCTCCGGCGGGATCACCAGCAGCACCCGGCTGCCGACCTTCTTGCCCACCAGGCCCTTGTCCCAGCCCTCGATGACCTGGCCCTGGCCGATCGCGGTCGAGAACGGCGCCCCGGTCTTCCAGGACGTGTCGAACAGCTTCGCCGCGTCCTTGCCCTGGTTCGGCGCCCACGCCGCACCGCTGTACTGCATGTACACGGTCTGGCCGGACTTGACCTCCGGGCCCTTGCCCTCGATCAGGACCTTGTCGACCAGCTCCTTCGGAGGGTCGTTCTTCGGGATCGTGATCGTCGCGGCCTCGTCCTTGTCCGCCTTGACCTGCGGCAGCTCGGACGGGATCGGCGCCTGCGTGCCCTCGGCCTTCTTCGGCATCACCGAGTCGAGGTCCAGGACGAAGACCAGGTTGTCGGTCGGGCCGACCCCCAGCTGCGGCTGGCCCTGCGCACCGAACGCCGCCGCCGGCGGAGCCACGACCAGCACGCGGCTGCCGACCTTCTTGCCCACCACCGAGTCGCTGAACAGCGGCAGGATCTGCTGCGAACCGGCCGGGACGACCAGGGGCTGGCCGTCCTTGTCGTAGGAGCCCTGGAGGTCCTTGCCGCTCTTCCAGACCTTGCCGGTGTACTTCGTCAGGACGAGGTCGTCCTTCTTGATCTCCGGGCCGGTGCCCTCCGTGACGGTGTGCACCACGAACTTGCCGCTCGGCTCGCCCTTGGGGACGGTGATCTCCGCCTTCTTCCCCGTCTCACCCGCCACCGAGGGCATCGGGTTCGCCGCGTCCACCGGCTTCGGGACGTCCGCGGGCTTCGAGGCGTCGGCCGACGGGGACGCCGAGTCCTTCTTCTTCCCGGAGTCGTCGCCTCCTCCGCAGGCCGCGGTGAGCATCAGAGCCGGCACGATGAGCGCGGCAGCAAGTCGGCGTCGCACAGTGGTCCTCAGGGTCGCTGGAATGGTCCGTCCTAGCGGCCCACTCTACGGGCTGACCCCTCCGCGACAAGGCCGTGGCGTGCGAAGACCCCGTGCGCGAGCGCGCACGGGGTCCTGCGCCGGCCCGTCTCACATACCGGCGATGAGCTTCTCCACCCGGTCGTCCACCGACCGGAAGGGGTCCTTGCACAGCACGGTCCGCTGCGCCTGGTCGTTGAGCTTCAGGTGCACCCAGTCGACGGTGAAGTCCCGCCGCTGCTCCTGCGCCCGGCGGATGAAGTCCCCGCGCAGCCTGGCCCTGGTCGTCTGCGGGGGCACCGACTTGCCCTCGAAGATCTTCAGATCGTTGCAGACCCGGGCCGCCTGCCCCTTGCGCTCCAGCAGGTAGTACAGCCCGCGCCGGCGGTGGATGTCGTGGTAGGCGAGGTCTATCTGGGCGACCCGCGGATTGGACATCGTCATGTTGTGCTTGGCCCGGTACCGCTCGATCAGCTGGTACTTCATCACCCAGTCGATCTCGGTCCCGATCCGGTCCAGGTCCTCCGCCTCGACCGCGTCCAGGGTCCGGCCCCACAGCTCCAGGACCTGCTCGACCACTCCGGTGCGCAGGCCCCGCCGCTCGGCGAAGTCCAGGGCCTTCTCGTAGTACTCGCGCTGGATCTCCAGGGCGGAGGCCTCGCGGCCGCTGGCCAGGCGCACCTTGCGCTGGCCGGTGATGTCGTGGCTGACCTCGCGGATCGCCCGGATCGGGTTCTCCAGGGTCAGGTCCCGCATCACCGTGCCCGCCTCGATCATGCGCAGCACCAGGTCGGTGGCGCCGACCTTGAGCAGCATGGTCGTCTCGGACATGTTCGAGTCCCCGACGATCACGTGGAGCCGCCGGTAGCGCTCGGCGTCCGCGTGCGGTTCGTCGCGGGTGTTGATGATCGGCCGGGAGCGGGTGGTCGCGGAACTGACGCCCTCCCAGATGTGCTCCGACCGCTGGCTGACGCAGTAGACCGCGCCCCGGGGGGTCTGGAGCACCTTGCCCGCGCCGCAGATCAGCTGGCGCGTGACGAGGAAGGGAATCAGGATGTCCGCCAGGCGGGAGAATTCTCCGTGCCGGGCCACGAGGTAGTTCTCGTGACAGCCGTACGAATTGCCCGCCGAGTCGGTGTTGTTCTTGAAGAGGTAGACGTCGCCCGCGATTCCCTCCTCGTGCAGGCGGCGTTCTGCGTCGACGAGCAGGCCTTCGAGAATGCGCTCGCCGGCCTTGTCGTGGGTGACCAGTTCGATCAGGTTGTCGCATTCGGGTGTTGCATATTCCGGATGCGATCCCACGTCGAGGTAGAGGCGGGCGCCGTTCCGCAGGAAGACATTGCTGCTGCGGCCCCATGACACAACACGGCGGAAGAGGTAGCGCGCCACTTCGTCAGGAGACAGTCGGCGCTGTCCCCTGAACGTGCACGTGACGCCGTACTCGTTCTCCAGCCCGAAAATGCGGCGGTCCATGACTGAACATTACGCCTTCTGCCCTCTTCTGAAACTTGGTTCGAGAGCGGCGTTCCGATCAGTTTCCGACGAACGGCTCCGACAGGGCGTCCGCCGAGGCCGCCACCGGGCGGCTTCGACCCGCGCCCGCCAGCGCCCGCTGAGTGGCCATCAGGACCACCAGCGCCGCCACCCCGGCACCCGCGGCCACGGCGAAACCGGCCGTCGACCCGCCCAGTTCCACGGACGGACCCGCCGCCGCCGTACCGATCGCGGCGCCCACCCCGAAGAAGGTGACCAGCCAGGAGAAGGCCTCCGTCACCGTGCCCGCCGGAGCGTGCCGGTCCACCACGATGAACGCGCACGCCAGACACGGCGCCAGGAACACGCCGGCCACCGCGGCCAGTACCGACATCGACACCGGACCCACCGACAGCATCAGCGGCAGATAGCCCAGCGCCAGCAGCCCCACCAGCACCAGCAGCCGCCGCTCCGGCGCGCCCGCCCACTGCCGGGCCCCGTACGTCACCCCGCCGGCGAGCGCGCCCAGACCCAGCGCCGCCATCATCCAGCCGTACACCGCCGTACCGCCGTGGCCGTCGGAGTACGCGATCGCCGCCACCGTGATGGAACCCAGCGCCATGCCCACGAAGAAGAAGGCCCCCAGCAGCGCCAGCAGCCCGCGCGAGCGCAGCGCCCCCAGCCAGTGCGCCTCGCGCGGCGCCGAACGCCACGTCCGCGAGGGCTCGGAGACCACCACCGACAGCGCGCCCAGCACCCCGATGACGTTCAGCCCGACCAGCGCCGCGGCCGGGGACCACAGCGACACGAACAGCGTCACCAGCAGCGGCCCGACCGTGAACATGACCTCCTGCGCCACCGCGTCCATGGCGTACGCGGCGTGCACCCGCTCCTCCTTGCCGCCCAGCACGCTCGGCCACAGCGCCCGCAGGCCGCCCTCCAGCGGCGGGGTGAACAGGCCCGCGACCACCACCGCCGTGTAGGCGACCGCGGCCGACCCGATGCCCGCGCAGGCCAGCCAGACCATGCCCAGCGCCGAGAGCACCGCCGCCGGCAGCTGCACCCGCGGCTGCCCGTACAGGTCCACGGCCCGGCCCAGCAGCGGCTGGCCCACCGCGTTGCCCACCCCGTACACGGCCGCGAGCGCACCCGCCAGGCTGTAGCTGCCGCCCTCGCCGCGGACGAACATCACGATCGCGATCGACGCGACCCCGTTCGGCAGCCGGCCCACGAGCGTGCCCACCAGCAGCCGCGCGGCGTGCCGGGTCCTGAGCAGTTCCGCGTATCCCGCGGCCATGTCCGCCCCCTTCTGCCCGGACCCTGCCGGGGTAATACGTATAACCTGACCCGTCATACGTACCATGGCCGCAGACCCGGGGTCCACCCGGCGGACCCCCGGCACCCCGCCCCACCTCGCACTTCAGGAGCCCCCTGTGACGAGACCCACCAGCCGCGACGTCGCGACGGCCGCCGGGGTCTCCCAGGCCACCGTCTCCCTCGTCCTCGGCGACAAATGGCGCGGCCGCGTCTCCGAGCGCACCGCCCACCTCGTCCGCCAGGCCGCCACCGACCTCGGCTACCGGCCCAACCTCGCCGCCCGCAACCTCCGCCTCGGCAGCACCCGCACCGCCCTCCTCGTCGTCCCCGCCCTCACCAACGAGTTCTTCGCCCGCGTCTACACCGGCGCCGCCCGCATCGCCTCCGCCCACGGCTTCGGCGTCGTCCTCTACCCCTCCCCCGACGGCACCGGCCCCGCCCGCGACCCCTTCGCCTCCGCCCGCGCCGCCCTCGACGGCGTCATCGCCTCCTCCATGGCCGCCGACGCCCTCGACGCCATCGGCGGCGACGGCCTCCCCCTCGTCATGCTCGACAGCGACCCCGCCACCGGCAACGCCGCGGCCCACGTCAACCTCGCCATGACCGACGGCGTCCACCAGGTCTGCGCCCACCTCCTGGACCTCGGCCACCGCCGCTTCCTCCACCTGGCCTCCGCCGTCGACTCCTGGACCTTCGACATCCGCGCCCGGGCCCTCGCCGCCCGCCTCGGCCCCCGCGCCGACCTGCGCACCGTCCGCGCCGACCTCAGCGTCGACGCAGCCCGCACCGCCATGGAGCACGCCCTCGCCACCCCCCACGAGCGGCCCACCGCCATCGTCTGCGACGACGACATCCTCGCCGCCGGCGCCTGCAAGGCCGCCCGCCGCCTCGGCCTGCGCGTCCCCGAGGACCTCTCCGTCACCGGCTTCGACGACCTCGCCCTCGCCACCGCCGTCGAACCGGAGCTCACCACCGTCCGCCTCCCCGCCGAGCGCGTCGGCGAAGAAGGCATGACCGCCCTCCTCTCCGTCCTCGACGGCTCCCCCTACACCGCCGCCGACATCCCCGTCACGCTCGTCGTCCGCGACTCCACCGGCCCGGCCCCCACCCGCTGAACGCGAAGGGCCCCGGCCCGCCGCGAACGGCAGACCGGGGCCCCACGACACGCACCGCCTACTCGGCGTCGTCCTCCGGCGCCTCGTCGTTCGACACGGCGTCCGCCTGGGCGTCCGCCGGAACGTCCGCCTCCAGCAGCCGCGCCAGCTGTCGGCCGCGGATCCGCTTGAACTTGCGCTGCTGCGCCCGCGTCCGGTCCAGCACCGCCACCTCCAGCCGCTCCGCCGGAATCGCCTTGTCGGCGCCGTTGGCCTGGCTGGACAGCGCCTGCACCGCCAGCTTCAGCGCCTCGGACAGGGTCATCCCGTCCTGGTGGCGCTGATCCAGGAACGTACTGATCTGCTCGGCGTTGCCGCCGACCGCGACCGAACCGTGCTCGTCCACGATCGACCCGTCGTGCGGCAGCCGGTAGATCTGGTCACCGGCCGCCGTGGCACCCACCTCGGCGACGACCAGCTCCACCTCGTACGGCTTCTCACCGGCCGACGAGAAGATCGTGCCGAGCGTCTGGGCGTACACGTTGGCCAGCCCGCGGGCCGTCACGTCGTCACGGTCGTAGGTGTATCCGCGCAGATCGGCATAGCGCACGCCGCCGATCCGCAGGTTCTCGTACTCGTTGTACTTGCCGGCGGCCGCGAAGCCGATCCGGTCGTAGATCTCGCTGAACTTGTGCAGCGCGCGGGACGGGTTCTCGCCGACGAACACGATGCCGTCGGCGTACTGCAGCACGACCAGGCTGCGGCCGCGGGCGATGCCCTTGCGGGCGTATTCCGCCCGGTCGGCCATGGCCTGCTGGGGTGACACATAGAACGGAGTCGACACCGGCTGTCCGTCCCTTTCTTCTGGGCTCCTACGGGGCGACGGATGGTCAGAGCAGGGCGGCGCGCGGGCCGTCGGGCTGCTCAAGACGACGGTTGGTGACCGCACGGGCGAGTTCCTGCGACTCCTCGTCGGTCAGCCTGCGGAAGCCCTCGTCGGTGATGACGGTGACGATCGGATAGATGTGCCGGTACAGGTCCGGCCCACCGGTCGCCGAGTCGTCGTCGGCCGCGTCGTACAGCGCCTGCACGACCAGGGTGGTGGCCTGCTCCTCCGTCAGGTCGGGACGGAACAGCTTCTTCATCGAGCCCCGGGCGAAGATCGAACCGGAACCGGTGGCGGCGTAGCCGTGCTCCTCGGAGCGGCCGCCGGTGACGTCGTAGGAGAAGATCCGGCCCTTCTCCTTGGCCTCGTCGTACCCCGCGAACAGCGGCACGACCGCCAGACCCTGCATCGCCATGCCCAGATTGCTCCGGATCATGGTGGACAGCCGGTTGGCCTTGCCCTCCAGGGAGAGGGTGGTCCCCTCGACCTTCTCGAAGTGCTCCAGCTCCAGCTGGAACAGCTTGACCATCTCCACGGCCAGGCCGGCCGTACCGGCGATGCCCACCGCGGAGTACTCGTCGGCCGGGAACACCTTCTCGATGTCCCGCTGCGCGATCATGTTCCCCATGGTCGCCCGCCGGTCACCGGCGAGGACGACCCCGCCGGGGAAGGTGGCGGCCACGATGGTCGTCCCGTGCGGCGCCTCGATGACGCCCTCGGGCAGCTTGCGGTTGCCCGGCAGCATCTCGGGCGAGTGCGCCCCCAGGAAGTCCATGAAGGACGAAGACCCCGGCGTCAGGAAGGCTGCCGGTAGACGCCCTGTGCTACGAGTGTTGGGTTCCACAGGTTTCCTTCCACGTAAGCGGCTGCACGCCGTATGACGTCCGGCCGATCCTCGAACTGCCCCCGGGCTCCGGTACTACCGGCGCCCGGTACGCCTCGGACCTTACCCGTCTGATGATCGTGATCAACCTGCCCGGACGGGCCCGTTCGGACGGCCGGACGGGAAGGCCGTGCGCAAGGCCGCTCATCGCGTCGCGCACGGCACTCCACCCGCCGATCTACCTTCGATTCGAAGGCAAGAGGGCCTTACTGGCCGCCCTTTTGAACGAAGGAGCGCACGAAGTCCTCGGCATTCTCTTCGAGCACATCATCGATTTCGTCGAGTACGGAGTCGACGTCGTCGGAGAGCTTCTCCTGGCGCTCCTTGAGATCGGTCGATTCCTCGACCGCCGCCTCCTCGACCTCCTCGGTCGAGCGCGTCGCCTTCTGCTGTCCGCCGCCGGTGTCCTTGGTCGCCATGTCTACCTCACCCCGCTCGGTTCGCACGCTCACACGGAGAGACCCCGGGTTCGGGACCCTCAAGATCAGACCCTACGTCGGACCCTACAAGGAGGGTCCGCATTCGTCCCGGCACTTTCCTCAACGTCCGGGCTTTCTCATGATTCCCGGCCGGGAGGGCTTTCAGCCGCGCTCACTGCCCCGAAAGCACCCGCACCAGGTCCTCCGCCGTACGGCAGCGGTCCAGGAGCTCCTTGACGTGGTTGCGGGTCCCCCGCAGGGGTTCCAGGGTCGGGACCCGCTGGAGGGAGTCCCGGCCCGGGAGGTCGAAGATCACCGAGTCCCAGGAGGCCGCCGCGACGTCGTCCGCGTACTGCTCCAGGCAGCGGCCGCGGAAGTACGCCCGGGTGTCCTCCGGGGGCTTGCTCTCGGCCCGCTCGACGGCCGGCTCCTCCAGGAGCCGCTTCATCTTCCCGCGGGCGGCCAGCCGGTTGTACAGGCCCTTCTCGGGCCGTACGTCCGCGTACTGGAGGTCCACCAGGTGCAGCCGCGCCGCGTCCCAGCCCAGCCCGTCACGCCGGCGGTAGCCCTCCAGGATCTCCCGCTTGGCGACCCAGTCGAGTTCCCCGGACAGGCTCATCGGATCGGTCTCCAGCCGGCCCAGCACGTCCTCCCACCGAGTGAGGACATCCTTGGTCTGCTCGTCCGCGTCCGACCCGAAGCGCTCCTCCACGTACTTCCTGGCCAGCTCGAAGTACTCCATCTGGAGCTGTACGGCGGTCAGCGTCCGCCCGCTGCGCAGCGTGATCAGGTGCTGGAGGTCCGGGTCGTGGGAGACCTGGTGCAGGGTGCGCACCGGCTGGTCCACGGCCAGGTCGACGGTGATGAACCCGTCCTCGATCATGGACAGGACCAGCGCGGTCGTGCCGAGCTTGAGGTACGTGGAGATCTCGGAGAGGTTCGCGTCGCCGATGATCACGTGCAGCCGGCGGTACTTCTCGGCGTCCGAGTGCGGCTCGTCCCGGGTGTTGATGATCGGCCGCTTGAGGGTGGTCTCCAGCCCGACCTCGACCTCGAAGTAGTCCGCGCGCTGGCTGATCTGGAAGCCGTGCTCGCGCCCATCCTGTCCGATGCCGACCCGTCCCGCGCCGGTGACGACCTGGCGGGAGACGAAGAAGGGGGTCAGGTGGCGGACGATCTCCGAGAAGGGGGTCTCCCGCTTCATCAGGTAGTTCTCGTGGGTGCCGTAGGAGGCGCCCTTGTTGTCGGTGTTGTTCTTGTAGAGGTGGATCGGCTGGGCGCCGGGCAGCTGGGCGGCCCGCTCGGCGGCCTCGGCCATGATCCGTTCGCCGGCCTTGTCCCAGAGCACGGCGTCGAGCGGATTGGTGATCTCCGGCGAGCTGTACTCGGGGTGCGCGTGGTCCACGTAGAGCCGCGCGCCGTTGGTGAGGATGACGTTGGCGAGGCCGATGTCCTCGTCGGTGAGCTGGCTGTTGTCGGCGGCCTCGCGGGCGAGGTCGAAGCCGCGGGCGTCCCGCAGCGGATTCTCCTCCTCGAAGTCCCAGCGGGCGCGTCGCGCCCGGTGCATCGCCGCCGCGTAGGCGTTGACGATCTGGGACGAGGTGAGCATGGCATTGGCGTTCGGGTGCCCCGGCACGGAGATCCCGTACTCCGTCTCGATCCCCATTACTCGCCGTACGGTCATGCGGCCCTCCTTGCCCGGCGGCGCTCCCGTTCGGGAGCGGCGCTAAGTACCGCTTGTTCTCCGGTGGGTCATGTGCGGTGTCCGTCCCCGCACTGCGGAGGAGGCGGTACGGAAGAGCCTAGAACCACTCCGCGCTGGTGGGGAGATCATTTCAGTCATGGAATGTGCCCGTCACCGGCTGAAAAGGGCGGCCGGTAAAGCAGTCGGCTGCGGGTGCCCGGTGAGGGCACCCGCAGCCGCCCCGCTCTGTCAGAGGTACTGACCGGTATTCGCCACCGTGTCGATGGAGCGACCGGTGTCCGCGCCTTGCTTTCCGGTGACGAGGGTGCGGATGAATACGATCCGCTCGCCCTTCTTTCCGGAGATGCGGGCCCAGTCGTCCGGGTTGGTGGTGTTCGGCAGGTCCTCGTTCTCCTTGAACTCGTCCACGCACGCCTGGAGGAGGTGGGAGACCCGCAGGCCCTTCTGGTTGTGTTCGAGGAAGGCCTTGATCGCCATCTTCTTCGCCCGGTCCACGATGTTCTGGATCATCGCGCCCGAGTTGAAGTCCTTGAAATAGAGGACTTCCTTGTCGCCGTTGGCGTACGTGACCTCGAGGAAGCGGTTCTCCTCGGTTTCCGCGTACATCTGCTCGACGACGGTCTGGATCATGCTGTGGACCGTGCCGGCCGTGGAGCCCTGGTGCTCGGACAGGTCGTCCGTGTGCAGGGGCAGCGAGGCCTTGAGGTACTTCGCGAAGATGTCCTTCGCGGCCTCGGCGTCCGGGCGCTCGATCTTGATCTTCACGTCGAGGCGGCCGGGCCGCAGGATGGCCGGGTCGATCATGTCCTCGCGGTTGGAGGCGCCGATGACGATGACGTTCTCCAGGCCCTCCACGCCGTCGATCTCGGCGAGCAGCTGGGGGACGATGGTGTTCTCCACGTCCGAGCTGACGCCGGATCCGCGGGTGCGGAAGAGGGATTCCATCTCGTCGAAGAAGACGATGACGGGGGTGCCCTCGCTCGCCTTCTCCCGGGCACGCTGGAAGACGAGGCGGATGTGCCGCTCGGTCTCGCCGACGTACTTGTTGAGGAGCTCGGGGCCCTTGATGTTCAGGAAGTAGGACTTCCCGGCGGGCTGGCCGGTCACCTCGGCGACCTTCTTGGCAAGGGAGTTGGCCACGGCCTTGGCGATGAGCGTCTTGCCGCAGCCGGGGGGGCCGTACAGCAGGATGCCCTTCGGGGGCCGCAGTTCGTGCTCCTTGAAGAGGTCCGGGTAGAGGTACGGGAGCTCGACGGCGTCGCGGATCAGCTCGATCTGGTCGCCCAGGCCGCCGATCTTGTCGTAGTCGATGTCGGGGACCTCTTCGAGGACGAGTTCCTCGACCTCGCTCTTGGGGACCACTTCGTAGACGTAGCCGGAGCGCGGTTCGAGCAGCAGGGCGTCGCCGGGGCGGATGGTGATGTCCAGGAGCGGCTCGGCGAGCCTCACCACCCTTTCCTCGTCGGTGTGCCCGACCACCAGGGCGCGCTCGCCGTCCTCCAGGATCTCCTTGAGGGTGACGATGTCCCCGGCCCGCTCGTATTCCATGGCCTCGACCACGTTGAGCGCTTCGTTGAGCATGACCTCCTGGCCGCGCCGGAGGTCTTCCGGCTCGACGCTGGGGCTGACGTTCACCCGGAGCTTGCGGCCGCCGGTGAAGATGTCGACGGTGCCGTCCTCGTTCGCCTGCAGGAAGACACCGAAGCCGGCCGGCGGCTGTGCGAGCCGGTCGACTTCCTCCTTGAGGGCGACGATCTGGTCGCGGGCCTCACGGAGGGTGTTCGCCAGTCGTTCGTTCTGCGCGGAGACGCCTGCCAGATTCGTCTGGAGCTCGACGATCCGCTCTTCGAGAATCCTCGCGTGCCGCGGAGAGTCGGCGAGCTTGCGTCGCAGGACGGCGATTTCCTGCTCTAGATAGGCAACCTGGCCGGCGGGGTCCTCAGACCCTCGCCCGGGCCGGATGCCGCGGTTGATGTCGTCGTCGTGGGCTGCCACGGTCCTCACCTCCTCCAAGGGGAGCTGGACGCTTCCTGACCCTACCTGGGCTGGTGGTGATTGAAACCCCTAGATCACAAAGACGGTAGAGGTGTGTCCGATCTTCACCCTTGCGTACTCCCTCACGCCAGGGAAATACCCACCCTTCAACATCGGAAAGCAGCCGGTTGTAAGGTCGAAGTGTTCAACACCCGTCAGAGCCCGCGCGACTTGCCGCGAGTTGTGTCCGGGACGGATCGATCAGCGCAGGAAACGGCAGGAGATATGACCGTGCAGCAGGAGGCCCCGACGGGCGGCGCCGGCGAGGCCGGGGAGCCGCTCGAGGTCTGGATCGACCAGGACCTGTGCACCGGCGACGGCATCTGCGTGCAGTACGCCCCCGAGGTGTTCGAGCTGGACATCGACGGTCTGGCGTACGTGAAGACCCCCGAGGACGAGCTGCTGCAGGACGCGGGGGCGACCACTCCGGTTCCGCTGGTGCTGCTCCAGGACGTGGTCGACTCGGCGAAGGAATGCCCCGGTGACTGTATTCACGTAAGGCGCGTTTCGGACAGGGTCGAGGTGTACGGCCCCGACGCGGAGTGACGTTTCAAACACGCGTGGCGGTCGAGTCCGTCAGCTCCTGGCGGAATTTCCCGTCGCTCCAGCGCCACTTGGCGAGCTGCCTCACATCGGGGCTGTAGCGCGGGACCGAGGGCGAGGAGTAGCCGAGGAGGCGGGCGGTGACCGTCCCGTCGCTCACGGTGAGCCCGCTGGCGGTCTGCCGGCGGGCGGCGTCGAGGAGGGTGGCGACGACCCGGGGGGCGGCGCCGGGGCCCTGGCCCGCGGTGAGGACGTAGATCGCGTGGGGCGGGGTTCCGGATCCCGCGTCGCAGCGCACGGCCGCCACCGTTTCGGGGCGGCCGTCGCCGTCGAGGTCGCCCTCGGCGGTGTCGGTGACGGTCTGCGGTATCCCCTTGCAGTCGAGCGGGTACGTGGCCGCGTGCGCGTCGGGGGCGGTGGCCTCCGGGCCGCTCGCGGGGACGGCGGCGGACCGGGGCGCGGCCGCCGGGGCCCCGGTGGCCCGGCCCGGCTGGAACAGGCCCGCGCCGGCGACGACGGCGGCCAGGGCGGTGGCCGTGGCGGCCCAGTGGAGGGGCCGGGCGCGGTGGCGGTCCGGGTGTTCCGCCGACGGGCCGGGCTCCGAGGGGCTGTGCTGCACGCGGGCTGTCTCCTGTGCGCGGGGTGAGGGGGAGCCAGCATCGTGCCACACCTCACACCGGACCGGTACGGCCGGGTCCGACCCGGTACTCCCCCCAACGAAAAGGCGCCGTCGCGCAGTTCCCGGGGTGTCCGGGGAACTGCGCGACGGCGCTCTCGTGTTGGGGGCCGCGGGCGGCCGGGGAGGCTACGCGGAGCGGTCGCTGCCGGGGCCGTCGTAGTCCTCGCCGTAGGCGCCCTTGGAGGGGCGGCGGCGGCGCATCGGGGGCTCGACGCCGTCGGCGAGGCGCCGGGCGGTGACGAGGAAGCCGGTGTGGCCGATCATCCGGTGGTCGGGGCGGACGGCGAGGCCCTCGACGTGCCAGTTGCGGATCATCGATTCCCAGGGCTGCGGCTCGGCGTAGCAGCCGAACTCGCGGATGGACTCGACGGTGCGCGAGAGCTGGGTGGTGGTGGCCACGTAGCAGCACAGGATGCCGCCGGGGACGAGTGCCTTGGAGACGGCTTCCAGGCATTCCCAGGGGGCGAGCATGTCGAGGATCACGCGGTCGACGTCGGTGTCGGACAGGTTGTCCTGGAGGTCGCCGACGGTCAGCTGCCACGCGGGGTGGGGGCCGCCGAAGTAGCGCTCGACGTTGGCCGTGGCGATCTCGGCGAAGTCCGCGCGGCGCTCGTAGCTGTGGAGCATGCCCTGGTCGCCGATGGCGCGCAGCAGGAAGCTGCTCAGGGAGCCGGAGCCCACTCCCGCCTCCACGACGCGGGCGCCGGGGAAGATGTCGGCGAAGGCCAGGATCTGGCCCGCGTCCTTGGGGTAGACCACGGCGGCGCCGCGGGGCATGGACAGGACATAGTCGGGGAGCAGGGGGCGCAGCGCGAGGTACGCGACGTTCCCCGTGGTGCGGACAACACTGCCCTCGGGAGCACCGATCAGCTCGTCGTGCGGGAAGGAACCCTTGTGGGTGTGGAAATTCTTCCCGGCTTCGAGCGTGAACGTGTAGTGGCGGCCCTTGGGGTCGGTGAGCTGAACCTGGTCCCCGACCTCGAAGGGCCCGCGTCGGCGGGCGGCACCGGTCGGTTCGGACATGTGACCAGTGTATTGGCTTCAGGACTGGGGCCGCGCCATGGCCTTCACGAAGGCCTTTTCGACGTCGAGGGTGGACAGGACGCCGTAGATCTCGCCGCTGCCTTCGAGGACGAGGTATTCGCTGGCGGGGTTGGCGCGGAGGTGGTCGAGGAGTTCTTCGCCGGTGAGTTCCGCGGAAACCTTCATGCCGTCGGTGAGGTCCTGGGCGAGGGTGCTGACGGCGACCCAGGGGCGTCGGTGTTCGGGGACGGAGGCGATGGCGCTCTCGCGGACGAGGGCGGTGGGGTCGCCGAGGCCGTCGACGACGACGAGGGCGCGGGCTCCGGCCGCGTTGGCGCGGCGCAGGGCTTCGGAGAGGGGGGTGGCGTTCTCGACGGGGATGGCGCGGCGGGTCAGGGCGCGGGCCTGGAGTTCGGGGAGGTGTTCGCGCAGCCGGGCCAGGCGCAGGCTGTTGCCGGCGCCGGTCCAGATGATGGCGGCGAGGATCGCGGCGAGCAGGGCGTCCATGACGGTGTTCATGCCGCCGATCTCCTGGGTGCGGTTGCCGAGGAGTCCGGTGTGGGTGAGCAGCGGCAGGCCGAGGAGGACGGTGACGGCGAGGCCGCGGCCGACCCAGGCGGCGGCGACGGTGCCGGCCATGGGTTTGCCGGTGATGCCCCAGATGACGGCGCGGAGCATGCGGCCGCCGTCGAGGGGCAGGCCGGGGAGCAGGTTGAAGGCGGCGACCAGCAGGTTGGAGATCATCAGGCCGGCGAGCAGGACGCCGGGGACGGTGGCGGGGTCGACGGCGGTCATGCCGAGGTAGAACGCGCCGGCGAGGGCGAGGGAGAGCAGGGGGCCGACGAAGGCGAGGACGAATTCGCGGCCGGGGGTCTCGGATTCCTTCTCGATCTCGGAGACGCCGCCGAAGAACTGGAGCTGGATGCGGCGCACGGGGAGTTTGAAGCGGAGCGCGGCGATGGTGTGGGCGAGTTCGTGGACGAGGACGGAGGCGTAGAAGGCCACGGCGAAGAAGAGGGAGACGAGGTAGCGGGCCGGGCCGAGGTCGGGCAGGAGCTGGTCGAGCTGGTCGCCGAAGACCCAGGTGATGAGGGCGGCGACGAGGAACCAGCTGGGCGAGACGTAGACGGGCACGCCGAAGGGGCGGCCCATGAGGATCCCGCCGCCCGGATCGGAGCGCTTGGGCCGGCGCTCGCCGGTTTCGTCGGTGTCTGCCACGGTTGTCCTTCGTTCGGTGCCGGGGTGTCCTGCGGTGCCGGAGTGTCCAGTGTGGTCCACGTAGCGCGGTGTGATCCCCTGATCATGCAGTGCGAGGGGCTTCGAGTCGATGGTATGCGCGTGCTGTCGGTGCCGGGTCGTAGGGTTTCACGTATGACGACTACCCCCGGTGCCGCGGCGGACGCGGCCGGCTCCGCTACCTCTTCGGGTGCTTCCCGGCCTTCTTCGCTGTCGCCTTCGCGGGCGGGTGACTTCATGCAGTGCCCGCTGCTGTACCGGTTCCGGGTGATCGACCGGCTGCCGGAGAAGCCGAGTGCGGCGGCGACCCGGGGGACGCTGGTGCACGCGGTGCTGGAGCGGCTGTTCGATCATCCCGCGGAGGAGCGGACGGCGCCGCGGGCGAAGGCGCTGGTGCCGGGGCAGTGGGAGCGGCTGCTGGAGGCGAAGCCGGAGCTGGCGGAGCTGTTCCCGGCGGGGGACGAGGGCGCGGGGCTGGCGCGGTGGCTGACGGAGGCCGAGGCGCTGGTGGAGCGCTGGTTCACGCTGGAGGACCCGACGCGGCTGGAGCCGGTGGAGCGGGAGTTCTTCGTGGAGACGGAGCTGGAGTCGGGGCTGCGCCTGCGGGGGATCATCGACCGGGTGGATGTCGCGCCGACGGGTGAGGTGCGGATCGTCGACTACAAGACGGGGAAGGCGCCGCGGCCGGAGTACGCGGAGGGCGCGCTGTTCCAGATGAAGTTCTACGCGCTGGTGGTGTGGCGGCTGAGGCAGGTGGTGCCGCGGCGGCTCCAGCTGGTGTACCTGGGCAGCGGGGACGTGCTGACGTACGACCCGGTGGTGGCCGATCTGGAGCGGGTGGAGCGCAAGCTGCACGCGTTGTGGGAGGCGATCCGGGAGGCGACGGAGACGGGTGAGTGGCGGCCGCGGCCGACGAAGCTGTGCGGCTGGTGCGATCACCGGTCGGTGTGCCCGGAGTTCGGGGGGACCCCGCCGGTCTATCCGCTGGCGATCGTGCCCCGGCAGCCGGCCGGGGAGGACGGCCCGGACCGGGTCTGACCGTCCGGTCAGGGCACAATGGGCGGCGTCCCGCCGATGCTGTCCGACGAATTCGAGGTACTCCCCGTGGCGATCCGCGTCCTGCTGGTCGACGACCAGCCACTGCTGCGCACCGGCTTCCGGATGATCCTGGAGGCCGAGCAGGACCTGGTGGTGGTGGGTGAGGCCGGGGACGGTCTGCAGGCGCTGGACCAGGTGCGGGCGCTGCAGCCGGACGTGGTGCTGATGGACATCCGGATGCCGCGGATGGACGGGGTGGAGGCGACGCGCCAGATCACGGGTCCGGAGCGGAACGGTCCGGCGAAGGTGCTGGTGCTGACCACCTTCGATCTGGACGAGTACGTGGTGGAGGCGCTGCGGGCGGGGGCGAGCGGGTTCCTGCTGAAGGACGCTCCGGCGGTCGAGCTGGTGCAGGCGATCCGGGTGGTGGCGGCGGGCGAGGCGATGCTGGCCCCGAGCATCACGCGGCGGCTGCTGGACAAGTACGCGGGGCACCTGCCGTCGGGCGAGGAGAGTCTGCCGGACACGCTGGGGACGCTGACGGAGCGCGAGGTGGAGGTGCTCAAGCTGGTGGCCCGGGGGCTGTCGAACGCGGAGATCGCGGCGGACCTGTTCGTGAGCGAGACGACGGTGAAGACCCACGTGGGGCACGTGCTGACGAAGCTGGGCCTGCGCGACCGGGTGCAGGCGGCGGTGTACGCGTACGAGAGCGGTCTGGTGCGGCCGGGCGCCCAGTAGGGGCCCGGCGGGCGCCGGTGGGCGTACGGGAACGACGGAGGGCCGGCGGCCGCGGGTGCGGCTGCCGGCCCTTCGCCGTGGTGGGGCGGCTCAGCCCTTGCTGATCTCCCAGAAGCGGAAGACGGTGGAGGCGTCGAGCGACCACTGGAGGCCGGTCACGTTCTGGCGGGTGACGGCGTACTGCTTGCCCTGCCAGAGCGGGAGGATCGGGACCTCGTCGGCGACGATGTCCTGGAGGCGGACGTAGTCGGTGTTGGCGGCGGTGCGGTCGGACTTCGCGGAGGTCGCCGGGATGATCGTCCCGGTGATCTCCTTGTTGTCGTAGTTGTTGTGCAGGACGTTGTCCGGTCCGAAGAACGGCTGCGTGAAGTTGTCGGCGTCGGGGTAGTCGGGGACCCAGCCCTTGACGTAGACGCCGTACTTGCCGTCCTGGATGTCCTTCTCGTACTGCTCGAACTCGACGGACTTCATGTCGGCCTCGAAGAGGCCGCTGTCGTTGAGCTGCTTGGCGATGACCTGGAACTGCTGGTCGGTCGAGGGGCCGTAGCGGGACGGCGTCGAGTACAGGGTCAGCTTGATCTTGCCGGTGATGTTGGCGGCCTTCAGGACGGCCTTGGCCTTCTCGGGCTGGGGGCTGCCGCCGTACCGGTCGAAGAACGGGGTGGTGTGTCCGGCGATGCCGGCGGGGACGATCGAGTAGAGCGGGGACGCGGTGCCCGCGTACACGTCCTTGACGAGCGCCTCGCGGTCCACGAGGTAGGCGATGGCCTTGCGGACGGCGACCTTGCCGACGACCGGGTCGTTGACGTTGAAGACCATGTGCTCGACTTCGGCGCCCGCGCCCTGGACGACGTCGACCTTCTGGTCGCCGGTCTTGACGGAGGCGAGGGCGGCGATGTCCTTGGCCGCGAGGCCGCGGAAGGCGAAGTCGACGTCGCCCTTCTCCAGGACCGTCTTCAGGGTGGCCTGGTCGCCGTTGAAGAACTTCAGCGTGACGCCGGTGTTCTTGGCCTTGGCCTTGCCGGTGTAGGAGTCGTTCACCGAGAAGCTGGCGCTCTTCTCGTTGATGGAGTCCAGCTTGTAGACGCCCGAGCCGACGGCCTTGCCGTCGGTGCGGAGCTTGTCGGCGGGGTACTCGGCGTGGTCGACGATGGAACCGGCGCCCGAGGCGATCTTGCTCGGGAAGGTCGCGTCGGACGTCTTCAGGCGGAAGACGACGGTCTTCTCGTCGGGGGTGTCGATGCCGGCGATCGACGCGAGCATGACGGCGGGACCGGCGGCGTCGTTGATCTTCAGCGTGCGCTCGAAGGAGTACTTGACGTCCTTGGAGGTCAGGCTGTGGCCGTTGCTGAACTTCAGGCCGGAGCGCAGGACGCACTTGTACTGCTTGCTGTCCGGACCCTCGAAGGTGCAGGTCTGGGCGGCGTCGGGCTCGGGGGTGGTGCCGCCCTTGGGGAAGCTGAGCAGCGACTGGAAGACGTTGTTGAAGAGGAGCCAGGAGCCCGGGTCGTAACCGGCCGCCGGGTCGGTCGACTTCACCTTGTCGGATATCCCCATGACCACGCCCTTGCCGCTGCCGGCGTTGGCGCCATCGGTCGAACCGCAACCGCTGAGCAGCGCGGCGGCGGTGGCCGCGCCGAGCGGGGCCGCCAACCACTGGTTACGTCTCATCACGCGAATGTCCTTCACAGTCTTGTCTGGTCGTTGCGCCGGCCTGCGACGTCCGCCGCCGGTTGCCGCCGGTCTCAGCTGCTCTTGCCCCGGCCGAGTTCCCACAGCTGGAGGTCGGAGATGGCGTTGACCGACCACTCCACCCCGGTGATCCCGTCGCGTGCGGCGACGTACTGCTTGCCCTGCCACAGGGGCAGGACGGGTACGTCCTCGGCGACGATGTCCTGCATCTCCGCGATCGCGGGCGCGGCGGTGGTGCGGTCGGCCGCGCGCCGGGAGTCGGGGATGAGCCTGGTGCGCACCGCGGCGTTGGCGTACGGGGTGCCCAGGAAGTTGTCCTGCTCCAGGAACGGGGCGAGGAAGTTGTCGGCGTCCGGGTAGTCGGGGAACCAGCCGAGCCCGTAGGCGGCGTAGTCGCCCTTCTTCTGCGCGGGGCGGAAGTCGGCCCAGTCGTTGCCCTGGACGGTGATGTCGAACAGCTGGGTGGAGTTCAGCTGGGTCTTGAGGGCTTCGAACTCGGCGGCGGTGCCGTCGCCGTAGTGGTCCTTGGTGTAGTTCAGGGTCAGCTTGACGGGGGTCTTGATCCCGGCGTCCTTGAGCAGGCTCGCGGCCTTCGCGGTGTTGGCCTCGCCGTACTTGTTGAAGAACGAGTTGACGTGGCCGGTGACGGCGGTGGGGACCAGCGAGTACAGGGGCTGCGCGGACTTCCCGTACACCTTGGAGATGACGTTGTTGCGGTCGACGGCGGCGGCGAGGGCCTGGCGTACGGCCTTGTCCTTGACGGCCGGGGCGTCGGTGTTGAAGCCGAGGTAGCGGATCTCCAGGCCGGGCATCGGGACGAGCTTGACGCCCTTGGGGGGCCGGGCCGAGAACTCGGCGATCTGGGCGGGCGACAGGGTGCGGGAGACCATCTGGACGGAGCCGTCGGTGAGGGCCTTGCCCATGGCGGCGGAGTCCTCGAAGGAGCGCAGTTCGACCTTGTCGTTCTGCGGCTTGATGTCGCCCTTGTAGTTCGGGTTCCTGGTGAAGACCGCCCGGACGAGGTGGCCGTCCTTGACCTCGGGCTTCATCGTGTAGGGGCCGGAGCCGTCGACGGCGAAGCCCGCGCGGAGCTTCTTGGCGTCGTAGTTCTTCTCGCTGACGATGCCGGCGGCGGGGGTGGAGAGCTTGTACGGGAACGTCGCGTCGGCGGTCTTCAGGTGGAAGACGACGGTGTCGGCGCCCTTGACCTCGACGGTGTCGAGGGTGGAGAGCAGGGAGGACGGGCCGTTCTCGGCCTTGATCGCGAGGACCCGGTCGATGGAGAACTTGACGTCCTTGGCGGTGACGGGGTCGCCGTCGGCGAACTTCAGGCCCGGGCGCAGGACGCAGCGGTAGCTCTCGTTGCCGGTGTCGGTGAAGCGGCAGTCGGAGGCCGCTTCGGGGACGGGCTGGCCGCCGCCGCGCGGGGTGTGCATCAGCGTCTGGACGGTCTGGCGCAGTACGTTCCAGGCGCCGGCGTCGTAGGCGTAGGCGGGGTCGAAGGGGGCGGGGGCGTAGTCGGCGGCGTCGAACCGGTCGGTGGTCCCGACGACGATCGCTCCGGACGCTGCTCCTCCGCCGCTCGCGCTGCCGCATGCGGACAGCGCGGGGGTGAGCAGGCCTATCGCGGCCGTCAGCACCATGGTCTTGCGGTTCATGCTGGAAGTACTCCCTCACCCGGCACTTGCAAAAAGCGGCGTAGAGGGCACTTCGCGGCGGTCGCCCGTTCAGGGCGGAACGATCGGGCCGGTGTTTGACGATCGGTCCACGCGGCACCGGCGCAAGGGTGTGCGTCCGGGACCGCAGAGGTGCGTGCGTAGTGCCCGCGTCGACATTAGTGGGCCGGGACGGTCTGGCTGGAACTGGCAGGAGTTGGGGCGTAATCGCACCGTGATGGGAGCGGACGGACCGCTTATGCCGTCGTCTTCGCAGATGGTGTCAGGAGATGATCAATCCGGACACATGGGAAGGCTGTGGGGCACTCCGCCGGGCCGGGCCGGGCACTGCCGGGTGACCAAGCTCACCCGTCGCGCGGGAGGCGGGCAGGATGGAATTTCGGCCTCCGGGGGCCGGGGCGGAAGATCCTCCCGCGCGGCCCGCGCCCCACCCCTGTTCCGTTCGGTACGGAGCGTGCGCGCTCAGTTCAGGGGAGTGATGAGGGACCGCAGGAACGGCAGGTCGACGTCCTCCAGGGAGCGCACGACGGTACGGCCCGGGGCGGGCTCGATCAGCCCGACGGAGGGCACGGCGACGACCCGGCAGCCGGCGGCCTCGGCGGCGGCGACCCCGGTGGCGGTGTCCTCGATGACGGCGCACCGCGAGGGGTGCGCGCCGAGGGTGCTCGCGGCGATCAGGTAGGGGTCGGGGTGCGGCTTGGTACGGGGCACCTCGTCCCCGGCGATGGTGAGGGTGAAGCGGTCGCGGCCGAGGGTGAGCAGCACCCGGTCGATGACGCGGCGGTGGGAGGCGGAGACCAGGGCGGTGGGCACGTTGTGCCGGGCCAGTTCGGCCAGCAGCCGCTCGGCGCCGGGCATCAGCGGGACCTGGTCGGCGATGCGGGCCTCGAAGCGCTCGTTGAGCAGGACGCTCAGCTCGGCGAGGGTGATGGCGGCGCCGGTGGCCTCGATGAGGAAGGCCGCGCTGCGGCTCATGGGACCGCCGACGACGATGTCGCGCCAGGCGTCCTCCAGCCGGTGGCCGAGCTCGCGGAAGATGTCCGCCTCGACCTCCCACCAGAAGCCCTCGGTGTCGACGAGGGTGCCGTCCATGTCGAGGAGCACCGCCTGCAGGGCGTGCCCGTCGGCCGTACGGGCGACGGGTGCGGGAACGGTGCTGGTCATGCGTACGCCTCTCCGAAGGGGACGACAAGGCCGGTCACCTGGGCCCGCGGGGATGACCCCTCGGAACAGGTGACCGGCCTGTATGGGACCGACCAGTGTACGCCGGTCCGTGTCAGCGCGCGTTGAAATACTTCGCTTCGGGGTGGTGGATCACGATCGCGTCGGTGGACTGCTCGGGGTGGAGCTGGAACTCCTCCGAGAGGTGGACGCCGATCCGCTCCGGCTGGAGGAGGTCGGCGATCTTCGCACGGTCCTCCAGATCGGGGCAGGCACCGTAGCCGAGGGAGAAGCGGGCTCCGCGGTACTTGAGGTCGAACATGTCCTCGACCGCCGCCGGGTCCTCGCCGCCGAAGCCGAGCTCGGCGCGGACGCGGGCGTGCCAGTACTCGGCCATGGCCTCGGCCAGCTGGACGGACAGGCCGTGCAGCTCCAGGTACTCGCGGTACGAGTCGGACTCGAACAGCTTGGCGGTGGCCTCGCCGATCTTCGAGCCGACGGTGACGACCTGGAGGCCGACGACGTCGGTCTCGCCGGACTCCTCCGGGCGGAAGAAGTCCGCGAGGCACAGGCGGCGGCCGCGGCGCTGGCGCGGGAAGGTGAAGCGGGTCCGCTCGTTCCCGGCGTCGTCCAGGATGATCAGGTCGTCGCCCTTGGAGACGCAGGGGAAGTAGCCGTAGACCACGGCGGCCTCCAGCAGGTTCTCCGTGTGCAGCTTCTCCAGGAGGCCGCGCAGCCGCGGACGGCCCTCGCTCTCGACGAGCTCCTCGTACGTCGCCCCGCCCGCGCGGGCCTGCTTGAGGCCCCACTGGCCCTTGAACAGGGCGCCCTCGTCCAGCCAGGAGGCGTAGTCCTTGAGCGGGATGCCCTTGACGACGCGGGTGCCCCAGAACGGCGGTGTGGGGACCGGGTTGTCCACGGACACGTCGGAGCGGCCGCCCGGCTCCTGCGGTTCCTCCTCCTGGGGGAGGGGGGTGGCGCGCTTGGCGACGCGGCGCTGCTTGAGCTCGGGCAGGGTGGCGCCGGGGACGCCGCGCTTGACCGCGATGAGGGCGTCCATGAGGCGGAGTCCTTCGAAGGCGTCGCGGGCGTAGCGGACTT
>NZ_JBVJLO010000009.1:0-109217 GCF_055584685.1 Streptomyces sp. NPDC102258
CGAACAATTATTGTGGGATAGCCCCGCACCAGCCCTTCAGGGTTCGGTGCGGGGCCTTTCTGCGTTTACGGGCCGTCGCGCCGGCCGGCCGCGGCCGTGCGCGGTTCCACCGTTTACCCGTACGAGGCTGCGGTGAACCCGCGCCGGTCGCTCGTACGCTGGGTGGATGGGCTATGAGCTGGTCATCTTCGACAACGACGGCGTCCTCGTGGACAGCGAGCCGCTCGCCAACACGATCCTCTCCGAGTACCTGACGGAGATCGGGCACCCCACCACCTATGACGAGTCGGTGCGGGACTACATGGGTTCCGCGGTGCACCGGATCCACGATCTGGTCTTCGAACGGAGCGGGCAGCGGCTGCCCGAGGAGTTCGACCACACCCTTCAGGAGCGGGTCGCCGCCGCCTTCGCGCGGGAGCTGAAGCCCGTCCCCGGGGTGACCGAGGTGCTGGCCGAGCTGTCCGCGCAGGGGATGCCGTACTGCCTGGCGTCCTCCGGGACCCACGAGCGGATCCGGGTCGGGCACCGCAGTGCCGGGCTGGGGGAGTGGTTCGAGGAGGAGTGGATCTTCAGCGCGGAGGACGTCGGGCGGGGCAAGCCGGAGCCGGACCTGTTCCTGCACGCGGCCGACATGATGGGGGTCGCGCCCGCGCGGTGCGTCGTGGTCGAGGACAGTCCGCTCGGGGTGCGGGCCGCGCGGGCCGCGGGGATGGACGTGCTGGCGTACACCTCGATGTCGCCGGCCTCCGCGCTGCCCGGTGCCACCGCCTACTTCGGGGAGATGAAGGAGCTGTACGGCCTGCTCGGATTGGGTGTGTGATCGCTCTACCCACCGGTAGCCGGGGGGCCTACGCTGTGCCGCCATGACAGTTGACGTGCGGCTGCGGCGCGGGCGTGGCGCCCTCGGGTTCAGCTTCTTCGCGCAGGGCGTGGCCTTCGCGCTGCTGGTGACCCGGATCCCGGCCATCCAGGACCAGTACGGGATATCCGACGGGCTGCTGCCCGCCTTCCTCGCCGCCGTGCCGGTCCTCGCCGGGGTCTCCAGCGTCGTCACCGAGCACCTGGTGAAGCGGGTCGCGCCGAGCACCGTACTGCGGTGGGCGCAGCCCGTCGTCCTGCTCGCGCTGCTCGGTGTCGGCGCCGGGAGCCGGTTGTGGCACGTGGCGGTCGCGCTCGGAGTGTTCGGGCTGGCCGTGGGGGCGCTGGACGCGTCGATGAACATGCTGGGGGTCAGCCTCCAGCGGGCGTACGGGCGGAGCATCATGCTCGGCTTCCACGCCGCGTACAGCCTCGGCGGGATCCTGGGCGCGTCGGCGGCCTGGGCGGGGGCGCACTGGCACCTGGCGCTGGTCACCGGCTATCTGCCCGCCGTGGTGGTGCTGTTGCCGGTGGTGCTGGCGGGGAGCCGGTTCTACGCGGACACGGTTCCCGGCGGCGCCGGGGAGGAGGCCGGCGGGTGGCCGGCGAAGGGCGGCAGGCTGCTGCTGCCGCTGTGCGTGGTGATGGCGTGCGCGTACATCGGGGACTCGACGGTGGCGAACTGGAGTGCCAAGTACCTCCAGGACGTGCTGGGCGGCTCCGAGCAGCTGGCGACGGTTCCGTACAACGTGTACATGGTGACGACCCTGGTCGGGCGGGCCGTCGGCGACCTCGGGGTGCGCCGGTTCGGGGCGGTGGCGGTCGTGCGGGCCGGGACGGTGGTGGCGGCCGGCGGGTTCGCGGTGGTGGCCGCCGCGCCCGGGGCGTGGACGGGGATGCTGGGCTTCACGCTGCTGGGCATCGGGCTGTGCGTGATCGTGCCGCAGACCTTCGCGGCCGCGGGCCGGCTGTTCCCGGGGGCCTCCGACACGGCGGTCGCGCGGCTGAACATCTTCAACTATGTCGGTTTCCTGATCGGTTCGCCGCTCGTCGGGGCCGTCGGGGACGCCTGGAGCTACCGGGGCGCGATGCTCGTTCCGATGCTGCTGGTGCTGGTGACGCTCGTCCAGGCTCGCTCGTTCGGCGCCGGCCGGGCCCGATACGGTGTCGGGCATGAGCGGCCGCGGGTTGTTGATGTGGGACGAGGCGGTAACGGGGTATGACTTCGGGCCGAGCCATCCGATGGACCCGGTCCGCCTGGCGCTGACCATGGGTCTGGTCCGGGCCTTCGGGCTGGACCGGGCGATGGAGGTACGGGCGGCCCGCGCGGCCGGCGACTCGACGCTGCGGCTGGTCCACCGGGAGGACTACGTGGCCGCCGTGCGCGAGGTGTCGGCGGACCCGGGGATCGCGGACGGTTCGTACGGGCTCGGCACGGCCGACGATCCGGCCTTTCCCGGGATGCACGAGGCCTCGGCGCTGATCGCGGGGCAGTCGGTGGCCGGTGCGGAGGCCGTCTGGCGGGGTGAGGCGGAGCACGCGGTGAACTTCGCGGGCGGGCTGCACCACGCGATGCCGGGCGCGGCGGCCGGGTTCTGCGTGTACAACGACGCGGCGCTGGCGGTGGCGCGGCTGTTGGAGCTGGGGGCCGAGCGGGTCGCGTACGTGGACGTGGACGTCCATCACGGGGACGGGGTGCAGACGGCGTTCTGGGACGACCCGCGCGTCCTGACGGTCTCGCTGCACGAGCACCCGCGGACGCTGTTCCCGCAGACGGGCTGGCCGCAGGAGACGGGCGGGCCGGGCGCGGAGGGGTCGGCGGTGAACGTGGCGCTGCCCGCCGGTACCGGTGACGAGGGCTGGCTGCGGGCCTTCCACGCGACGGTGCCGGAGCTGCTGGCCGACTTCCGGCCGCAGGTGCTGGTCAGCCAGCACGGGGCGGACACGCACTTCGAGGACCCGCTGGCGCACCTGGCGGTGTCGCTGGACGCGCAGCGGGCGGTGCAGGAGGCCTGTCACCGGCTGGCGCACACGTACGCGGACGGGCGGTGGCTGGCGCTGGGCGGCGGCGGGTACGCGGTGGTGGACGTCGTACCGCGGTCCTGGACGCACCTGGTGGGGATCGCGGCGCACCGGCCGGTGGACCCGGCGTCGGCGGTGCCGCGGGAGTGGCTGGACCTGGTGTACGCACGGACGCGGCAGGGCGGGCCGGCCCGGATGACGGACGGCCGGGACGCGCGGTGGCGGGACTGGGAGGCCGGTTACGATCCGGCGGACCGTACGGATCAGGCCGTGCTCGCGACCCGGCGGGCGGTGTTCCCCCTGCGCGGGATGCTGGTGTGACGGCCCGTCTTGAGCGCGTGGGCGTACGAGGATAGCGGCCCGTCGCGCCGGCCGTGGCGCCCTTCGCGGGATGTGCCGAAGCGCCGGGCGCGGTGCGGCAGCATCGGGGTGTGCTGACCACCGGCGCGCTGCGTGCGCATCTGCTGGCCGCCCGGCTGGCCGGGCCCGTCGCCACGTCGAGGGAGGCGGGCCTGCGCAGTTACCGGCTGTTCGCGGCGCGGGATCCGCGGGTGCTGCTGGGGCTGGAACCGGAGCGGCGGTGGGATGAGGGGGCACTGCTGGGGCTGATGGCGGCCAAGTGCGGTGTCTCGCCGGATCCGGCGCATGTGAGCGGGCCGGACGCGATCGACCCGGAGCGGACGCTGGCGGCCCTGGAGGCCTTCGCGGAGCGGCTGGGGGCGGCGGCGGGGGCGCGGTCGCCCGTACTGTTCGGCACGGGTCATCCGCACCGTCTCCTGGAGTTCTACGCCTCTTTGGCCGGGGCGCTGTCGGCGGCGGGCTGTGTTGTCCTCACTCCGGCGCAGGGGGTCGGTGTCGACATGGCGACCCGGTTCGGCGTACGCCCGCACCGCATCGACTACGTACGGGGAGTCGCACTGGTGCGGGAGGACGGCGCGCGGCCGGCCCTGCGTGCCCCCGGCGCACACTCCCATTCGCCGCTGCCGGTTCGGCTGGCGCTGGGGGCGTTGGCGGAGGCGGGGGAGCCGTTGCCGGAATTGGTGGTGGGGGACCACGGGTGGGTCTGCGGTGCAGGTCAGCTGGGTGTGGCGGCGATCGGGCTGGCGGATACGGACGATCCCGCGCTGTTCGTCGGGGAGGCCGAGGGGCGGGTGGCGGTGACGGTTCCGCTTGATGACGGGGTGCGCTCGGATTACTACAGGCCGCTCATTCGTTACGCCTTGCACCGTGCGCGCCTGCCGGAGCGTCAGGAGTGGCCGTAGCTCCTCTTCCCCACTCGTATCACCCGCCCCTACTCTGGGGAGTGAGCGTGCGACGACGAGGAGTAACCGGAGGGGAAGCCGGTGCCCGTCACGCGCGGAAGGTCAAGGTGGGTGTCATGGCTGCTGGCGAGAGGCCTCTCAGCGAGGTTCAGTTCCTGACCGTGGCGGAGGTCGCCTCGGTGATGCGAGTGTCGAAGATGACCGTGTACCGCCTGGTGCACAACGGTCATCTGCCCGCGATCCGGGTGGGCCGGTCCTTCCGGGTCCCCGAAAACGCGGTCCACGAGTACCTCCGCGAGTCCTACGTGGGGGTGGAATCGGCCTGAGACTGACCCCGGCGGACCCTCGGATTACAAGCTCAGAGCTCGGGACGGTAGGCTAGGCCGACGTAGGTCGTGTGGGCCCCGACGCCCCGCACCGAATGAAGAGAAGTGAGCGAGGGTAGTCGTGGGCTCTGTTATCAAGAAGCGGCGCAAGCGGATGGCTAAGAAGAAGCACCGCAAGCTGCTCAAGCGCACCCGCGTCCAGCGCCGTAACAAGAAGTAAACGGCAGCTGTACGTGTTTCCCGCAGCCCCTCCACCATCCTGGTGGAGGGGCTGCGGTGCAGCCGGGGTACTTCTTCGAGGGAGGCGCTGAGCTCGTGGGCAAGGTCGTGCTCGTCACCGGGGCTGCCCGGCAGCTGGGGGGCCGCTTCGTGCGCCGCATCCAGCGCGACCCGGACGTGGAACGGGTGATCGCCGTCGACGCGGCGAGTCCGCCGCACCGGCTCGGTTCGGCGGAGTTCGTCCGTGCGGACATCAGACAGCCGGGCATCGTGCGGGTGCTCGCGGAGCACGCCGTGGACACGGTCGTCCACTTGGCCGTCACGGGCGGCGCGGCGGGGGCGCCGGGCGGGCGCAGCACCGTCAAGGAAACGAACGTCATCGGGACGATGCAGCTCCTCGGAGCCTGCCAGAAGTCGCCGACGGTACGCCGGCTCGTGGTGAAGTCGAGCACCAGCGTGTACGGGGGCACCTCGCGGGACCCGGCCGTCTTCACCGAGACGACCCAGCCGAAGTCGCTGCCGGGCGCCGGCTTCGCCAAGGACGCCGCCGAGGTCGAGGGTTACGTACGCGGCTTCGCGCGCAGGCGGCCGGACGTGGCGGTGTGCGTACTGCGTTTCGCGAACATCCTGGGCCCGTACGCGGACTCGGCGCTGGCGGAGTACTTCTCCATGCCGGTGATGCCGACGGTGCTGGGGTACGACCCGAGGCTGCAGTTCGTGCACGAGGACGACGTGGTGGACGTGCTGCGGCTGGCGGCGGGGGAGCCGCGGCGCGGGACGCTGAACAGCGGGACGTTCAACATCGCGGGGGACGGGGTGCTGCTGCTGTCGCAGTGCTCGCGCCGGCTGGGGCGGCCGACGGTGCCGCTGGTGCTGCCCGCGGTGACGTGGGTGGGCTCGGCGCTGCGGACGGTCGGGGTGACGGACTTCTCGCCGGAGCAGATCAGGCTGCTGACGCACGGGCGGGTCGTGGAGACCACCCAGATGCGGGACACGCTGGGGTTCCGGCCGATGTACACGACCGTGGAGACCTTCGCCGACTTCGCGCGGAGCCGCGGGAACGGGCTGCTGCCGGCGGACCGGGTCGACCGGGCCGTACGGCGGGTCGCCGCCGTACTGGGGGTGCGGGACCCGAAGGTGAACGGGCCGGTCGCCGGTGCGGGCGCCGGTGTGGACGAGGGAGCGAAGCGATAGTGGCGGACGCCAAGGTCATTCCGTTCGATGAGGACCGGCCGCGCCGGCGGGGCACTCCGCGGAAGGTGCGCGCGGTGCCGACGCCCGTGGAGGCGGTGGAGCCGGTGGAGCCGGTGCAGCCTCTGGAGCCGGCGGAAGGGGCGCCGCCCGTTCCCGCGCCGTCGGCGGCCGGTGCCGTGTGGGACCGGCGGATCGCGGGCGGGCTGGCGTTCCTGCGGCGGAGGCTCACCGGGGAGTACGAGGTCGACGACTTCGGCTACGACAAGGAGCTGACGGACCAGGTCCTGATGTCGCTGCTGCGGCCGGTGTACGACAAGTACTTCCGGGTGGAGGTCAAGGGGATCGAGAACATCCCCAAGGAGGGTGGCGCGCTGATCGTCGCGAACCACTCGGGGACCCTGCCGCTGGACGGGCTGATGCTCCAGGTGGCCGTCCACGACCAGCACCCGGCGCAGCGGCACCTGCGGCTGCTGGCGGCGGACCTGGTGTTCATGCTGCCGGTGGTCAACGAGATCGCCCGCAAGGCCGGGCACACCCTGGCGTGCGCGGAGGACGCGCAGCGGCTCCTGGAGGCCGGGGAGCTCGTCGGGGTGATGCCGGAGGGCTTCAAGGGGATAGGGAAGCCGTTCGGAGAGCGGTACAAGCTCCAGCGGTTCGGGCGGGGCGGGTTCGTCTCGACGGCGCTGCGGGCGGGAACTCCCATCGTGCCGTGCTCGATCGTGGGCGCGGAGGAGATCTATCCGATGCTGGGGAACGCCAAGACGCTGGCGCGGCTGCTGGGGGTGCCGTACTTCCCGCTGACGCCGACGTTCCCGTGGCTGGGGCCGCTGGGGGCGGTGCCGCTGCCGACGAAGTGGACGATCCAGTTCGGGGAGCCGATCCCGACGGACGGGTACGCGCCGGAGGCGGCGGAGGACCCGATGCTCATGTTCAACCTCACGGACCAGGTCCGGGAGCAGATCCAGCACACGCTGTACAAGCTGCTGGTGCAGCGGCGGTCGGTCTTCTTCTGAACTGACGGGCAGACGGGCAGACGGAAGCGGGGGCCGCGCGGTGCGCGGCCCCCGCTCTGCGCCGGCTACTGGCCGGCGTCCTCCGCGTTGAGCCCCAGGCCCGGGAGGAGGCCCGGGAGGAGCGGCGGGAGGGTGATGTCCGGCTGCGGGAGGTCCGGTGTCGCCGCGGACGGCGGCGCGGGCTGGCCCGGGGCCGGCGGGTGGAGCAGATCGCCGGCCCCGCCGAGGAGGCCGCTGCCCGGGGCGGGGGCCGTGGGACGGCTGCCGGAGGGCGTGGGGGCGGCCGGGGGCGCGTTCGACGCGGGGCCGTCCGGGTGCGCGGACGGCTGGTGCTTGCCCGCCGCCGGGCCGCTGGGCTTGGCGGGAGCGCCGGAGCCGCGCGACTGCTCCGGGGGCTTGGGCAGCAGGCCCTGGAGCGGTGCCACGTCTTCGTCTATGGCCTGGAACACCGACTCGACCTCCCCTCCGACATCGTGGAGCTGCACCGGGAGCTTCTCGCGGAGCCGGCCCCACGCGTCGCGGTGGGAGCGGGAGAACGAGGACAGCGTCTGGATCGGGCCCAGTGATCCGTCCCGTTCGTACGCCGCCTGGAGCAGCCGGTGGCCCTCCGCGGCGTCGTGCTTCATGCCCGCGAGGGCGCGGCGGATCTCGCCCAGGGACTCGTGGTCCAGTACGCCCGTACGGCCGCGCTCCATCAGCCTGCGCGCCTCCGACAGCCGGTTCGAGGCCTGGTCGAGGTAGAGCTCGCCGCGGTCCGCGTCCTCGTCGGCCAGACCCAGCCTCAGGTCCTCCATGCCCCGCTTGACGGGGTAGAGGGAGTCACCGGGCAGGGCGTCGGTGCTGGCAGCGGCCACTCCGCTGAAGGCCCCGGCGGCCACACCCACGGTGAGGCCCCCCGCTGCGATGCCCTTGGACCAGCGGGAGCGGGGCCGCAATTTCCGGAGCGAGGTCGCCCGGTGGGCGCCGCGGCCGGTCCGCTGTTCGGGCACCAGAGGGTCCGCGGCGGCACCGCCCCCGGCCCTCTCCTCCTTCACCATGGCCTCCATGGCGGCGACGAGCTGGGCTCGTTGCACCACTTTGACCTCGGGGTCCAGCACCGGGCGCGGCATTCTTTCGCCGAGCACGTTCGCCAGGGCCAACAACCGGTCGTGGTCGGCAGGTTCGGCAGGTGCCTCGGACTGCTCGGCCGCCGGGTCCGGTTCCGAAAGGTCGGACGGGGTCCGCTCCTCCAGGGCCTGGGCGAAGGCGTTCGCCCGCCGGTGCGGAGTCACGTTCGCGATCACTGGCGGCACCTCCTCTCGTCATGACGATCGACTCCCCAAGGTGTCCGGAAGGTTGCCTTCCTTGAGCACATCCACACTTTCGGGTGGGCGGCTTCGGGCAAAGCTTGTCCACAGGGAGCCTGCATTCCGCACAACGAGCGGCGCGGCACTTGGGTTACGGACGAAGGATGATCGGACCACAGCGTCATCGAGGGGTCACCGGGTGTGGGTGTGGGGTCGTGGTGTCGGGTCGGGGCCGTGCCGGCCGGGAGGGCCGGTCAGCGGGCGTCGTCCGGCAGCAGGCGGGCCAGGGTGCGGACGGCCCGGTACTGGAGCGTTTTGATGGCGCCCTCGTTCTTCCCCATCACACGGGCGGTCTCGGCGACCGAGAGGCCCTGGAGGAAGCGCAGGGTGACGCACTCCTGCTGCTGGGGGTTCAGTTTCCGTACGGCTTCGAGGAGCGCCGCGTTGGAGAGGGACTCCAGGACGGAGTCCTCGGGGCTGCGCTCCACCTCGTTGGCGTCGAGCATCTCGCCGGTGGTGACCTCCAGGCGGAAGCGGCTGGACTTGAAGTGGTCCGCCACCAGGTTCCGCGCGATGGTCACCAGCCAGGCGCCGAAGTCCCGGCCCTGCCAGGTGAAGGTGGAGATGCGGCGCAGCGCGCGCAGGAAGGTCTCACTGGTGAGGTCCTCCGCGGTCGCCTTGCCGCCGACGCGGTAGTAGATGTAGCGGTACACCGTGTCGCTGTACTGGTCGTAGAGGCGGCCGAAGGCGTCCGCCTCGCCGGCCTGGGCGCGTTCGACCAGGTCCATCATGCGGGCCTGGTCGCTGTCCGCGGTGGGGCGGCGGGCCGCGGGCGTGGCGGCGCCGGCCGCGGCGGCCGGGCTCGCGCCCGTTCGACCGCGTCTGCCCACCGTCGCTCCGCCGTCGGTCAGGGCGTAGCAGGGACCGGCCGGACCGAGGCCGGCAGGGACCGCGGCGGCGAGGGCGGGGACGGCGTACGCGGTGGGGACGAAGCCGCGCAGGTGGTCGAGGACCGTTGCGCGCAGCGTAGCCAGGCCCGAGGCGTCAACCCCGACAGGTGGGTACACGGGACTCCCAGAGGCAGAGCTTCCATCACGTGCAGTGCGGGACCGTTCACCCGTCGTGGCGACAGATGAGCGGTGGCATGCGTTTGAGGAGAATAACGCTTCGTACAGGCAGCGCTACACCCAGTTGCTGAAATCACCGGTTCCGACACTTCTGTTGCGTGTCGAGGGCATATTCAGACCCAGTTGGTGATCGGTTGTTGATCAGATGGGTGCGCGGAATGGACGCTTCCACGGTGGCTCACGACCGGGTCGGGCAGGCCGGAGTACCGCGCCGGCGGCGCGGGTAAGGGTGGGGGAATGTGCGCCGGACGGGTGCGCCGGGCGGGCCCTCGCGGGGCCTGGCCCGGGGCGTCGCTACCTGCGGCGGCGGTGCAGGGCGATGGCGGCGGCGGCGCCGCCCGCCAGGGCGCCCACTCCGGCGGCGGCCGGGACGCCGACCTTCACGGCCTTGCGGCCGGTCCGGTAGTCGCGCAGCCGCCAGTCGTTCGCGCGGGCATGCTTGCGCAGTTTTGTGTCGGGATTGATCGCGTACGGATGTCCGACCAGCGACAGCATCGGGATGTCGTTGTGCGAATCGCTGTACGCCGCGCAGCGCGCGAGGTCGAGGTCCTCCGCGGCCGCCAGGGCGCGCACCGCCTCCGCCTTGGCGGGGCCGTGCAGGGGCTCGCCGACCAGGCGGCCGGTGTAGATGCCGTCCACGGACTCGGCGACCGTGCCCAGGGCGCCGGTGAGGCCGAGGCGGCGGGCGATGATGGTGGCCGTCTCGACGGGGGCGGCGGTGACGAGCCACACCTTCTGGCCGGCGTCGAGGTGGGCCTGGGCGAGGGCGCGGGTGCCCGGCCAGATGCGCTCGGCCATGTACTCGTCGTAGATCTCCTCGCCGATGGACATCAGCTCGGAGACCTTGTGGCCCTTGACGATGGACAGGGCGCTGTCGCGGGCGTCCTGCATGTGCTCGGGGTCCTCGACGCCGGCCAGCCGGAACCAGGCCTGCTGCCAGGCGAAGCGGGCCAGTTCGCGGCGGCGGAAGAACTCGCGCTTGTAGAGGCCGCGGCCGAAGTGGAAGATCGCGGCGCCCTGCATGACGGTGTTGTCGAGGTCGAAGAAGGCGGCGGCGAGGTCGTCTCCCGGAACGGGAAACTCCGGTTCGGCGGGGGTGCCGTCGGGCGTCCCGGCGGCCTCCGCGAGGAGGGTCTCGTCCTGCGGCGGGGCGGTGTGAGGTGGGGCTTCGGCCTGCGCGGACTTGCGGGCGGCCTCGGCCGAGGCCTCGCCTGCCAGCACGCTCCGCGCGGTTGCGGAGCGCCTACGGGGGGTGAGCCATCCCAGAGCGGCCATGACGCGAGCATAGCCATTGTGTTCGGGAGTTCCCGAACCGCAGGGAAACGGAGCGGTTAACTCTTCGGGCCCGCCCGCCGCCCCGCCCGCCGCCCCGCCCGCCGTGCATCCCGCCGCCCCTCCCGTCCCGCGCGGGTCCGCGCGGTCCCGCGCGGGACAATGAGGTCATGAGTCCTTTGCTGCGCCGTAAGGAAAAGAAGGGTCCCGGGGAGCGGATGGTCACGCTCATCGGGAAGCCCGGGTGTCATCTGTGCGACGACGCCCAGGCGGTCGTGGAGTCGGTCTGCGCGGAGACGGGGGCGCGATGGGAGAAGAAGGACATCTCGCAGGACGAGGAGCTCTACCGGCTGCACTGGGAGCAGATCCCGGTGGTGCTGGTGGATGGTGAACAGCACACCTTCTGGAGGGTGAACCCCGACCGGCTGCGGCGGGCGTTGGGAGCCTGACCGTTTCGCCCGTTACCATCATGGGCGATTTGTGGGGACTCGGGGGCGTATCGATGAGGAGTGTGTACCGCTTTGCCCCCTTCGGGATTTGAACGGGTTCGGCCCGTTCGCGCTCCGGGCCCCGGCTGCCCACCCCGCGTGACCCCGGTCACTTTGCTCGGACAAAGCGGACACAATCTTTGTGCACGCGTTCACAAAGACATAGCCTGCATTCGACGGGGCGGTCCTGGGACAAGTGGCCGCCTGCAGCCCCGCTCATCCCGCAGGAGCATCGTGGCAACTGGCCGAACTCACCGACCGGCGACCCGCAGCCGAGGTATTCCCGAGGCCACTGTCGCCCGGCTTCCGCTGTACCTGCGCGCCCTCACGGCGCTCTCCGAGCGATCGGTCCCCACGGTGTCCTCCGAGGAGCTCGCGACGGCCGCCGGGGTCAACTCGGCGAAGCTGCGCAAGGACTTCTCCTACCTCGGCTCCTACGGGACCCGGGGCGTCGGCTACGACGTCGAGTACCTCGTCTACCAGATCTCCCGCGAGCTCGGGCTCACCCAGGACTGGCCGGTCGTCATCGTCGGCATCGGCAACCTCGGCGCCGCGCTCGCCAACTACGGCGGTTTCGCCTCCCGCGGGTTCCGGGTGGCCGCGCTGATCGACGCCGACCCCGCGATGGCGGGCAAGCCGGTCGCCGGGATGCCGGTGCAGCACACCGATGACCTGGAGAAGATCATCGAGGAGAACGGCGTCTCGATCGGGGTCATCGCGACCCCGGCCGGCGCCGCGCAGCAGGTGAGCGAGCGGCTGATCGCCGCCGGGGTCACCTCCATCCTGAACTTCGCGCCGACCGTGCTGTCGGTGCCGGACGGGGTCGACGTACGGAAGGTCGACCTGTCCATCGAGCTGCAGATCCTGGCGTTCCACGAGCAGCGCAAGGCGGGCGAGGAAGCCGCGGCGGCCGGTGTGGGCGCCGTACTGGAGCCGGGTGCGGGGGCCGCCGGTGCCGGTGTGGGCACGGGTGCGGGGGCCGCGCCCGTCGCCGCCGTCGAGCCGCCGGCCGGGCGGTCCGCCGCCGCCGCGCGCAAGGGCGGGCCCGAGGGCGACGTCCCGGCGGTGATGCCGGCATGAGCCTGCTCGTCGTCGGCCTCAGTCACCGCAGCGCGCCGGTCAGCGTGCTGGAGCGGGCCTCGCTGTCCGCGGACGCCAAGATCAAGCTGCTGCACGACACGCTCGCCGCCGAGCCGGCGGCGGAGGCGGCCGTGCTCGCCACCTGCAACCGGATCGAGCTGTACGCCGACGTGGACAAGTTCCACGCCGGTGTCGCCGAGCTGTCCACGCTGCTGGCCCAGCACAGCGGGGTCGCGCTGGAGGAACTCACCCCGTACCTGTACGTGCACTACGAGGACCGGGCGGTGCACCACCTGTTCTCGGTGGCGTGCGGACTGGACTCGATGGTCGTCGGCGAGGGGCAGATCCTCGGCCAGATCAAGGACGCGCTGGCGCTGGGGCAGGAGCTGCACACCGCCGGCCGGCTGATCAACGACCTCTTCCAGCAGGCGCTGCGGGTCGGCAAGCGGGCGCACTCGGAGACCGGGATCGACCGGGCCGGGCAGTCGCTGGTGACCTTCGGTCTGGAGCAGCTCGCCGGGTCCGGGGCGCCGGTGGGCGAGTGGGCCGCCGGCAAGCGGGCGCTGGTGATCGGGGCCGGGTCGATGTCGTCGCTGGCGGCGGCGACGCTGGCGCGGGTGGGCGTCGCCGAGATCGTGGTCGCGAACAGGACCGCGGAGCGGGCGGAGCGTCTTGCCGAAATTCTGGTTGCCTCGGGCACCGGTGTGGCGGCGCGGGCCGTCGCGATGGCGGCCGTCGCGGACGAGCTGACACGTGTGGACGTGGTCGTCTCCTGTACGGGGGCGACCGGGCTGGTGCTGACCGGCGAGGACGTCGCCGCGGCGGTGTCGGACCCCGGCCCCGGCTCCGCCGACGGCTCCGCCGCGGCCCGGGCGCGCGCGGGCGCGGGCCCGGACGGGGCCCAGGGCCCCGCCCCGGTCGCGGCACCGGGCGAGGGACCGGCGCGGGCGCTCGACGTGGACTCCGAGGTCGTGGCGCGGCTCGTGGCCGCCGCCGGGGCCGGGCGGCGGCTGGCCGACGCCGGCGCGGTGCGCACCATCGCGCCCGCCGAGGACCCGGCCGTACGCGGCCCCGCCGAGACCGACGGGTGCCCGCTCGGGCCGGACGCGCCGGCCGGCGACGGGCGCTCCGCGCTCGCCGGGGTCGACGCCGGGTCGCTCGAACTGCACGGGACCTGGGCCGACCAGGGCGAGGCCGCCGCGCAGCGCCAGCCGCGGCGGGCCGTGCGCAGCAGCGTCGACGCCGGGGCGGTGCGGCTCGCGCTGCTCGACCTGGCCATGCCCCGCGACATCGACGGCGCCGTCCACCGCATCCCCGGTGTCCGGCTCGTCGACATCGAGAGCCTCGCCGAGGCCTCCGCCGACGCCCCGATGGCCGCCGACGTCGACGCCGTACGCGGCATAGTCGCCGACGAGGTCGCCGCCTTCGGCGCCGCGCAGCGGGCCGCGCACATCACCCCCACCGTCGTCGCCCTGCGGGCGATGGCCGCCGAGGTCGTCGCCATGGAAGTGGCGCGGCTCGACGGGCGGGTACCCGACCTCGACGAGCGGCAGCGGGCAGAGGTCACCCAGACCGTGCGCCGCGTCGTCGACAAGCTCCTCCACGCGCCGACCGTGCGCGTCAAGCAGCTCGCGAGCGAGCCCGGCGGCGCCGGGTACGCGGAGGCGCTGCGCGAACTCTTCGACCTCGACCCTCAGACGGTGGCATCCGTCAGCCGGGCGGACGCGGCCGATCCGAAGAACGATGACGACCCAGGACGGGCATCATGAACACACGTCCCGACCAGCCCCTCAGGCTCGGCACGCGGCGCAGCAAGCTGGCCATGTCCCAGTCCGGGCACGTCGCCGAGGCCGTACGGGCCCTCACCGGGCGGCCGGTGGAGCTCGTGGAGATCACGACCTACGGCGACGTCTCCCGCGAGCACCTCGCGCAGATCGGCGGCACCGGCGTGTTCGTCACCGCGCTGCGTGACGCACTGGTCCGCGGCGAGGTCGACTTCGCCGTGCACTCGCTGAAGGACCTGCCGACCACGCAGCCCGAGGAGCTGGTCATCGCGGCCATGCCGAAGCGGGAGGACCCGCGCGACGCGCTCGTCGCCCGTGACGGCCTGACCTTCGAGCGGCTCCCCGACGGGGCCCGGGTCGGCACCGGTTCGCCGCGCCGCACCGCGCAGCTGCACGCGTACGCCCGCAGTCTGGGCAAGCGCATCGAGACGGTGGCGATCCGCGGCAACGTCGACACCCGCATCGGGTTCGTGCGCGCCGGGGAACTCGACGCGGTCGTGCTGGCCGCCGCCGGGCTGAACCGCATCGGCCGCGGCGACGAGGCGACCGAGCTGCTGTCGGTCGACAGCGTGCTGCCCGCGCCCGGCCAGGGAGCCCTGGCCGTGGAGTGCCTCGCCTCGAACGCGGAACTCGCCGCCGCGCTCGGTGAGCTCGACGACCCGCAGACGCGGGCCGCCGTGACCGCCGAACGAGCCCTGCTCGCCGCCCTGGAGGCCGGCTGCAGCGCGCCCGTGGGCGCGCTCGCCGACCTGCTGGCCGACGGGCAGATTGTCCATGAAATGCGCCTGCGTGGTGTCGTCGGAACCCTCGACGGAACCACGCTGGTACAGCTGTCCACCACCGGTCCCGTGCCCCAGTCGTACGACGAGGCCATGGCGCTCGGCCGCGAACTCGCGGACGAGATGCTGGCCAAGGGCGCGGCCGGTCTGATGGGGGAGCGATCCCTTTGAACCCCTCAAGCCCCACCACCTCCGCTTTTCCGGTCGTCGCCGCCCAGGGGCTCGTCACCTTCCTCGGTGCCGGTCCGGGCGACCCGGGTCTGCTGACGCTGCGCGCCGTGGAGGCGCTCGCCGGCGCGGACGTACTGATCGCCGAGCCGGACGTGCTCGACGTGGTACGGACCCACGCGCGCGCGGGCGTCGACACGCCGCAGCTGACGGTCGCTGACGAAGTGTCAGCCGCCGCCGGGGTCCCGGTGATCCGCGACGCCGCCAATCTTGTCATGGAGGCCGCGCGCTCCGGCAGGCGGGTGGTCCGTGCCGTCACCGGCGACCCGGGGCTCGACGGGAACGCCGCCGCCGAGATGCTGGCCTGCGCCCGCGAAGGGATCCCCTTCGAGGTGGTGCCCGGTGTCGCGACCGCCGTCGGCGTGCCCGCGTACGCCGGTGTGCCGCTGCGCGGCGAGCAGGGCGCCGACGTCCGCTTCGTGGACGCCCGGCACGCCTCGCAGCGCTGCTGGAGCGAGGTCGGCGCCAGCGACGGCAGCGTCGTCGTCTCCGCGACCCTGGAGACCGTCGCGGCCGCGGCCGCCGAGCTGGTCTCCGCGGGCCGCAAGCCGGAGACCCCGCTGACGGTCACCGTCGGCGGTACGACGACCCGTCAGCGCACCTGGACCGCGACCCTGGGCACCATCGCCCAGGTGTTCAAGCAGGGCAAGGTGCTCCCCTCGCCCGAGGGCGCCCGGCCCGTCATAGCCGTGGTCGGGGAGCAGGGCGCCGCCGCGCGGCGCGAGGAGATGGCCTGGTTCGAGTCGAAGCCGCTGTTCGGCTGGCGGGTCCTCGTACCGCGTACGAAGGAGCAGGCGGCCTCGCTCTCCGACCAGCTGCGTTCCTACGGCGCGGTGCCGCACGAGGTGCCGACCATCGCCGTGGAGCCGCCGCGCACCCCGCAGCAGATGGAGCGGGCGGTCAAGGGCCTGGTCACCGGCCGCTACGAGTGGATCGCCTTCACCTCGGTCAACGCGGTCAAGGCGGTGCGGGAGAAGTTCGAGGAGTACGGGCTCGACGCGCGTGCCTTCGCGGGCATCAAGGTCGCCGCGGTCGGCGAGCAGACCGCCGCCGCGCTGGTCGAGTTCGGGGTGAAGCCGGACCTGGTGCCGAGCGGCGAGCAGTCGGCGGCCGGGCTGCTGGAGGACTGGCCGCCGTACGACCCGGTCTTCGACCCGATCGACCGCGTCTTCCTGCCGCGCGCCGACATCGCGACCGAGACGCTGGTCGCCGGGCTGATCGAGCTGGGCTGGGAGGTGGACGACGTCACGGCCTACCGGACCGTGCGCGCCTCGCCGCCGCCGGCGGACACCCGTGAGGCGATCAAGGGCGGCGGCTTCGACGCCGTGCTGTTCACCTCGTCCAGCACGGTGCGCAACCTGGTGGGCATCGCGGGCAAGCCGCACAACGTGACCGTGATCGCCTGCATCGGCCCGGCCACGGCGAAGACGGCCGAGGAGCACGGGCTGCGGGTCGACGTGCTCTCGCCGGAGCCGTCGGTCTCGAAGCTGGCGGAGGCCCTGGCCGCGTACGGCGAGGCCCGCCGCGCCGCCGCCAAGGCCGCGGGCGAGCCGGTGGCCCGCCCGAGCGAACGCCGCCCGGGCGCCCGCCGCCGCCGCACGACGTGACCGGCTTAGGCAGGGCCGACCGGCCGAGGGGGCCCGGGTGCGGATATCGCGCCCGGGCCCTTTCACGTCGCGCCGGGCAGGCCGGGCGGCTCCGCCTGGTCGCGGATCGCGGTCAGCGGATCGCGTCCGTGCTCCTCGGCGTACGCGCGCCGGCGTGCGCCGGCCTTGTGGGGATTGGCCAGGCAGCAGTAGTCCCAGAAGTCGACCAGTACCCGCAACGCGTCGTCGAGGGTGTATTCACCCTGAACGTGCTCGACGAAGTGGTTCTCCACCCTGACACCCCGCGGGCCGATGGTGACGGTGTGCGCGTTGCCGTCCAGGTCCACCGGCACGAAGGCCGGGTCGGCCCCGGCCTCGGCCACCAGGTCGATCGCCTCCAGAACGGACAGCGGCGAGAGCTGGATGTCGGCTGTCACCCACTGGCCGAGGATGTTGAGCTCGGCGGGCCCGGCGAAGTCCGGCATGCCGAAGGGGCCTTCCACGTAATACCGGGTGCGCACCACTGCTCGGCTCCCCTTTCCTTCCCGCTACGGCGGCGTGAGCGGATACATGGTGGCATCGCGGACCGGGGCGGGTTCGGGGGGTCGGGGGTGGGCCCTAGGCTTGGGGGGACTGCTGTCGAAGCTCGAAGAGGCGACTGAGTATGAGCGCGTACGGATCCTTCCCCGGCTCGCGGCCCCGCCGGCTGCGGACCACCCCGGCGATGCGGCGGATGGTCGCGGAGAACCGGCTGCACCCCTCGGACCTGATCCTCCCGGCGTTCGTCCGGGAGGGCATCAGTGATCCGCTCGCCATCTCGGCGATGCCGGGCGTGGTGCAGCACACGCGGGACACCCTGCGGAAGGCGGCCGCCGAGGCCGTGGAGGCGGGTGTCGCGGGGATCATGCTCTTCGGCGTTCCGGCGGACGAGAACAAGGACGCGCTCGGTACGGCGGGCACCGAGCCGGACGGCATCCTCCAGGTCGCGATCCGCGACGTGAAGGCGGAGGTGGGCGACGATCTCGTGATCATGTCCGACCTGTGCCTGGACGAGTACACCGACCACGGCCACTGCGGGGTCCTGGACGAGCACGGCCGGATCGACAACGACGCGACGCTGGAGCGGTACGCGGAGATGGCGCAGGTCCAGGCCGACGCGGGCGTCCACGTGGTCGGGCCGAGCGGGATGATGGACGGCCAGGTCGGCGTGATCCGCGACGCGCTGGACGAGACGGGCCACGAGGACGTCTCGATCCTCGCGTACACCGCCAAGTACACCTCCGCCTTCTACGGCCCCTTCCGCGAGGCCGTCGGGTCGAGCCTCCAGGGCGACCGCAAGACCTACCAGCAGGACCCGGCGAACGCCCGCGAGTCGCTGCGCGAGCTGGCGCTGGACCTGGAGGAGGGCGCCGACATGGTCATGGTCAAGCCCGCCGGGCCCTACCTGGACATCCTGTACCGGGTCGCGCAGGCGGTGGACGTGCCGGTGGCCGCGTACCAGATCAGCGGCGAGTTCGCGATGGTCGAGGCGGCGGCGCAGCGGGGCTGGATCGAGCGGGACCGGGCGATCCTGGAGACCCTGCTCGGCATCAAGCGGGCGGGCGCCGACACGATCCTCACGTACTGGGCGACCGAGGTCGCGGGCTGGCTGCGCGAGGCGCGCTGACTGGCCCCGGCGGGGCGGCGGGAGCAGGCTGTAGGGAGTGGCGACACGGCACTGTGGAGGTGATCCGCCATGCCCACACTCGCAGGCTGGCACGTCGAGATGGAGTTCACGGAGGACGGCCACCGCACCACCTCGGCCGCGCTGCTCAGGCTCGCCGACGGGTCCGAGCTCAGGGCGCGCGGTTACGCGATGCGGCATCCGTCCGACCCGGAGCAGCTCCGGGTCGGTGAGGAGATCGCCGGGGCGCGGGCCCTGATGGACCTCGCGAGCCAGCTGTTGCAGAAGGCGCACGGGGAGATCGACGAGGCCACCGGGAGGCACTCCTACCCCCTGGCCGGCTGACCGCCGGCCACCGCCCCGGGCCCGTGCGGGCCCCCGTCCGGCACGGGCCCGGGGCGTGCGCGCACCCGGCGTCAGCGGGTGCGGCTTCAGCGGGTGCGGCGCTCGAAGAGGACCGCCGCGAGGGTCACGGCCAGGGCGGTGATGGCCGCGCACCAGCCCAGCGCCACCCAGGGGGCGTGGCCCGCGGGCCGGTCCAGGAGCAGGGCGCGCAGGGATTCGATCACCGGGGTGAGGGGCTGGTGGCGGGCGAAGCCGTGCAGCCAGCCGGGCATGGTGTCGATCGGCACGAAGGCGCTGGAGGGGTAGGGCACCGGGGCGCCGGTCAGCCCGAACCAGCTCGCCTGGATGGAGCGCGGGCTCGCCGCGCTGGCCGGCACCGGGCTGCGGGAGGGCGAGAAGGTCTCGGCCGTCATCCTGATCGGCGGCCTGGTGCGCAACGAGGCGACGATGGCCGCCGACATGATGGACGCCATCGTGAAGTCCGGGATCGCGCCGGACCGGGTCATGGCCCAGTACGTGAACACCCTGCGGCTGATGACCGGGCCGGACACCCACCCGGCGGTGACCCGGCTGCTGGAGTCCGACGCGTTCGCGGGCTCCGACGAGCCGGACTTCCAGTTCGGCTTCGGCCTGAACCGCATCCTGGACGGCCTGGCCGGCCTGGTCCGCGAGCGGGCGGCGGGCTGACGGGCTGACGGGCCGGCCGCCGCGGCCAGGACGACCGGTGCGACCGGCGGTTAGTCGGTCTGCTCCGGGGCGCGGGAGGTGATCACCGAGAAGGCTCCGCCCTGCGGGTCGGCGAGGACGGCCATCCGGCCGGCCGCCATGTCGAAGGCCGGGGCGAGGACGCTGCCGCCGGCCCGGACGGCCGCGGCCTGGATGTCGTCGACGGCGTCCACGTGGAAGTACGGCTGCCAGTGCGGGGGGACGCCCGGCGGGAGCGTGGAGAGGTCCATCATCCCGGCGACCGCGCGGCCGTCGACCATGAACTCGATGTACTCCTCGGCGCCGGGCATCTCGGAGCGGGCCGTGGTGACGGGCAGCACGGAGGAGTAGAAGGCGGCGGCGGCCGGCAGGTCGGTGGTGGTCAGCTCGCTCCAGATGAGCGCCCCGTGCTCGTTGACGATGCCCGCGCCGTCGAAGGTGCCGGGCTGCCACAGGCCGACGACGGCGCCGGCCGGGTCGGTGATCACGGCCATCCGGCCGAGGTCCATGACGTCCATCGGGCCCGCCATGACCGAGCCGCCGGCGTCGGTGACGGCCTTGAGCGTGCCGTCGATGTTGTCGGTGGACAGGTAGGTGGTCCACACCGTCGGGGGCAGCGGGTCGGGGACGCTGCCGTCCGGGTTCATCGCCTTCATGATCCCGGCGACCGGCTTGCCCTTGAGGGTGCAGACGGCGTACCCGCCCTGCTCCGCCGGGCCGACCTCGCCCTGCCAGCCGAAGAGGTCGCAGTAGAAGTCGATGGCGGCCTGCTGGTCGGGCACCATCAGGTCGATCCAGCAGGGGGTGCCGGGCTTGTAGGGACCGTTCATGTCGGGCACGGATGCCTCCGTCGGGGGCGCTGGGGAAGGACGGGCCGTCCCCTACCCGGCCCGCGATGCGGCGAAGCGGGCCGTACGGGTGAAGGGCCCGCCGTGGCGGCCGTGCCGCCGTGCCCACCCGGCCCGCCGGGCCGGTCTGCCAGCAGAATGCTGGCGCCGCCACTAGACTTGTCGCATGGCCACTCTCTACGTCCGTGATCTGTCCGACGAAGCGCTCGCCGAGCTGAAGGTACGGGCCGCCCGCAGCCGCCAGTCGCTCCAGGCGTACGCCCGCACCCTGCTGGAGGAAGAGGCGGCCACGCCGTCCGTGGAAGACGTGGTCGCGCGGATCCGCGCGCGCGTCTCGGCGGAGCTGAGCGTGGACGAGGTCCTCGGTGACCTCGACGCGGGACGGCGTCGCGAATGATCGTGATCGACGCCAGTGCCGTCGTCATGCTCGTCGCCGACGCCGGTCCGGCGGGCGAGGCGGTACGCGGCCGCGTGCTGGGCGAGCGGCTCGCCGCCCCGTACCTGCTCGACGTGGAAGTGACGCACGCACTGCTCGGCCGCCACCGGGGCGGCAAACTCTCCGACCGGCAACTGGACGCGGCCTGGGACGACTTCGGGGCACTGCCGGTCAGGCGGATGGAGCATCTGCCGGTGCTGCCCCGCGTACGGGAGCTGTACGCGAACCTCTCCGCGTACGACGCCGCCTACGTGGCTCTGGCCGAGGGCCTCCAGGTACCGCTGGTCACCTGCGACGCGCGCATCGCCCGGTCCGGCAGCCCCCGGTGCAAGGTCGAGGTCTTCGGCGCGGGATAGCCGGCGCCGGCCGGCCGGGCTGACGCATGGCCCGGCAACGGCAAGCCCCGTCCGCCCGGCATGTGCCGCCGGGCGGAGGTGGCTGTCACACCTGCTGCCGTCAGAGCTTCTCGGGGGTGCGGATGCCGAGGAGGGACATGCCCTTCGAGAGGGTGCGGGCGGTCAGCTCGCACAGGAAGAGCCGGTTCTCCGCGACGGGCTGCTCCGGCTCCGGCTTGATCACCGGGCACTGGTCGTAGAACGTGGTGAACAGCGAGGACAGCTGGTACAGGTACGCGGCCAGCTTGTGCGGCGCGTACTCGGACGCGGCCTCCGCCAGCAGCGCGCCGAAGCCGTCCAGGTGCAGGCCCAGCGCCCGCTCGGCCGGCGCCAGCGCCAGCTCCGGGTGCGCGAGCGGCCCGCGCTCGCCGGCCTTGCGCAGGATGGAGCGGATGCGCGCGTACGCGTACTGGAGGTAGACGGAGGTGTCGCCGTTGAGCGAGACCATCTGGTCCAGGTCGAACTTGTAGTCGCGCGCGGCCGAGGTGGACAGGTCGGCGTACTTCACCGCGCCGATGCCCACGTACCGGCCGTTCTCGACGATCTCCGCCTCCGTCAGGCCCACCTTCTCGGCCTTCTCCCGGACCACGGCCGTCGCCCGCTCCACCGCCTCGTCCAGCAGGTCCACCAGCCGCACCGTCTCGCCCTCACGGGTCTTGAACGGCTTGCCGTCCTTGCCGAGGACCGTGCCGAAGGCCAGCTGGACGGCCTTGACCCCGTCGTTCAGCCAGCCGGCCCGGCGGGCCGTCTCGAAGACCATCTTGAAGTGCAGCGCCTGCCGCGCGTCCACCACGTAGATGAGGGTGTCGGCCTTCAGGTTGCCGACGCGGTCGCGGATCGCGGACAGGTCGGTCGCCGCGTAGCCGAAGCCGCCGTCCGACTTCTGCACGATCAGCGGGGTCGGGTTGCCGTCCGGGCCCTTGTACTCGTCGAAGAACACGCACAGCGCGCCGTTGGAGCGGACGGCGACGCCCGACTTCTCCAGCAGCTCGCAGGTCTGCGTCAGCATGTCGTTGTAGCCGGACTCGCCGACCACGTCCGGGTCCTGGATGTCCATGTCCAGCTTGTTGAAGACGGAGTAGAAGTAGATCTTCGACTCGTCCACGAACCGCTGCCACAGGGCGAGGGTCTCCGGCTCGCCGGCCTGGAGGTCGACCACCCGGGCGCGGGCCCGCGTCTTGAACTCCTCGTCGGAGTCGAAGAGCGCGCGCGAGGCCTTGTAGAGGCGGTTCAGGTTCGACATGGCCTCCTCACCGGAAGCCTGGTCGTCGGCGGAGCCGCTCTTGTGGTCCAGCTCGTGCGGGTGCTCCAGCAGGTACTGGATGAGCATGCCGAACTGGGTGCCCCAGTCGCCGATGTGGTGGCGGCGGACCACCTTCTCGCCCGTGAACTCCAGGATCTCCACCATCGCCGCGCCGATGACGGCCGAGCGCAGGTGGCCGACGTGCATCTCCTTCGCGACGTTCGGCTGCGCGTAGTCGATCACCGTGGTGCCGGCCGACGGCGACAGCGGCACGCCGAGACGGTCGTCGGCGGCGCGGGCGGCCAGGGTCTCGACGATCGCGCGGTCGCTGACCGTGATGTTGAGGAAGCCGGGGCCCGAGACCTCGATCTCCTTGATCAGGTCCTCGGCGCCGGTCGCCATGCCCTCGACCACGGTCGTCGCCAGCTCGCGCGGGTTGGCCTTCGCCTTCTTCGCGAGCGCCAGGATGCCGTTGGCCTGGAAGTCGGCCCGGTCGCTTCGTCGCAGCAGCGGGTCGGCCGCACCGGCCTCCGGCAGGGCGGAGGCGAGGGCGTCCGCGACGCGCTGTTCGACGGAGGAAGCGAGGGAAGGGACCGAGGCCATGAGCTGCCGTTCCTGTGAGGTGGTGTCCGGGGCCGCGCCCGGACGTTCCGACAAGTGCCGAGTATCCCACGAGGGGCCTGCCCGCTTCTTTCGATATCACGGGCCGGAAGCAACCCCGGAGCGGCCCGTTCCGTCTGGGAGAATGGCCGAAGCCAGCATTCGAGATAGAAGGACGTGTCGTGGCTCAGAGCGCCCAGAGCAGCACAGAGACCGACTGGGTCTCCCGTTTCGCGGACGAGGTCATCGCCGAGGCGGAGCGCCGAGCCCCGGGCGCGACGTCATCGGCCGCCACCGCTGCGGGCGTCGTCGTCGCGTCCGGGCTCTCCCCCTCCGGCCCGATCCACCTCGGCAACCTCCGCGAGGTCATGACCCCGCACCTGGTCGCGGACGAGATCCGCCGCCGGGGCATCCGGGTCCGCCACCTCATCTCCTGGGACGACTACGACCGCTACCGCAAGGTCCCGGCCGGCGTCCCCGGCATCGACGAGTCCTGGGCCGAGCACATCGGCAAGCCGCTGACCTCCGTACCCGCCCCCGCCGGGTCCGCGTACCCGAACTGGGCCGAGCACTTCAAGGCCGCCATGGTCGAGGCGCTGGCCGAGCTGGGCGTCGAGTACGACCCCATCAGCCAGACCGAGCAGTACACCTCCGGCGCCTACCGCGAGCAGATCCTGCACGCGATGAAGCACCGCGGCGACATCGACGCCGTCCTCGACCAGTACCGCACCAAGCAGAAGCCGGGCGGCAAGAAGCCCCAGCAGAAGCAGGCCGACGAGGCCGAGCTGGAGGCCGCCGAGGGTTCCGGCGCCGCCGCCGAGGACGACGGCAGCAGCGCCGAGGGCGGCTACTTCCCGTACAAGCCGTACTGCGGGCAGTGCGGCAAGGACTTCACCAAGGTCACCGCGTACGACGACGAGACCACCGAGCTGACCTACGTCTGCGCCGAGGACGAGTTCACCGAGACGGTCAAGCTCTCCGAGTTCAACCGCGGCAAGCTGGTCTGGAAGGTCGACTGGCCGATGCGCTGGGCCTACGAGGGCGTGGTCTTCGAGCCCTCCGGCGTCGACCACTCCTCGCCCGGCTCGTCCTTCCAGGTCGGCGGCCAGATCGTGCACATCTTCGGCGGCGAGCAGCCGATCGGCCCGATGTACGCCTTCGTCGGCATCAGCGGCATGGCCAAGATGTCCTCCTCGAAGGGCGGGGTTCCCACCCCGGCCGACGCGCTGAAGATCATGGAACCGCAGCTGCTGCGCTGGCTCTACGCCCGCCGCCGCCCCAACCAGTCCTTCAAGATCGCCTTCGACCAGGAGATCCAGCGGCTCTACGACGAGTGGGACAAGCTGGAGGCCAAGGTCGCCGACGGCTCCGTGCTGCCGGCCGACGCCGCCGCGCACAGCCGCGCCGCCCGCGTCGCCTCGCACGAACTGCCCCGCACCCCGCGCCCGCTGCCCTACCGCACGCTCGCGTCGGTCGTGGACATCACCGCCGGGCACGACGAGCAGACCCTGCGCATCCTGACCGACCTGGACCCGGCGCAGCCGCTGGCCTCCCTGGACGAGGTCCGCCCGCGCCTGGACCGCGCCGAGAACTGGATCACCAGCCAGGTCCCGGCCGACCAGCGCACCCTCGTACGCGAGGACCCCGACACCGAGCTGCTGTCCTCCCTGGACGACGCCGGGCGGGAGTCCCTGCGGCGGCTGCTGGAGGGCCTCGACGCGCACTGGTCGCTCGACGGACTCACCACCCTCGTCTACGGCGTGCCCAAGGTGATGGCCGGGCTGGAGCCCGACGCCAAGCCGACGCCGGAGCTGAAGGTCGCGCAGCGCGAGTTCTTCGCCCTGCTGTACCGCCTGCTCGTGACCCGGGAGACCGGGCCGCGCCTGCCCACCCTGCTCCTCGCCGTGGGCGCGGACCGGGTGCGCAAGCTGCTCGCGGTCTGAGACGCGGCGAAGGGCCCGTACCCCTCGGGGTGCGGGCCCTTCCGGCTGTCCGGGGCGGGGCGGTGTGGGGGCCGGGTTTACGGGATGTGCTCGTTCTCCAGGTCGCGCTGGTAGCGCTGCTTCAGCTCGGGCATCAGCCGGCTGATCGTCCGGAAGGCCAGCGGGTGCGTGATCCCGTGCCGGTCCGAGAGGTATATGTCGACCTGCTCGGGGCTCGGGACCTTGCCGTTCTCCTCGATGTACGTCCGGAAGACCTCGTACGCCGCCTCGCGGAACTTCACCTCGTCGAGGTCGGCCGCGGCACCGGTCTCCGTCCCCGGTTCGAGGCGCGGGGACGGCAGCCGCTCCTGGACGGGCTGCTCCGGCGGCTGCGGGCCCTGAACCGGCTGCTCCACCGACTGCTGCTCCGCCGGCTGCGGGCCCTGCGCGGGCTCTTCCTCCGGACCCGCCGGGGGCATCACCGGGGTCGGCTCCAGGCCCTCCACGTACTGCGGGTTGTAGCCGCCCTCGTACGCCGCCTGCGGGGCCAGCGGCGCCGCGAACCAGGCGCTGTTGTGCGCGGCGGGCATCGCCGTCGGCTCCACCGCGAAGGGCGGCGGGGCGTGCGTCACCGGCGCCACCGGCGTCACCGCCGCCGCCGGAGCGGGCGGCGCGGCCTGCGGTTGCGGGCCCTCGGCCCCGGCCGCCGCCTCCAGCGCGGGCGCCTGCGCCGCCGGGGGCAGCAGCGCCGGGTCGATGCCCGCCGCCGCCAGCCCCTCCGGGGCCGTCTGCGACAGCGGCACGCCGATCCGCGCCAGCCGCAGCGGCATCAGCGCCTCCACCGGCGCCTTGCGCCGCCACGCCCGCCCGAAGCGGGCCTGGAGCCGCGCCTGGTAGATCAGGCGGTCCTGCTCCATGCCGACCGCCTGCTCGTACGAGCGCAGCTCCCACAGCTTCATCCGGCGCCACAGCTTGAACGTGGGCACCGGCGAGAGCAGCCAGCGCGTGATGCGCACGCCCTCCATGTGCCGGTCCGCGGTGATGTCCGCGATCCGGCCGACCGCGTGCCGGGCCGCCTCCACCGTGACCACGAACAGGACCGGGATCACCGCGTGCATGCCCACGCCCAGCGGGTCCGGCCACGCGGCGGCGCCGTTGAACGCGATCGTCGCCGCCGTCAGCAGCCACGCGGTCTGACGCAGCAAGGGGAACGGGATCCGGATCCACGTCAGCAGCAGGTCCAGCGCCAGCAGCACGCAGATGCCCATGTCGATGCCGATCGGGAACACCAGCGAGAAAGTGCCGAAGCCTTTCTTCAGCGCCAGCGCGCGCACGGCGGCGTACGATCCCGCGAAACCGATGCCCGCGATGACCACGGCACCGGCGACCACGACACCGATGAGTATCCGGTGCGTACGAGTCAGCTGCATCGCGGCCACCCGTGATCCCCCTTCCCCTTGTCGAGCTACGGCAGGCACAGCGTACGGGTGACAGCGCGTCACCCGTTCCGGAGGGGCCCTTACCGCCCGTCGTCTACTGCTCCGGGGTAGCGGACCCCGACGGCGACGCCGAACCGGAAGGCGAAGCGGAACCGGAGGGGGCCTGCTCGGGGGCGGCGTCGCCCTTGTTCGCGGAGTCGACGGAGGCCACCGTCTCCCGGGCCGCCGCGACGGCGTCCTGGAGCAGCTTCGCCTGGTCCGGGGCGCCGGCACCCTCGTACGCGGCACCGTTGTAGTCGAGCGTGATGACCACGTTGTGGGTGCGGACCACCACGGTGGTGTTGAGGAAGTCCACGTCCTTCTTCACGCCGTAGACGACCGAGGAGCCCTGGTCGCCCACCCCGCCGGCCTGCTCCACCTTGACGTCGTGCGCGCCCTCGGTGCTCTTCGCCAGCTCGATCTGCTTGGTGTACTGCTCCTCGGCGCGCTTGTCGCCGCTGCCGAGGGTGGCGTGCGAGTCGTAGCGCACCAGGGAGACGGACAGCCAGCGGTACTGCGACCCCTTGGTGCCGTCCGTCTGGAGGCCGTTCCAGGAGCAGCTGGCGCGGTTGGCGAGGTCGTTCGACTTCGCGGCCGTGCCGTTCTTCTCCTTCGCCTCCGGAACGAAGGACTCTATGCTCTTCGCCGCGATCGACTTGCAGGGGTCGGGCAGCTTCGCGAACGCCACCTTCTCCAGCTCGACCGGGGTCTTCGCACCCGGCTTGGAGGGCGCGGACGCGGAGGCCTTCTTGCCGGAGTCCGAGCCCGAGGACTTCTCCGAGTCGGACGAGCAGCCGGCGGCGGTGAGGACCACCGGGACGACGGCTGCGCAGGCGATGACACGGGTGAGACGCGAGGCTGATCGGTGCATGGTTCCTTCAGACGTAGGGGTCGATTACGGGCGCGGGACCCGGGCAACGGTAGCCCGACCGGGCACCCGGATGCTGTGCGCGCCGTCACGGACGCCCTGCGGGCGGGGCCGTCAGTCGTTGAAGCGCTCGGCCAGGGCCTCCGCCAACTGGCGTGCCTTGTCCTGCGTTTCCGCACTTGAGGGGATGGTTCCGGGCCCGGAGGGCTGCACGCTGTACTCGACGGTGACGAGGACGTTCGAGGTACGGAACACGATCCGGACCGTCCGCGACTGGGCGGCGGTCGCCCCGGCCGCGCTCAGCTTGTCGTCGAGGTACGCCTCGCTCCCGAGCCCCTCCAGCACGCGTGAGCCGAGCTCGGGCGGGGCGCTGGGCGAGGCGGAACCGGAGCCGGAAGCGGAGGGGGAGGGGGAGGTGATGGCGGGCGCTTCGGTGCCGGGGCTCGCGGGCGGGGCCGCCGGGGAGGGCGGGGCGGCCGGAGCCGATGTCACCGGGGACCCGCTCGGAGTCGTCACCGGACCGGGGAAGGGCAGGTGGGCGTCCGTCAGGCGGCGCACGAACACCGAGTGCGCCTTGTCGTCGTCGCTCGCGGCCGACCGGTCGTACGAGACCACGCGCTCGAAGACCACCGACAGCAGCAGGGTCCCCTCGGGCGCCTGCGCGCTCCAGTGGCAGCCGACGTGCCGGTCCGCGTCGAAGGAGGGGTCGGCGGTCCCGGCGTAGAGCTGCTCGCGCTGCTCGGTGGTCAGGGAGTCGGCGGCCGGGAGCATGGCCTTGAGCCGCTTCGCGTCGGCGGCCTTGCAGGGCTGGGGCAGGCTGCGGTACTTGCCCGGCTGGGCGGGGGCGGCGGAGCTCCCGCCGCCCTTCTGGTCGCTGGTCGTCCCGATACCGCCGCCGTCGGTGCACCCGGCGAGGCCGGTCACACCGGCCGCGAGGGCGGTGACCATCGCGATGCCCGGCAGGACCCGTCGGCGTACCGCCTTGCGCTCCACGTCCACTGGCTCCCTTGGTTCCCTTGGGAAAATCCGTTGCCGCGACTTGGGCGCGGATGGACACAATGTCTATCGCACACGCTGGTGCCGGCGCCGGTTCCCTGACTGCTTTGGGGCCATGAGCGAGGCTTTTTGCGTATTCCGACTTTTCTATGACTTTCTTGGGTTTTCGGGGGATTGACGCCTTATGTCGTATGTAGAGGTATCCGGGGCCAACGTCCCGATCCGGATGTGGACGGATCCGGCGTCGGTCGAGGACAGCGCCATGCGGCAGTTGCAGAACACGGCGGGCCTGCCGTGGATCAAGGGCCTGGCCGTGATGCCGGACGTGCACTACGGCAAGGGCGCCACGGTCGGTTCGGTGATCGCGATGAAGGACGCGGTCTGCCCGGCGGCGGTCGGCGTCGACATCGGCTGCGGCATGTCGGCGGTCAAGACCTCCCTCACGGCGAACGACCTCCCCGGCGACCTCTCGAAGCTCCGCTCCCGCATCGAGCAGGCCATCCCGGTGGGCGCGGGACTCCACAAGGAGGCGGTGGATCCGGGGCGGCTGTACGGGTTCTCGGCGCAGGGGTACGAGGACTTCTGGAAGCGCTTCGACCACCTCACGGATGCGGTCAAGTTCCGCCAGGAGCGCGCCACCAAGCAGATCGGAACGCTCGGATCCGGTAATCACTTCATCGAATTCTGTCTCGATGAGTCAGGTTCGGTCTGGCTCATGCTGCACTCCGGCTCCCGGAACATCGGCAACGAGCTCGCCGCCCACCACATCGGCGTGGCCCGGGGGCTGTCGCACAACGAGGGCCTGGTCGATCGCGACCTGGCGGTCTTCCTCGCCGCGACGCCGGAGATGGAGGCGTACCGCAACGACCTGTTCTGGGCGCAGGAGTACGCGAAGTACAACCGCGCAGCCATGATGAGCCTCTTCAAGGAGGTCGTCCGCAAGGATTTCCGCAAGGCGAAGGTCTCCTTCGGCCAGGAGATCAGCTGCCACCACAACTACGTGGCGCAGGAGCGGTACGACGGCATGGACCTGCTGGTCACCCGCAAGGGCGCGATCCGCGCGGGCAGCGGCGAGTACGGCATCATCCCGGGCTCGATGGGCGCGGGCTCGTACATCGTCAAGGGCCTCGGCAACGAGAAGTCCTTCAACTCCGCCTCGCACGGCGCGGGCCGCAGGATGAGCCGGACGGCGGCGAAGAAGCGTTTCTCGGCGCGGGACCTCGCGGAGCAGACGCAGGGCGTCGAGTGCCGCAAGGACGCCGGCGTGGTGGACGAGATCCCGGCCGCCTACAAGTCGATCGAGCAGGTCATCGACCAGCAGACCGACCTGGTCGAGGTCGTGGCGAAGCTGAAGCAGGTCATCTGCGTCAAGGGCTGAGGCTTCCCGGATCCACCCGTGCGGGCCCGGGAGGGCCCGCACGGGTGGGGCGGGGGCTACAGGTCGCGGTGGACCTTGGTGTTCGAGGCCTGGGCTCGGGGGCGGACCACCAGGAGGTCGATGTTGACGTGGCTGGGGCGGGTGACGGCCCAGGTGATGGTGTCGGCCACGTCGTCGGCGGACAGCGGGTCCGCGACGCCCTCGTAGACCTTCTCGGCCTTGGCGGCGTCGCCGCGGAAGCGGGTCTTCGCGAACTCCTCCGTCTTGACCATGCCGGGCGCGATCTCGATGACGCGGACCGGCCGGCCGACGATCTCCAGGCGGAGGGTTTCGGCGAGGACGCGGGCGCCGTTCTTGGCGGCGACGTAGCCCGCGCCGCCCTCGTACGTGGAGTGGCCCGCGGTGGAGGACACGACGACCACCGTGCCGTCGCCGCTCGCGGTGAGGGCGGGCAGCAGGGCCTGGGTGACGTGCAGGGTGCCGATGACGTTGACCTCGTACATCGTGCGCCAGTCGGCCGGGTCGCCGGTGGCGACGGGCTCGGCGCCGATGGCTCCGCCGGCGTTGTTGACCAGGACGTCACACCCGTCGAGGGAGGCGGCGAAGGCGTCCACGGCGGCGCGGTCGGTGACGTCGAGGGCGTGGGCGGTGGCCTCGTAACCCGCCTCGGTGAGGTCGGCGGCGAGGGTCTCGATGCGGTCCTTGCGGCGGGCGGTGAGGACGACGTGGTAGCCGGCCGCGGCGAGCTGCCGGGCGGTGGCCGCGCCGATTCCGCTGCTCGCGCCGGTGACTACGGCGGTGGGGGTGGCCGTGCGCGTGCTCATGGGCGGGGCTCCTCGTTCGGTCGTGGGGCTCGTTCGTTCGTACGGGCGAATCCTCGCCAGCATAGGTCGGGTCAGCGGCGCGGCGCGTACATGATCACGGCCATCCCCGCGAGGCAGACGAGGGCGCCGGTGACGTCCCAGCGGTCGGGGCGGTAGCCGTCGGCGACGACGCCCCAGACCAGGGATCCGGCGACGAAGACGCCGCCGTACGCCGCCAGCACGCGGGCGAAGTCGCCCTGCGGCTGGAGGGTGGCGACGCATCCGTACAGGCCGAGGGCGATGACGCCGACGCCGATCCAGGCCCAGCCCCGGTGTTCCCGTACGCCCTGCCAGACCAGCCAGGCGCCGCCGATCTCCAGGACGGCGGCGAGGAGGAAGAGGGCGGCGGAGCGGGCGACGAACATGGCTGGAAGCGTACGCAGCCGGGCGGGCGAATGGGGGTCGGCGCGCCCTCGTTCGTGTGATGGTCCGACCGGGGGGCGGGCGGGGTCGCTAGCGTCCGCGCGAGGAGGTGGTGGCGGTGCGCCGTGGTGCCGTACGGAGTGTGGTGGTGGCGGGCTTGCTGGTGCTGGCCGGGGCCGGGGCCGGTGCGGGGGCCGGGCCGGCGGGTGCGACGACGGGGCCGGAGGCGGACGTGGCCTACCACGGACGGGTGTCCCTGCGCAGCGGGCTGCTGAGGGTGTGGCTGGTCCCGGAGAACGAGGGGCCGTCCGCGGTGCCGAACGCGACGGTGCGGGTGCGGCTGTCGGTGGCCCTCGCGGACCGGCAGGGGCTGCCGGAGGGGTGCGCGCGGGCGGGGCAGCGGGAGGTGGTGTGCGAGACGGGCGCGCTGCCGGAGCACGGCAGGGGGCGGCACATCGGGCTGTCGCTGGCGCTGCGGGAGCGGTCGGAGGAGGTGGTGGTGCGGATCGACACCCTGTGGGACGGCGGGGCGACCGACCGCAACCGCGGCAACAACGAGCCCGTGGTGCTGGCCCTGGACACGGGTGACGGCTACTCCTTCTGAGGGGCGTCCCCGGGCTTTGGTGCCCGCTCGCCGGCCGGTCCGGGCAGCAGCCAGCCGTAGACGGCCGTGGCGAGTTCGGAGTCGGTGGCCCGGGAGGCGCTCCAGGCGATGTAGCCGTCGGGCCGTACGAGGACGCAGCCCGTACGGGTGTCCGTGGCCCAGTGGCGGTGGGCGAGGGGGGCTCCGGGCGGGGTGGCCGCGCCGGGCGGGGTGACGAGGACGAAGTCGCCGGTGCGCAGGGCCTCGTACAGCCGCTCCCCGCCGGCGAGGGCGAGGTCGGGGGCGCGGCGGCCGGCAGGGGAGGGGCGGTGGGTGCCGGGCGGCGGCGGGTAGGCGATGCCGGTGCCGGAGATGAGGCCGAGGGCGCGGTCCTGGGCGGGGCCGACGCGGGACAGCAGGCCGGCGCCGAGGGCGCGGGCGGCGCGGCGGGCGGGGCCGCGGGCCATGACGGCGCGGACGAGGGCGCCGCTGACGCGCAGGACGGTGCGGCCGACGGGGTGGCGTTCGCGCTGGTAGCTGTCGAGGAGGGCTTCCGGGTCGGGGCTGCGGCCGTGGAGGACGGCGGCGAGTTTCCAGGAGAGGTTGGCGGCGTCCTGGAGCCCGGTGTTCATGCCGAGGCCGCCGGCGGGGGAGTGGACGTGGGCGGCGTCGCCGGCGAGGAAGACGCGGCCGACGCGGTAGTGGGGGACCTGGCGTTCGTCGCTGTGGAAGCGGGACATCCAGCGGGGGTCGTGGATGCCGTGGTCGGTGCCGAGGGCGTCGCGGAGGATGGCGCGGAGTTCGTCGAGGGCGACGGGGTCGGTGTCGGCGGCGCGGGCGTCGCGGCGCCAGCCGATGGCGCGGTACCAGCCGTCGCCGAAGGGGACGAGGAAACCGAAGGCGTCGGCACTGCCGTTGGCGGCGAGGAGGTCCTCGGGCGGGTCGGTGACGCGGACGTCGGCGAGGACCATGGAGCGGACGACGGCCTGGCCGGGGAAGGGGAGGCCGAGGGTCTGGCGGACGGTGGAGCGGACGCCGTCGGCGCCGACGACGTGGCGGGCGTGGATGCGGCGGGCGGGGCCTTGGGGGTTGGTGCCGGTGCCGGTGTCGGTGCTGGTGGGGGCGCCGGCCGGGGCGCCGGTGGAGGCGCCGTTGGGGGTGGCGGGGCGGACGTCGAGGGTGACCGTGTCCTGGCCCTGGAGCAGGCCGGTTACCTGACTGTCGTACTGGATGTGCACCCCTGTGGACAACGCGCGGCGTTCCAGGAGTTTCTCTGTCTCATATTGAGGGGTGATGAGCAGGAACGGGTAGCGCGAGCGCAGGCGTTGGAGGGTGAGGGCAGTGGAGCCGAAGGGGCGTACGCGGTCGATGGGGCGGCCGGTGGAGACGAGTTCGTCCGCGAGGCCGCGCGCGTCGAGCAGTTCGAGGGTGCGGGCGTGCACGGCGAAGGCGCGGGTGAGGTTGGCCGCCGTCCGCGGGCGGCGTTCGACGAGGGTGACGGAGAGTCCGGCGGCGGCGAGGTCACCGGCGAGCAGGAGCCCGGTGGGCCCGGCGCCGACGACCGCGACGTCGACCACGTCCCGGGGGCCGGCCGGGCCTGCTCCGGCCCGTGCTGCTCCGGCTTCCGTCCGTGCTGCTCCTGCTGCTGCGTGCCTGGTTTCGTCAGCGGCGGTCATGTCCGGAGAGTCTGCCAGCCGGGCCCCACCGGGGGTGGGTCACGCGGCGGCGCCGTCACCGAATTCGGCCACGGCCTCGTCCACGAGCCGTTCCAGGCGGGCGTGGTGGGCGCCGCGCCAGTAGACGCGTTCGCAGTCGGTGCACTGGGCGAAGACGTCATAGGAGCGCTGGGTGCCGTGTTGGAGGCGGTCGCCCACGCTGTCCTTGTCGGCGGCGCGCAGGGGGCCGTTGCAGGCGGTGCAGCGGGTCCAGGGCGCGAGGGCGGGGGCGAACCGGCCGAGGACGTCGCGGACTTGCTCGTCCGGGTTGTCGCTGTAGACGTACGCGCCGGCGAAGAGCTCGCGGCGGCGCAGCAGGCCGCGGTCGCGGGAGAGGAGGACGCGGCGTTCGGCGGCGGAGCGGGTGGCGAGGGCGGGGTCGCCGATGTCCTCGTTCTCGTAGGCGGCGTCGACGCCGAGGAGGCGCAGGCGGCGGGCGAGGGTGCCGAGGTGGACGTCGAGGAGGAAGCGCAGCGGGGCCCCGGGTACGTGCTGGGGGCGGTCGACGCCGAACACCTCGACGGACTGGCCGGCTTGGGGCACGTACGAGACGGGCACCTCGTGGCCGTCGACGAGGAGACGGCCGACCTCGGTGAGTGGGACGCCGGCCGATTCGACGACGTGGCCGAGGCTGGAGGCGCCGTCGGTGGCGGTCGGTACGCGTTCCGCGCGCCGGCTGGGCGAGGTGAAGAGGCGCAGTTCGGGGGCGAGGGTGAGCTGAATGCCGGGACCGTTCACGGTCCCAGCATGCCATTGGGGGGTGGGATGGCGCGGCCGATTCAGCGGCTGTCCGCGGTGACCCGGTCGCAGCCTTTGAGGCGGGGTAGTGGCCGGGCAAGGACGGTCAGGGCGTCAGTGGCAGGTGCCAGTCGTTGCTGGGGTGGAGGGTGCCCGGGGGGTATTCGAAGGGGGTCGGGCCGAGGTCGGTGAATCCGGCGTGGCGGCAGACGGCGTTCGAGGCGGGGTGGTCGGTGCCGGGGAAGGCGTGCAGGGCGGGGCGGGTGCCGTGGGCGCGGACGTAGGTGACGAGTTCCGCCAGCGCGCCGGACGCCAGGCCGCGGCCCTGGTGCTCCGGGAGCACCGCCCAGCCGGCCTCGTACACCGGCCGGCCGTGCCACTCCCGTTCCCAGAACCCGATCGAGCCGACGGCGACCCCGTCCAGCTCGATCCGGAACATCCGCCCGGCGGACGGCTCCCGCGCGCTCAGGGCCTCGTACCGCCGCTGCCGGTCGGCGAGCTTCTCCGCGGGCTCCGGCCCGCCCAGGTGCGCGGTCATCTCCGGCGTGTTGCACCGCCGCAGCAGCGGGAAATCGGCCGCCGACCACGGCTCCAGGCGTACGCCGGTCACGGCCAGACCAGGCAGTACGGCTGGTGGCCGGCTTCATGGAGGCGGTGGGAGAAGTCCTGCCACTCGTGCAGGAGCTGGTAGACGTTGAAGGCGTCGCGGGGCCCGCCGCGGTCGGGGACCGTCGACCAGATGAAGGCGGCCGCGCCGACGGACTCCTCGCCCACACCGCGCAGCGGGTCGACCACCGTCATCGGCAGCTTCACCACCGCGTAGTCGGGATGCAGCACGACCAGCTCCAGCGGGGGCACCTTGTGCAGAGGTATGCCCTCGATGCCGGTCAGCACCATCGCGGCGACCGTCTCCGGCTTGATCTTGGTGAACAGCCCGCCCATGCCGAGCTCGTCGCCGCCCAGCTCCTCCGGCCGCATCGTCTGCGGCACGCGCGCGGCCGTGGCGCCGTCCGGGGCGCCGAAGTACTTGTACGTCACTCCCATGCCGCGGCCCCTGGGCAGGCCGTCCTCACCGTCCTCGCCGTCGGGCGCCCGGGTGGGCCCCGGTACGGGATCGGCGGCCTCGGCTCCGCGGCGGCGGTGCTTGCCGCGGCGGGCGCGGGCATCACGGGCGCGCTGCGGATCCAGGCCGTCCGTGCCCTCGCCCGGTCCACCACCGCGTTGCATATCTCCACCCGACTGGTATTGCCTGCCCCGGCCCCGCGGCCCCCGCCACGCAGCCTGATCATCATGGCAGTGACCTCCCCCGCGGCGGCGCGGTGAAACGCCCGTCCGCAAGTCTGTCGCGGCCTCTGAGACCATGGCTGGTGTGAGCTACCCGTACCCGTATGAAGCCCCAGTTTCGCAGACGCTCTTCGAGCGCGCGTCCCTCGTGACCCCCGGCGGCGTGAACTCTCCCGTGCGCGCCTTCCGTGCCGTGGGCGGTACGCCCCGGTTCATGGTGTCCGGTACCGGTCCCTATCTGACCGATGCCGACGGGCGCGAGTACGTCGACCTCGTCTGCTCGTGGGGGCCGATGATTCTCGGCCACTCCCACCCCGAGGTGATCGAGGCCGTCCAGGCCGCGGTCGCCCGCGGCACGTCCTTCGGCACGCCCGGCGAGGGCGAGGTCGCCCTCGCCGAGGAGATCGTGGCCCGCGTGGCGCCGGTCGAGCAGGTGCGCCTGGTGTCCTCGGGCACCGAGGCGACCATGTCGGCGATCCGGCTGGCCCGCGGCTTCACCGGCCGCGCCAAGGTCGTCAAGTTCGCCGGCTGCTACCACGGCCACGTCGACGCGCTGCTGGCCGCGGCCGGCTCCGGCCTGGCGACCTTCGCCCTGCCGGACACCCCCGGGGTGACGGGCGCGCAGGCCGGCGACACGATCGTGCTCCCCTACAACGACCTCGACGCGGTCCGGGCGGCCTTCGCCGCGCACCCCGGCGAGATCGCCTGTGTCATCACCGAGGCGGCCCCCGGCAACATGGGCGTGGTCACCCCGGGCGAGGGCTTCAACCAGGGGCTCGCCGACCTGTGCCGGGAGAACGGCGCGCTGTACATCTCCGACGAGGTGATGACCGGATTCCGTACCTCCCGCGCCGGCTGGTACGGCGTGGACGGGGTCAGGCCCGACCTGATGACCTTCGGCAAGGTCATGGGCGGCGGCTTCCCGGCGGCGGCGTTCGGCGGCCGCGCGGACGTCATGGGCCACCTGGCCCCGGCCGGCCCGGTCTACCAGGCGGGCACGCTCTCCGGTAACCCGATCGCCACCGCCGCCGGTCTCGCGCAGCTGCGGCTGCTGGACGACGCGGCGTACGAGAAGGTCGACGCGGTCTCGAAGGAGATCCAGGGCCTGGTGACGGCGGCGCTGGCCAAGGAGGGCGTGGCCCACCGGGTGCAGACCGCGTCCAACATGTTCTCGGTGTTCTTCACCGAGGACGAGGTGCGCGATTACGACGACGCGAAGAAGCAGGAAGCATTCCGCTTCAACGGGTTCTTCCACTCGATGCTGGCGCAGGGCGTCTACCTGCCGCCGTCGGCGTTCGAGTCCTGGTTCGTGTCCACCGCCCACGACGAGCGCGCCATCGAGCGCGTCGCGGCCGCGCTGCCCGCCGCCGCCCGAGCCGCCGCGGAGGCGACCGCATGAGCGACATCACCGTCGTCCACCTGATGCGGCACGGAGAGGTGCACAACCCGGACGGGGTGCTGTACGGGCGCCGGGCCGGGTACCACCTCTCGGAGCTGGGCCGGCAGATGGCCGACCGGGTCGCCGAGCACCTCCAGGACCGGGACGTCACGCACGTGGTGGCCTCCCCGCTGGAGCGGGCGCAGGAGACGGCCGCGCCGATCGCGAAGGTGCACGGCCTGGAGCTGGCGACGGACGGCCGGCTGATCGAGGCGGGCAACGTCTTCGAGGGCAAGACCTTCGGCGTCGGCGACGGCGCGCTGCGCAAGCCGGCGAACTGGAAGCACCTGACGAACCCGTTCAAGCCGTCGTGGGGCGAGCCGTACGTCGAGCAGGTCGTGCGGATGATGAGCGCGATCGAGTCGGCGCGGGACGCGGCGCGCGGGCACGAGGCGGTGGCGGTCAGCCACCAGCTGCCGATCTGGATCGTACGGAGCTTCGCGGAGCGGCGCCGGCTGTGGCACGACCCGCGGCGCCGGCAGTGCACGCTGGCTTCGCTGACGTCGTTCACGTACCAGGGGGACAAGCTGGTGTCGGTGGGCTACAGCGAGCCGGCGCGGGACCTGGTCCCGGCGCACCTGCTGGCCGGGGCGAAGCCGGTGAAGGGGAAGTCGAAGGCCTTCGGGGCGTAGCCCCTGGCCGGGGTGCGCGCCCCCGGGTGCGCCCCGGGGAACGTACGGGCCCGTCCCCCGCCGGGGGCCGGGCCCGTACGCGTCTTCCGGCGGCCGCGCGTCCCGGGAGGCAAAGGCCGGTCATGGCTTGGCCTTTTTTCATACAAGTTGTGCGTCCGGGGCCGCGCCCGTGGGTCCACCTCGCTGGATTGTCCGTTTATATGATGCTTCATGAGCGATGCGCGCGACCTCAGTCGCAGGGGAGTGTTCGGACTCGGACTCGGGCTCGGTGCCGCCGCCGCGATGGGTCTCGCGGGGTGCAGTGCCGGTGGCGGCGGTTCCGGCTCCGGCCGGCCCGGTCCGATAGCCCACGGCGACGGCTCCGCGCCGCCCCCGGCCCGGCTGATCGGCGACGGATCGACCTCCGACACCGGACCGCAGCCGCACCAGCCGCCCCCGCCCGCGCCCCTGGAGCCCGGGCAGACCCCGCCGCAGTTCGTCGTCTTCAGCTGGGACGGCGCGGGGGAGGTCGGCAACGGCCTCTTCCCCCGCTTCCTCAAGCTCGCCAAGGACCACGGCGCGGCGATGACCTTCTTCCTCTCCGGGCTCTACCTCCTCCCGGAATCCCAGCGGGAGCTCTACCACCCGCCCAACAACCCGGTCGGCGCCTCCGACATCGGCTACCTGAAGGACGAGAACGTCCGCAACACCCTCCGGTACGTCCGCCAGGCCTGGCTCGACGGCCACGAGGTGGGCACCCACTTCAACGGCCACTTCTGCGGAGGTTCCGGTTCCGTCGCCCACTGGAGCGCCGCCGACTGGCAGTCGGAGATCGACCAGGCCGTGTCGTTCGTCACGCAGTGGCGCACCAACACCGGCTTCACCGACCTCGAACCGCTCCCCTTCGACTACCGCAAGGAGCTGACCGGCGCCCGCACCCCCTGCCTGCTGGGCCAGGAGAACCTGCTGCCGACCGCCGCCCGCCTCGGCTGGCGTTACGACGCCAGCTCGGCCGGCGGACTCCAGCAGTGGCCGGTGAAGCGGGAGGGCGTCTGGGACCTGCCGCTGCAGTCGCTGCCGTTCCCGGGGCACTCGTTCGAGGTGCTGAGCATGGACTACAACATCCTCGCCAACCAGTCGCAGAACACCACCCGGGGGGTGCCCGCCAACTACCCGGCCTGGCGCTCACAGGCCACCGCCACCTACCTCGGCGGTTTCCGCCGCGCCTACGAGACGAACCGGGCGCCCCTGTTCATCGGCAACCACTTCGAGGACTGGAACGGCGGCATCTACATGGACGCCGTCGAGGAGGCGCTCAAGGGCATGGCGGACAAAAAGGACGTACGCCTCGTATCCTTCCGGCAGTTCACCGACTGGCTGGACGTCCAGGACCAGAAGGTGCTGGCCAGGCTCCGGTCCCTGGCCCCCGGCGAGGCCCCGGCGGGCGGCTGGCCCGCGTACCTCTCGGCCGCCTGACCGGCCCGACCAGCGCCTTAACACCCCGCCGGGGGGTGCGGAAGATCCGCAAATCGCTCATGCGAAACTTTTCACATGAGCCTTAGCCGCGCCCCCCGACGCCGCCGCTCGACCAGCGGCCGCGCCACCCTGCTGACGGCGGTGACCCTCGCGAGCGCCCTGACCCTGTCGGCGTGCGGCGACGGGAACAGCGGCAGCAAAGCCTCCGGTTCCGCCGGCGGCTACGTGACCGGCCCCAACGGCATCTCCACCGTGGCCAAGGGCGACCGCACCGACGCCCCCAAGCTGGACGGCGAGACGGTCGACGGCAAGACCCTCGACACCACCACCCTCAAGGGCAAGGTCGTCGTCCTCAACGTGTGGGGCTCGTGGTGCCCGCCGTGCCGGGCCGAGGCCCCGTACTTCGCGAAGGTCTCCAAGGAACTGGCCGACGGCGGCAAGGACGTCGCCTTCGTCGGGCTCAACACGCGCGACACCAGCAAGCAGAACGCGGCCGGCTTCGAGGAGAACTTCGGGATCGGCTACCCGAGCCTCTTCGACCCCGACGGCAAGCTGATGCTCCGCTTCCCCAGGGGCACGCTCAACCCGCAGTCCATCCCCTCCACGATCGTCCTCGACAAGGAGGGCAAGATCGCCGCCCGCACCCTCGTCGCGGTCAACGAGGAGCAGCTGCGCTCGATGATCGACCCGCTCCTCGCGGAGAAGTGACCTCGTGGTCGAGCACCTCCTGGCCGCCGAGGCGACCGGCGTGAACACCACCGTGCTGAGTGGTGGGCTGCTGCTGGCCATGCCGATCGCGCTGCTCGCCGGACTCGTCTCCTTCTTCTCGCCCTGCGTGCTGCCGCTGGTCCCGGGCTACCTGTCCTACGTGACCGGCGTCGGCGGCGCCGACCTCGCCGAGGCGCGCCGCGGCCGGATGGTGGCGGGCGCGGGGCTGTTCATCCTCGGCTTCACGGCCGTATTCGTCTCGACGGGTGCGCTGTTCGGCTACTTCGGCGCCTCGCTCCAGGACAACAAGGAGATCATCTCCCGCGTCCTGGGCGGACTCGTGATCGTCATGGGCTTCTTCTTCATGGGCCTGATCCCCGGCCTGACGATGCGCGAGCTGCGCTTCCACAAGAAGCCGGCCGCGGGCCTGGTCGGCGCGCCCCTGCTCGGTGCGCTGTTCGGTGTCGGCTGGACCCCTTGCATGGGGCCGACGCTGGCCGCCGTCCAGACGCTCTCCATCGACCAGGCCAGCGCGGGCCGGGGCGCGCTGCTGACCGTCGTCTACTGCCTCGGCCTCGGCGTGCCGTTCGTCCTCGCCGCGATCGCCTTCCGCAAGGCGCTCGGTGCTTTCGGCTGGGTGAAGAAGCACTATGCGTGGGTGATGCGCATCGGCGGCGGCATGCTGATCCTTACCGGCCTGCTGCTCGTCACAGGAATGTGGGCCAGCATCGTCACCGACATGCAGAGCTGGACCGACGGCTTCACGGTCGGGATCTGAGGGACTACACGCACATGAGTACGACCGACAAGGCGCCCACCGAGGCGCCGTACGAGCCCGACTCCACGGACGCGGCGGCCGGCGCGCACCTGTCCACCGCTCCGGTGGAGGACTCGCCCACCGCCCCCGTCGGCATCGGGGTGATCGGCTGGGCGCGCTGGTTCTGGCGGCAGCTCACCTCCATGCGGGTGGCGCTGATCCTCCTCTTCCTGCTCTCCCTGGGCTCCATCCCCGGCTCCCTCATCCCGCAGACCCAGGTCGACGCGATGAAGGTCGCGGACTGGAAGAAAACCCACGAGTTCTGGGTCCCGGCCGCCGAGAAGCTCCAGCTCTTCGACGTCTACAGCTCGGTGTGGTTCTCCGCGATCTACATCCTGCTGTTCGTGTCGCTGATCGGCTGCATCGTCCCGCGCACCTGGCAGTTCGTCGGCCAGCTCACCGGCCGCCCGCCGGGTGCGCCCCGCCGCCTGGACCGGCTGCCGGCGTACACGACGTGGCGTACGGAGCAGGCCCCGGACGAGGTGCTCGCCTCGGCGCGGACGCTGCTGCGCGGGCGCCGTTTCCGTACGGAGGCGGCCGGCCACGCGGTGGCCGCCGAGAAGGGCTACCTGCGCGAGGCCGGGAACCTGATCTTCCACATCGCCCTGATCGTGATGCTGGTGGCCTTCGCGGCCGGGCAGCTCTTCAAGTCCGAGGGCGGCAAGCTCGTCCTGCGCGGCAAGGGCTTCTCCAACACGCTCACCCAGTACGACGACTTCAAGTACGGCAGCCTCTTCTCGGCGGACGATCTGCCGCCGTTCTCGTTCACGCTGGACAAGTTCGACGCGACGTACGAGAAGAACGGCCCGCAGAAGGGCACCGCGCGCGACTTCAAGGCGTACGTGACCTACAGCGAGGGCGCCGAGGGCGCGCCGCGCAAGGCCGAGATCGAGGTCAACAAGCCGCTGGAGATCGACGGCTCGAAGATCTTCCTGCTGGGCCACGGCTACGCGCCGGTCATCTCGGTGACCGACCCGGCCGGCAAGGTGATCTTCAAGGACGCCGTGCCGATGCTGCCCTTCGACGCGAACCTCAGCTCTTCCGGCGCGGTCAAGGTCCCGGACGGCTACCGCAACAAGAACGGCGACAAGGAACAGCTCGGCTTCAACGCCATGTTCGTGCCGACCTTCGCGGGCGAGGGCAAGGGCACGATGCTCTCGCAGTTCCCGGCGCTGGACTTCCCCGTCCTCGCGCTCAGCGCCTACCACGGCAGCCTGGGCGTGGACTCGGGCCTGCCGCAGAACGTGTACCAGCTGAACACCTCCAAGCTGAAGGAGTTCAAGGACGCCGACGGGCAGCTGTTCAAGAAGCGGCTGCTGCCCGGCGAGGCGATGGAGCTGCCCGGCGGTGAGGGGACCGTCAAGTTCGAGGGCGTCGAGCGCTGGGCGACCTTCTCGGTCACCCGCCAGCCCGCCAGCGGGCTGGCCCTCGCCGGTGCGATGGCCGCCATCGGCGGCCTGGCCGCGTCCCTGTTCATCCAGCGCCGCCGCGTCTGGGTCCGCGCGGTGCGCGGCGAGGACGGCGTGACCGTCGTCGAGATGGCGGGGCTGGGCCGCAGTGAGTCCGCGAAGCTGCCGGAGGAGCTGTCGGCGCTCTCGGCCGCCCTGTTCGAGCGGGCGCCCGACACGCCCGACGCCGTACCCGTACCCGAATCCGTCCCCGATTCCGCAGACGAAGACGAAGCCCACGAAGGAGAGCGCGCATGACGCTGCTCGCGGCCGCGACCAACGAGAGCCTGGCTGATCTCAGCAACAAGCTGGTGTACGCGTCGATGGCGGTCTACACGCTCGCCTTCTTCGCGCACATCACCGAATGGGTCTTCGGCAGCCGCAGCAAGGTGGGCCGTACGGCCGCCGCGCTGACGGCGGCCCGGGCCGGCGCGGCGCCCGCCGTGCGGGTGCGGACCAAGGGCGGCGGCACGGCCGTCCTGGACAAGCCGCAGGTCGTCACCCGTTCCGCCACGGGCACCCGGGACGTCCCGGACGGTCCGGGTGCCGCGGGCGGCACCGAGAAGGGCGACCTGTACGGGCGGATCGCGGTCTCGCTGACCGTCCTCGGCTTCCTCATCGAGGCGGCGGGCGTGGTCGCGCGCGCGATGTCGGTGCAGCGGGCCCCCTGGGGCAACATGTACGAGTTCTCGGTGACCTTCTCCACGGTCGCGGTCGGCGCTTACCTGGCGCTGCTGGCGCTGAAGAAGAACGTCCGCTGGCTCGGCCTGATCCTGGTCACGACCGTCCTGCTGGACCTCGGCATCGCCACCACCTGGCTCTACACCGCCAGTGACCAGCTGGTCCCGGCGCTGCACTCGTACTGGCTGTGGATCCACGTCTCGACCGCCATCTTCTGCGGCGCGGTCTTCTACATCGGCGGGGCGGGCGCGGTGCTCTACCTGTTCCGCGACAGCTACGAGGCCCACCTGGAGGCCGGCCGCACCCCGGGCCGCTTCCGCACCTCGGTGATGGAGCGGCTGCCCTCGGCGGCCTCGCTCGACAAGTTCTCGTACCGCATCAACGCGGCGGTGTTCCCGCTGTGGACGTTCACCATCGTCGCGGGCGCGATCTGGGCGGGCGACGCCTGGGGCCGCTACTGGGGCTGGGACCCCAAGGAGGTCTGGTCGTTCGTGACGTGGGTGGCGTACGCCTGCTACCTGCACGCGCGGGCCACGGCGGGCTGGAAGGGGCGCAAGGCCGCGTACCTGGCGCTGTTCGCCTTCGCCTGCTGGATCTGGAACTACTACGGCGTCAACATCCTGCTCACCGGCAAGCACTCGTACGCGGGCGTCTGACCGTACGGCGGCCTCCGCCTTCCGGCCCCGGCCGGTGCGCGGCCTACGCGTCCTTCTCCAGGACGTAGGCGGCGCGCCGGCCGGGGCCGTCGGCGTTGTCGAGGAAGAAGTACAGCTCCAGCGACCTGCGGGCGTCGCGGCGCAGTTCGAAGGTCCAGGAGTAGCGGCCGGGCGCCTCGGTGACGGTGCCGGCACGGGTGGCGGTGCCGGTCGCGGCGGGCAGGACCAGGCGCAGGTGCTGGCCGAGGTTGCGGCCCGCGCCGCGGTCGTCGGTGAGCCGCCAGCGGGCGGGGCCGGTGAGCCGCCAGCCGGCGGCGTAGTCGCGCTCCTGACCGTCGAGGAGGGTGACGGAGGCGCTGCCGTCGGCGCGGAAGACGACCTCGGTGCCGTCGACGCAGCGCCAGGTGCCGACGATCTCGCCGAGGTCGGCGTCGTAGACGGCGGGGACGGGGGGAGCGGCGTGGTGGCGCGGGCTGCCGCCGGTCATGGCGAGCAGGGCGCAGGCGAGCACTCCGTAGGCGAGGAGGTTGCGCAGGATCGTGTCGACGATCCGCGGGCCGCCCCGCGCGGGGGGCCGTGACCGTACCCGTGCTCGCGACCGCGCCCGCGACCGGGCCCATGACATCGGCATGGGCACATTCTGTCAGCCGACTTGAACGTGTTCAATCAACTTTGCGTCATATCCTGTCAGTCCTTGTCCTTCTCGTCCTTCTTCTCGTCCCTCTTCTCGCGCCGCTCCCGCTCGTCCCGCTCCTCGCGCAGGGACTTCAGGAACTCCGGGTTGTCGTCCGGCGCGACCCACTGGGCGCGTCCGGGGCGGCCGCCGCCGACGCCGGAGCGCTTCTTGCCCGCGAACAGCCACACCACCGGTCCGACGATCGAGAACAGCAGGATGATGATCACCCACACCACCTTGGGGAGGTGCTTGACCTCCTCCTCCGGGGTGTTCAGGCAGTCGATGAAGGTGTAGATGGTCAGCGCGATGATCAGCAGGAACGGCAGATAGCGCAACACGGTGTGGGACCGACTCCCGGGCAGTGGCGGCGGGCCCGCGCGGGGCCCCGGTGACGTCCCCAGGGTAGTTGGTGACGGATACTGGGCCCCATGGCTTACGACGATCTCCGCTCGCTGCTCCGGGCTCTGGAGCGGGAGGGCGACCTCAAGCGCATCAAGGCCGAAGTCGACCCGTACCTGGAGGTCGGGGAGATCGTCGACAGAGTGAACAAGGCGGGCGGCCCGGCCCTGCTCTTCGAGAACGTCAAGGGCTCGGCGATGCCGCTCGCCATGAACGTCTTCGGGACCGACCGCCGCCTCCTGAAGGCCCTCGGCCTGAAGTCGTACGGCGAGATCAGCGAGAAGATCGGCGGCCTGCTGAAGCCCGAGCTGCCGCAGGGCTTCATCGGCGTCCGCGAGGCCTTCGGCAAGCTCGGCTCGATGGTGCACGTTCCGCCGAAGAAGGTGAAGGGCGAGTCCGCGCCCGTCCAGGAGGTCGTCCTCACCGGCGACGACGTGGACCTGGACCAGCTGCCGGCCCTCTTCACCTGGCCCAAGGACGGCGGCGACTTCTTCAACCTCGGCCTCACGCACACCAAGCACCCCGAGACGGGCGTGCGCAACCTCGGCCTCTACCGCCTCCAGCGCCACGACCGGCGCACCATCGGCATGCACTGGCAGATCCACAAGGACAGCCGCAACCACTACGCCGTCGCCGCCGCGCGCGGCGAGCGGCTGCCGGTCGCCATCGCCTTCGGCTGCCCGCCCGTCGTGACGTACGCCTCCACCGCGCCGCTGCCGGGCGACATCGACGAGTACCTCTTCGCCGGGTTCGTCGCGGGCAAGCGCATCGAGATGGTCGACTGCAAGACGGTCCCGCTCCAGGTCCCGGCCCAGGCCGAAGTCGTCATCGAGGGCTGGCTGGAGCCCGGGGAGATGCTCCCCGAGGGCCCCTTCGGCGACCACACCGGCTTCTACACCCCGCAGGAACCCTTCCCCGCGCTGAAGATCGACTGCGTGACGATGCGCAGGCGTCCGCTGCTCCAGTCCATCGTCGTCGGCCGTCCGCCGACCGAGGACGGACCGCTGGGCCGCGCGACGGAACGCTTCTTCCTGCCGCTGCTGAAGATCATCGTTCCGGACATCGTGGACTACCACCTGCCCGAGTCGGGCGGCTTCCACAACTGCGCGATCGTCTCGATCGACAAGAAGTACCCCAAGCACGCGCAGAAGGTCATGCACGCGATCTGGGGCGCCCACATGATGTCGCTGACCAAGCTGATCATCGTGGTGGACAAGGACTGCGACGTCCACGACCTGCACGAGGTCTCCTGGCGGGCCCTCGGCAACACCGACTACTCCCGTGACCTCACCGTCGTCGAGGGGCCGGTGGACCATCTGGACCACGCCTCGTACCAGCAGTTCTGGGGCGGCAAGGCCGGGATCGACGCCACGCGGAAACTGCCGGAGGAGGGTTACACGCGCGACGGCGGCTGGCCCGACATGGTGGAGTCCGATCCCGCGACGGCGGCCCTCGTGGACCGCCGATGGAAGGAGTACGGCCTGTGAGCCCCATCGACGTCGGCGGTCCCGCCCTCTTCATCGGCAGCGACACCCCCTGCGTCGCGCTGGTGCGCCCCGGGATCGACCCGGCCCAGCCGGCGGTCCGCGAGGCCGCCGAGCGCGCCGGGGTCAGCCCCGAGGAATTCGCCGGCCCGTCGGACCTGTGGCAGCTGATCGCCGACCGCACCGACGGCGAGGGCCGCGAGATCGCCCTGAGCGACCTCTCCGACGCCGACGCGGGCGCGTTCGCCGACCGGCTGCTGGCCGCGCTCGACGATCCGGACGCCGAGTTCACCGAGGTGCTCACCGTCGCCGCGCACGACGTGCTGCGCCTGGAGGGCCGCCCGGCCGGCGAGGGCTTCGCCTTCCTGGCCAGCGTCGTCCCGCCGCCCTCCGAGGGAACGCCCCTGCTGGAGGTGGAGATCGGCCCCTCGTCCGTCTCCGACCTGCGCGCCGAGATCGAACAGTTCCGGAGGTCCCTCGGATGACATCGGCTGCCGAGGGCGTCCTCGGGCCCGGCCCCGCGCCCCGGGCCAGCGGCAAGGTCAAGGCCTTCCTGCGGCTCGTGATGATCGAGCACTCGGTCTTCGCGCTGCCCTTCGCCTACATCGCGGCCTTCACCGCCATGTACCGGCTGGACGGGCGCGTGCACTGGCGCGAGCTGCTGCTGGTCACCGTGTGCATGGTGGGCCTGCGGACCTTCGCGATGGCCGCCAACCGGATCATCGACCGCGAGATAGACGCCCGCAACCCGCGCACCGCGGGGCGCGAACTGGTCACCGGCGCCGTGTCCGTACGCTCCGCGTGGACCGGGGCCGGGGTCGCGCTGGCCGTCTTCCTCGGGTCGGCCGCGCTGCTGAACCCGCTCTGCCTGGCGCTCGCGCCCGTCGCCGTCATCCCGATGGTGGTGTACCCGTACGGCAAGCGCTTCACGAACTTCCCGCACGCCATCCTGGGCCTGGCCCAGGCGATGGGGCCGGTCGGCGCCTGGCTCGCCGTGACCGGCGCGTGGTCCTGGCAGCCCGTCGTGCTCGGCCTCGCCGTCGGCGTGTGGATCGGCGGCTTCGACCTGATCTTCGCCTGCCAGGACGTGGCCGCCGACCGGGCGGACGGCGTCAGGTCCGTCCCGGCCCGCTTCGGCGTGCCGGCCGCCCTGTGGGGGGCGCGCGGCGCGCACGTCGTCACCACCGGCCTGCTGGCCTGGTACGCCGTCGCCACGGACGCGGGCCCGCTGTTCTGGTGCGGCCTGGTGATCGTGGCCGCCGCCTTCTGCTACGAGCACACCATCGTGAAGCCGCACGACCTGTCCCGCCTGAACCGGGCCTTCTTCACGGTCAACGGCTTCATCGGGATCGCCCTGTTCGTGTGCGCTCTCGCCGACCTCGTGGCGCGGGGTCTGACGGTCTGAGTAGCGTGCGGCCTACCATCGAGTGCATGGACAGGGAGGCCGACGTGACCGTCTCGGAGAGCGACCGCCTGCACTCGCAGCTCAGCCGGTTCGAGGACATGTTCCCCGGCTACCGGATGGAGATCGTCGAGGGCGCCATCATGATGAGTCCGCTGAAGCCGCACCACAACGCCACCGTCTACGCGTTGTGGACTGCGCTGAGGTCCCAGCTGCCCGACCAATGGGGCTTTCTCAGTGACGTCGCCGTCCCCTTCGACGGGGACAACGAGTTCTGTCCCGACCTGGCGGTGATCCCGGCGGCCGAGGTCGCCAAGAACCTCAGCGCCTACGCCCCCGACCTCATCGAGCTGGCCGTCGAGGTCGTGTCCCCCAGCAGTGTCCGCAACGACTACGAGGTCAAGGACCGGGCCTACGCCCGGCGGGGAATTCCGCACTACCTGATCTTCGACCCCTACAAGGCCCACTGCGTGACCCTCTGGAACCCCGGACCGGACGGCTACCGCGGCCGGGACACGATCCCGTACGGGGAGACCCTCACGGTGGAGACGGGCCTCGGCAAGCTGGTGGTGGACACCTCGGCCCTGCCGGTGGACCCCTCCGTCGCGGGCTGACGGCGCGGCTCCGGTCCACGTCGGGGGACCTTACCGGCGGCCCGTGCCGTGTGGCCGGATAGTCTCGGAGGTATGACTGAGCGCAAGCGCACCCCGTGGGTGGTCGGGGTTTCCGGAGCGTCCGGGACGCCGTACGCGGCGGCGGTGGTCCGCGGGCTGCTGGCGGCGGGCGAGGGCGTGGACCTGGTCGTCAGCCGCGCCTCGCGGCTGACCCTGCTGGACGAGACGGGGATCGCCTTCCGGGACGCGCACTGGCGGGAGGACCTCGCCGAGTGGCTGGGCCGGGGGGCCGACGGGAAGCCGGGGGCCTTCGCGGTGCCCGCGCTGGACGACGTACGGTACTGGCCCGCGGGGGACCTGGCGGCCGGGCCGAGCTCGGGCTCGTACCCCGTCAAGGGGATGCTGATCGTCCCGGCCTCTACGGCGTGCGTGGCCGGTGTGGCGCTGGGGCTTTCGAAGGACCTGCTCCAGCGCGTCGCGAGCGTGACGCTCAAGGAGCGGCGCCGGCTGGTGGTCGCGGTGCGGGAGACCCCGCTGAACGGTCAGACGCTGAAACAGCTGGTGGCGCTGGACGAGGCGGGCGCGATCGTGCTGCCCGCCTCTCCGGCGTTCTACGCGGGCGCGACGCACATCCAGGATCTGGTGGACTTCGTCGCGGGCCGGGTGCTGGACGCGGCAGGGGTGCCGCATCGGCTGTACCGCCGGTGGGAGGGGGAGCTTGGCAGCGCCCGCCCCCCTGGCCGGTCCGGTGACTAGCGCTTCTTGGCGCCGCGCGGCTTGCGGGTCTTGTCGACGCGGTGCGCGGCGGACGGCTGGTCGGTGCGGGATCGGTTGGCCAGCTCCTGGAGCTGTCGCATGTGCGCGTAGGCCATCTCGATCGTGTACACGGTGAACCACTCCTGAAGATCGTCATTGATCTGTTGAAAGATTCACAGGGTGTTGACCCTGTGTGCCTTAGATTCTATACCTAAACTTGCAGGATCGCCGAATAATGGAAGGCTCCACGTAATGGACACGGTGGACAGGCAGCTCATCCAGGCACTTCGTGAGAACGGTCGTGCCTCGTACGCGGAGCTGGGCCGTCTCGTGGGCCTCTCCGGCCCCAGCGTCACCGACCGCATCAACCGCCTGGAGACGGCGGGCGTGATCACGGGCTACCGCGCGACGGTGGACTCCGCCTCGCTCGGCCTCGGCGTCACCGCGCTGATCGGCATCTCCCTCTCCGACGCGGCCGACCACGAGGACGTGGCCCGCCGGCTGCGCGACCTCGCCGAGATCGAGGACTGCTGGTTCATCGCCGGCGACGACTCCTTCATGCTGAAGGTCCGCGCCAGCGACGTCGACGGCCTGGAGAAGATCATCCGCCGCCTCTCCGGCACCAAGGGCGTCTCGCGCACCCGTACCACGATCGTGCTCTCCACGAAGTGGGAGAACCGGGTCGGGGAGCTGCCCGAAGAGGGCTGAGAGTACGGTGGGTGGCGGTTGCACGCAGGACGGACACATAGAGGAGACACCGGCATGGACGCTGGGCTCAAGCGCGAGCTGGAGGAGAAGGTCCGCTCCGGCGAGCGGCTGACGCGGGAGGACGGCATCGCCCTCTACGAGTCGGACGACCTGGCCTGGCTGGGCGGCCTCGCCCACGAGGTGCGCACGCGCAAGAACGGCGACGTCGTCCACTTCAACGTCAACCGCCACCTCAACATGACGAACGTGTGCACCGCCTCCTGCGCGTACTGCTCGTTCCAGCGCAAGCCGGGCGAGAAGGACGCGTACACGATGCGCATCGAGGAAGCCGTCCGCCTGGCCAAGGCCATGGAGAACGAGAACCTCACCGAGCTGCACATCGTCAACGGCCTGCACCCCACCCTGCCGTGGCGGTACTACCCGCGCTCCCTGTCCGCCCTCAAGGAGGCGCTGCCGAACGTCTCGCTGAAGGCGTTCACGGCCACCGAGATCCACCACTTCGAGACCATCTCCGGCCTCTCGGCCTCCGAGATCCTCGACGAGCTGATCGAGGCCGGCCTGGAGTCGCTCACCGGCGGCGGCGCGGAGATCTTCGACTGGGAGGTCCGCCAGCACATCGTGGACCACCGCACGCACTGGGAAGACTGGTCGCGCATCCACCGCCTCGCGCACGAGAAGGGCCTCAAGACCCCTTCCACGATGCTGTACGGGCACATCGAGGAGCCGCGCCACCGCGTGGACCACGTACTGCGGCTGCGCGAGCTCCAGGACGAGACCGGCGGCTTCCAGGTCTTCATCCCGCTGCGCTACCAGCACGACTTCGTGGACATGCAGGACGGCAAGGTCCGCAACAAGCTCCAGGCGCGCACCACCATGGCGACGGGCGCGGAGGCCCTGAAGACCTTCGCGGTCTCGCGCCTCCTCTTCGACAACGTGCCGCACGTCAAGGTCTTCTGGGTGATGCACGGCGTGCAGACCGCCCAGCTCGCGCTCCAGCACGGCGCGGACGACATGGACGGCTCGGTCGTCGAGTACAAGATCACGCACGACGCGGACAACTACGGCACCCCGAACAAGCTGGGCCGCGAGGACCTGCTGGAGCTGATCCGCGAGGCCGGCTTCCGCCCGGTCGAGCGCAACACGCGGTACGAGATCATCCGCGAGTACCCCGGCCCCGAGGCGGACCTGCGCGAGACGCCGCAGGCGATGCGCGTCTGAGGCCGTGACGATGCCCCTGGCCTTCACCTTCGACCCGGTGGTCGACCCCGCCCTGCGCGACGGCCTCGCGGACCTGTGGACCGAGGTCTCCAACGCGGGCGGGGCGGTCGGGTTCGTCCCGCCCGTCACCCGCGACGACATCCGGCCCGAGCTGGTCAAGCACCTCGTCGCGCTGGCCGAAGGCCGGCACCGGCTGCTGGTCGGGCACGACGGGCGGGGCCGGGTCGCCGCCGCCGCCTTCCTCGCCCTCAACACGCACCGGTTGCAGACGCACTGGGTCTGGGCGTACACCGTCATGGTCGCCCCCGCCCTCCAGGGCAGGGGCGCCGGCCGGGAACTGATGGCCGCCCTCGCCGACGCGGCGCGCTCGCTGGAGGGCGTCGAGGCCGTCCGGCTGTCCTGCCGGGGCGGCCTCGGGCTGGAGCACTTCTACGCGGCGTGCGGCTACAAGGAGGTCGGCCGGGTGCCCGACGCCATCCGCGTGGCCCCCGGCGACGACCGCGACGACATCACGATGCTGCTGCCGCTGCACTGACCCCGGCGGGCCGCGGCCGGGGTCCGGCGTGCTTCACTGGACGGGCACGTGCCGACGTAACGACGAGAGAGAAGGGGTCACCGTGTCCCTCAAGCCGAGCGCGACGATCCGCTACACCGCGATGCGCCTGGGCATCTTCGTCGGATGCCTGGTGCTGGTGGCCCTGCTGGTCAAGCTGGGTGCCGTACCCGCCGGGCTGGGCGACGCCAATCCCGCCTGGATCGTGCTGCTGGCCCTGGTGCTCTCCGCCCCGCTCTCCTTCGTCCTGCTGCGCAAGCAGCGTGACGAGATGTCCGCGCAGATCTCCGGCCGCGTCGCGGGTGCGAAGGAGAAGCTCGCCGCGAACCGCAGCCAGGAGGACGCGGCGGACGACGCCGCGCGCGTGAGCTGACCGGAGTTAATTCTTCCGGTTACCTTCCTCACACGTACGCTCCGCACGACGCACCCCGCACGACGCACCGCCCCGGCGCCGGGAACACCACCCGCCACGCCGGGGCTTCGGCGTTCCCGGGGGCGTCTCATGGCGCTGTCGCACGGTGCACATCAAAGAACGCCTTTGGGCTTCTCAAAGGACAAGTGTTAGCGTGTTCAACATGTCGACCCCAGCCGCGCCTCAGATGACCACGAGCGTCCCGCTCGTGGCGCGCCTGCACGTCGACCTCTGCCGCCGCGTGTCCGCGGCCTGTTGCTGTTGAGCTGAACCGCCCCAGCAGCGGCCCCCGGCCGGCCCGGCCCCTTTTCCGGCTGTCGCCGCACCGCACCCCGCCGCCCCGCAGAAACCTTCCGCCGTACGTCGTGCGTCCCCCCGGAGAGTGTCCGTGTCCGCGTCCCCCCAGGCCCAGGCTCCCGCCAAGGCCTCGTTCAAGTTCCCGTTCTGGGCCCAGATAGTCGCCGGCCTCGCGCTCGGCGTCCTGTTCGGCTGGCTCGCCCGCAGCCAGGACATCAGCTGGCTCAAGACCACGCTGGAGCAGGTCGGCGACATCTTCATCCAGCTGCTGAAGCTGGCCGTCGCGCCCCTCGTCTTCTTCGCGATCCTGGTGTCCATCACCAACCTGCGCAAGGTGAACAACGCGGCGCGCCTCGCCACGCGCACGCTGCTCTGGTTCATGATCACCTCGCTGATCGCGGTGGCCATCGGCCTCGCCCTCGGCCTGCTGACCAACCCGGGCGCCGGCACCGGCCTCACCCCGGCCGACGGCAAGGAGCCCAAGCGGCACGGCTCCTGGATCGACTTCCTGACCGGCATCGTGCCGAAGGACATCATCACGCCGTTCACCGAGCTGAACGTCCTGCAGATCGTCTTCCTCGCCGCCGTCGCGGGCATCGCCGCCCTCCAGCTCGGCAGCAAGGCCCAGCCCGTCCTGAACATCGCCGAGTCGGTCCTGGAACTCCTCCAGAAGGCCCTGTGGTGGGTCATCCGCCTCGCCCCGATCGGCACCGTCGGCCTCATCGGCACCGCCATCGCCAGCTACGGCTGGGACCTGATCGGCAAGTACGCCACCTTCACCGCCGACATCTACATCGGCTGCGCGCTCGTGATGTTCGGCGTGTACCCGCTGCTGCTCGCCACGGTCGCCAAGGTCAACCCGGTCCAGTTCTTCAAGGGCGCCTGGCCCGCGATCCAGCTGGCCTTCGTCTCCCGCTCCTCGGTCGGCACCATGCCGGTCACCCAGAAGGTCACCGAGCGCCTCGGCGTCCCGAAGGAGTACGCCTCCTTCGCCGTCCCGTTCGGCGCCACCACCAAGATGGACGGCTGCGCCGCGATCTACCCGGCGCTCGCCGCGATCTTCATCGCCAACATCTTCGACGTGCAGCTGGGCATCAAGGAGTACCTGCTCATCGCGTTCGTCTCGGTCGTCGGCTCCGCCGCCACGGCCGGCCTCACCGGCGCGACCGTGATGCTGACCCTGACCCTCTCCACGCTGGGCCTGCCGCTGGCCGGTGTCGGCCTGCTGATGGCGATCGACCCGATCCTGGACATGATGCGGACCGCCACCAACGTGGCCGGCCAGGCCGTCGTCCCGGTCCTCGTCGCCGCCCGTGAGGGGATCCTCGACAAGGAGGCGTACGCCGCCGCCTCGTCCTCCCCGCTCGACGGGCCGGCCGACACCGAGCCGGCCGGCGCCGAGCCGGCGAAGGTTCCCGTCGCCGCCTGACGCGCCCGCACCCACCGCGGCCCCCGCCCCCGTCCGGGCGGGGGCCGCGGTGCGTTGCGGCGGGGCCTGTTCAGGGGTGCGGCTGCGCTCAGGAGGCGCCGCCCTGACCGGCGCTGCCGATCGGGCCGACCTTCACCGCGGAGCCGGAGCCGCCCTCCGTGACGGGCAGGGTGGCGGCGCCGGGCCAGGCGAGGGAGACCGGCTTGGTCTCGCCGGGCGGGGTCACCACCAGACCCGTGACGCGGACGCCGGAGCCGCCCGACGTGTTGAGCGGGTAGGTGACGCCGAAGGACACCGACGCCCCCTTCTTGAGGGTGGAGGTGTCGGCCCCCTGGCCGGTGCGCTGGGCGGACAGCGAGCCCGCGTTGGTCTTCAGGTCGACGCCCGCGAATCCGGAGAGCGTGCAGTCGTGGCTGCCGTGGTTCTTCAGCGTCACGGCGACCGTGCCGTCGGTGTCGCCGCCGATGGTGCTGTCCATGGCGGTGACCGTCAGGTCGTCGGTCCGGCACTTGTCGGTCTTGCCGCTGCTGTTGCCGCCGCTGTTGTCGGTGGAGCCGGTCCCGGCGGCCGCGCCCTTGCCGCCGGTGGCCGGCGCGCCCGGGGCCGTGCCGCCGCTCGCGGCCGAACCGGTTGCCGAGGGCTGGGAGCTGGGCGCGGAGGGAGGCGATGCCGGGTCGTTCCGTCCCGTGCTGCCGTCGTCGCCGTTCTGGCAGGCCGTGAGCGAGAGGCTCGCGGCGACGGCCAGGGCGGCGAGGGTCAGCTTGTGAACGCGCATCGTTTCTTCCTCAGGATCGATCGGGTGGCGGGGCCGGGCTTTCTGCTCAAGAGGACCCGCCGGCCTGCCGAACCGTTCCGCCCCACCCCCCGCCCTTACGTTCCTGTGACACGCACAGCGCGGCACCCCGCACAGGTCCCGGCCCCCGGCCAGCCGGAACGACGGATCCCGCCACCGCCACCCACCACTGTCCGGCCACCCCGCGCTGGGACAGACCCGTGACCCGGAGGATCTTGACCGCGTCCGGGCCGGAGCGCACGGGCCGTCAGGCGAGCGTCCCACCCGCGTTGCGGACCAGGCGCTGGAGCACCTTCACGGTGGTGACGTAGTCCGCGTCATCGATGCCCTCGTGGAGGGCGGCGCGGATCGCGGGGGCGTTGCGCGCGAGGTCGACGCGGGCCCGCTCCCCCTCCTCGGTGAGCCACAGCCGGTCGTCGGCGTCCCGCGACAGCCAGCCGCGCGCCAGGAGCACCTCGGCCTCGGCGGCCAGATCGTCTTCCGGCCGGATGTAGGACGTCATCGCCTCCCGCAGTTCCGGCAGGGTCATGCCCTGGCCGTCCGGCGAGATGTCATGCGCCGAGAGGTTGCGCAGCAGCCAGAACTGGGGCTGGCTGTATCCCTTTTCGGCCTGCCGGGCCCGGGATCAAGTGCGGTTGAGGGCAAGGGGTGCGCGGCGCGGCTCGAACCACCCTCCAGCGCGCCTCCGGTCAGGACGAAGCCCGTTCGGCGGCGGCGCGTTCGACGCAGAACTCGTTTCCCTCCGGGTCCGTCATCGTCACCCAGCCGGTGCCGTCGGGGTTGCGGTGGTCGCCGACGACGGTGGCGCCGAGGGCGACGAGGCGCTCGACCTCCTCGTCGCGGGTGCGGTCCTGAGGCTGGAGGTCCAGGTGGACGCGGTTCTTTACCGCTTTCGCGTCGGGGACGGCGATGAAGAGGAGGGCGGCGCCGGCGGAGGTCACCAGGGCTTCCGGGTCGCCCGGGTGGTCGTCGTCGGAGAGCCGTCCGTCCAGGGCCGCGGCCCAGAATCCCGCCAGGGCGTAGGCGTCGGAACAGTCGAAGGTCACGTGTCGCACGAGAGAGGCCATGCACGGCATGATCGGCCGCCGCCGCGCCGCCGTCCAGCGGTTTCGGGCGGCGGGACCGCTCTGGTGGGGTGGTGGTGATGGTGCTACGTTCAGCAGCACCATGTTGCTGAGGCTGAACACCGCGGACCAGCGTCCGCTGCACGAGCAGGTCGCGAGCGCGGTCCGGCGCGCCATCGCCGAGGGCGCGTGCGTGCCCGGGGACCGGATCCCGCCCGCGCGGGACCTCGCGGGGGCGCTGGGGGTCAACGCCAACACCGTGCTGCGGGCGCTGCGCGCGCTGCGCGACGAAGGGCTGCTGGAGTTCCGGCGCGGGCGCGGGGTGACCGTCGCCGCGGGGGCGGACGGGCGGGCCGGGGTGCTGGAGCGCGTACGGGGGCTGGTGGCGGACGGTGCGCGGCTCGGGTACAGCAAGGCCGATCTCATCGAGCTGATCAGGGAGTTGCCGTGAGGAACCGTACGGGGTGGGGCGTGGCCGGAGTCCTGCTGTTACTGGTGGGCCTGCCGTGGGCGGCGAGCGGGCGGCTGCCGGAGCGGGTGGCCACCCACTGGCCGGCGGGGTCCGGGGGCCCGGACGGGTCGATGCCGCTGTGGGGGGCGGCGCTGGTCCCGGCGGGGGTGTGGGCGCTGGTGGCCGGGGGCGTCGTCCTCGGGCGGCGGTTCGCGGGGGCGGGCGGCTGGGCCGCGGGGACGCTGGCCGGGGCCGGGGTGGGGCTGACGGGGGCGCAGGCCGCGATCGTACGGGCCAACCTCGACCGGGCGGACTGGCGGCAGGCCGGGCCGGTGACGTGGTGGGCCGCGGGGATCGCGGGGGCGGCCGTCCTGGCCGCGCTCGTCGGGGCGTGGGCGGGGCGGCGGGCCGGCGGGGGGCCGGGGCCGGAGCCGGAGTCGGCACCGGTGGCCGCCGGGGCACGGCTGGAGATACCGGACGGGGAGCGGCTCGTGTGGCTCTCCCGCGAGACCAATCCCTGGCTCCGGCTGACCGGGGCCGTCCTGGGGCTGATGGCGCTGGCCGGGGCGCTGGCCGGGCTGGGCGGGCTGACCGGGGCGGGGTGGGCCGTCGCCGGGCCGTGCGGGTGTGCCGCCCTGGCGGTGCTGGCCTGTTCCACGGTCCTGGCCCGGGTGACGGGGCGGGGGCTGGAGGTGGCCTTCGGGCCGCTGGGGCTGCCGGTGCGCCGCTGGCCGGCCGGGTCCATCGAGTCGGCCCGGGCCGAACACCGCACCCCGGCCCAGGCCGGCGGCTGGGGCTACCGCCTCAACGGCCTGGGCGCGACGGTGATGCTGCGCGGCGGCACGTGCCTCGTGGTCCGGGCGCGGGGCCGCGACTTCGCGGTGTCCGTACCCGACGCGGAGCGCGGCGCGGCGCTCCTGAACGCCCTTGTCGCGCGGCGGGGTCAGGAGCGGGAGTAGGAGCCGAGACCGATCAGGCAGTAGACGTACTGGTTGATGACGCTGCCGTTGAGGGTGTAGCGGTACGAGAACGCGTACTCCGTGTCCGGATTGCTCTTGCACTGCTCCATGTCGGAGGAGAAGGGGAACCTCTCGATCACCTTGTAGTGCGCGTCGGAGGCCGAACAGGACACCTCGTCCACGTTGTCGACCTTCTGGGCCGTCTCCGAGTCCGGGAGCCGTCCGTTGAGGCAGGTGCCCTTGTCGAAGGGGGTCGGCTCGGCGGTGGTGGGGGCGGGGGCCGGGAGGGCGGGGAGCGTCGGCTGGGCCGGTAACGCCGGCTGTGCCGGCCTGGTCGGCTCGTACGTGTACGTGGGGGTCTCGTACGGGGTGGTTGCCGGGCTGGAGTAGGTCGGGGTCGAGGAGGCCGAGTTGTGGGAGTCGTCGCCGCTGTCGTGGTTGGTCACGACCACGGCGACGATCACGGCCGCGGCGGCCCCGAGGGCCAGGAGGCAGCCCAGTGCCCCCGCCTTCTTCCTGGGCGGCGCGGCGGGCGTCACGGGCGCCGCCCCGGTGGCGGTGACCCGGACGCGGATCAGGACCTCGTTGTCGCCGAAGCGGGCCCGGACGAGGTCGCCGTCCCGCGAGGGCGGAATCCGTACGCGGGCGGTCCCGTTGGGCAGGGAGACGGTGACGACGGCGCCCTCGGCGGCCTGCTGCGGGGTGAGCTCCCACTGTATTTCCTGTGACGGCACCGGACGCTCCTCACGGTGGACGGAAGTACGGAAGCCGTCCGACCGGCCCCCGCGAGGGATTCTCCCCGCCGCCCCCACCCTGACGCAGCCGTTCCGCCCCGCTGTTGCCGTGCGGTGACCGTGTGGTGGCGTGCGCGTCGCACGGCGCGGGCGGCGGCGGAGGCGGATCCCGGCCGTGCGGAGGGGTGGGCGGGGGTGTGGGCTCGGGGTGGGAGGTGGGTGAAGAAGCTGGTCGGGGGGTGGTCGGGGGCGGTTACCCGTGCGTAGATTACCGGCGGTAACTCCGTAGCGACCGAGGAGAGCAGCCGTGGAAGCCGAGCCGAGACCGGTCGAGCCCGTCAAGACGACCATCGCCGGGGTGGTGCGCGAGGTGGCGGTGCCCGCCCTCGCCGGGGTGCCCGCGAGCGGCTCGCTCGGGGACCTCCCCTTCGAGAACGCCCGCGAGGCCCCGCACGAGCCGGTGCTCGCCCGCAAGGAGCGGGACGGCAGCTGGCGGGACGTCACCGCCGCCGAGTTCGCCCGCGAGGTGCTCGCCGTCGCCAAGGGGCTCATCGCCGAAGGGCTCCAGGAGGGCGACCGGCTCGCCATCATGGCCCGGACCACCTACGAGTGGACGCTGCTGGACTTCGCCGGCTGGGCCGCCGGGCTGGTCACCGTACCGGTCTACCCCACCTCCTCCGTCCACCAGGCGCGCTGGATCCTGCACGACTCCGGGGCCGTGGCCTGCGCCGTCGAGGACACCGTGCAGGCGCGCCTGATCAGCGCCGAACGCGGCAACCTGCCCGGGCTCGCGCACCTGTGGGAGTTCGACACCGGCGCCGTCGCCCGGCTCGTCAAGGCCGGCGAGCACCTGCCCGACGCGATCGTGCACGCGCGCAGGTCCACCCGTACCCCGCAGTCCGTGGCCACGCTCGTCTACACCTCCGGCACCACCGGACAGCCCAAGGGCTGCGTCCTGACCCACGGCAACTTCTACGCCGAGGTCGACAACGCGGTGGAACTCCTGCACCCGGTGTTCAAGTCGGTCACCGACGACCCCGCCTCCACCCTCCTCTTCCTGCCGCTGTCGCACGTCTTCGGCCGCATGGTCGCCGTCGGCTGCATGCGCGCCCGCGTCAAGCTCGGCCACGCGCCGAGCATCGCCACGGACGACCTGCTCGCCGACCTCGCCGGCTTCCGGCCGACGTTCCTGCTGGCCATCCCCTACGTCCTGGAGAAGGTGCACAACACCGCCCGCGCCACCGCCGAGAAGATGGGACGGGCCGCCTCCTTCGACCGGGCCGCCCGCATCGCGCAGAGCGTCGGCGAGGAGCGCAGCCGGGGCCGGCGGCCGTCGATGGCCCTGCGGGCCGCGCACGCGCTGTACGACCCGCTGGTCTACCGGCGCATCCGGGCGGCGCTCGGCGGGCGCGTGCGCTACGTGCTGAGCGGCGGCTCCCCGCTCGGCCGGCGCCTCGCCGCCTTCTACACCGGCGCCGGCATCGAGGTCTTCGAGGGCTACGGGCTCACCGAGACGACCGCCGCCTCGACCGTCACCCCGCCGCTGCGCCCCCGGCTCGGCACGGTCGGCTGGCCGCTGCCGGGCACGGCGGTGCGCATCGCCGACGACGGGGAGGTGCTGCTGCGCGGGGCGCACGTCTTCGCGGGGTACTGGAACGTCGCCGCGCAGCCGCCCGGCGCCTGGCTGCCCACCGGGGACATCGGCGAGCTCGACGCCGACGGGTACCTCACCATCACCGGCCGCAAGAAGGACATGATCATCACCTCCGGCGGCAAGAACGTCGCCCCGGCGCCCCTGGAGGACTGGCTGCGCGCCCATCCCCTCGTCGGCCAGTGCATGGTGATCGGCGACAACCGGCCGTACGTCACCGCCCTCATCACCCTCGACCCGGACGGGCTGGCCCACTGGCGGCAGATGAACAAGCGCCAGGGCGTCCCGATCCGCGAGCTGATCACGGACGAGGCCCTGCTGGCGGAGCTCCAGCGGGCGGTGGACGAGGCGAACGCGCTGGTCTCGCGGGCGGAGTCGATACGCCGCTTCGCGGTTCTGCCCGGGGAGTTCACCGAGGCGCGGGGCCACCTGACGCCGTCGATGAAGCTGCGGCGCGGCGCGGTCGCCCGGGACCACGCACGGGAGATCGAGCGCCTGTACCGGCCGCGCGAGCACTGACGCGCGGCGCCGGACCCCTCGCGGGACCCCCCCGGCGGCCCGCACCTGCCCCGCGGGGGCGGTGACGGGCCGCCGGAGGCGGTGGCGGCGGGCTAGCAGTTCGGGTGGGAGGGGCGCCCCGCGAAGCGGTCCGCCATCCAGTTCCCGACCTCCACCGCGTGGGTGATCACCCCGCTGACGTGCTCACCCACCCAGACGGTGTCCCACTGCACGTCCGCGCCCTTCGCGCACCACTCGGCGCGCAACTGCCGCCCCACCGCGTACGGAATGAGCTCGTCGCCCAGCGCGTGGTACTGGTACACCGGCGCGGCCGGGGCCGTCCCGCCGAGCCGGCTCTGGTTCAGCCGGGCCTGCCAGTCCGGCTGCGCGAGCGGGTCGCGCGTGGTCAGGTCGGAGATCCGCTTGAAGGACCCCGCGATGGCGTCGATGGCGACGCAGTTCTCCCGCATCCCGGAGACGAGGGCCTTGCCCGCCGGGTTCAGGTACCCGTCGAGCCCCAGCTCCGGGAAGGCCGCGTCCTGCCCGGCCGCCGCCATGAAGATGAGCCCGGAGCCGTACGAGCCGTCGTTGGCGGCGGCCACCTTCAGCAGGTCCGCCGGGACCCCGCCGGTCGCCGTGCCCTTCACCTTCAGCTCCGGCGCGTACGAGCCCTGCAGCTCGGCCGCCCAGCTGCTGGCCTGGCCGCCCTGCGAGTAGCCCATGATCCCGACCGGGGTGTCCGGCCCCAGCCCCGTCCCGGGCAGCCGGATCGCGGCGCGGGCGGCGTCGAGCATGGCGTGGCCCGCCGAGGGGCCGACGGTGTACGTGTGGACGCCCGGAGTGCCGAGGCCCTCGTAATCGGTGACGACGACGGCCCAGCCGCGCAGCGTGTACTGCTGGATGAGGTTGGCCTCCATGGCGGTGCCGTACGGGAGGTTGTTGCTCGGGGCGCAGGAGTCGCCCATGCCGACGGTGCCGACGGCGTACGTGATGAGCGGGCGCGGGCCGGTGCGGCCGTCCTGCGGGACGATGACGGTGCCGGAGACGACGTTCGGGGCGCCGTCCGCGGTGGTCGAGCGGTACTGGACCTTCCACGCCCGGGTGTTGGTGGGCTGACCCGGCAGCGGGTGGAAGGCGGAGGGGGCGCTGGCGACGAGGTCGCCGGGCCGGGCGGCGGCCGCGCCGTCGGCCGCGCGGGCGGTGGTCGCGGGGATCCAGGCCGAGACGGCCAGGGCGGCCACGGCGGCCAGGGCGGTGCCGGTGCTTCGGATGCGCATGGGCGGCTCTCCCGGGGGTCCGAGTGGGGGTGGGTGAAGCGAAGGTAGTGACCGACCAGTCGGGATGTGGCTGACCGGGCAGCTCACCTTTCCTGACCCGGCCTCCCACGGAGCCGTCCTGGGCCGGGGCGTGGGCGGATGGCGGCGGGTCAGCCGCCGGAGGCGATGCGGTACGCGCCCGGGGTGGTGCCCGTCCAGCGGCGGAAGGCGCGGTGGAAGGCGGTGTCCTCCGAGAAGCCGAGGCGGGCGGCGAGTTCGGCGATCGGCTCCCGGCTCTCGGCCAGCCCCGCGATCGCCGCGTCCCGCCGTACGTGGTCCTTCAGCTGCTGGAAGGACGTGCCGTCCGCGCGCAGCCGGCGCCGCAGCGTCGCCGGGGAGACGGCCAGGCGCGCCGCGACCTCCCCCAGCTCCGGCAGCCGGGGCGACTCCCGCAGCCGCTGGGTCAGGCTCCGGCGGACCTGTTCCTCGACCGTGGTCCCGTACTCGGGGCGCGAGAGCAGGTCGAAGGGGGCCCGGCGGAGCATCGCGTCGAGCTCCGCCTCGTCCCGTACCAGCGGCGCGCCCAGCCAGTGCGCGTCGAAGACCGCCCCGGTCAGGTCCGCGCCGAAGCCGAGGGGGCAGGCGAAGAGGGTGGCGTACTCGTCGGCGTGCGGCGGCGGGGGATAGGCGAAGGAGGCCTGGAGCAGCGGGATGCGGCGGCCGATCAGCCAGCTGCTCAGCCGGTGCCAGATGGCGAGGACGCACTCGCTGAGGAAACGTTCCTCGTCCCCGTCGAAGGCATTGCGCACGGTGAACCGGGCCCGGCCGTCCCCGGTGACGTCCAGCGCCAGCTCCGGCCCGCCCGGGAACAGCCCGTAGAAGGCCGCGGCCCGCTCCACGGCCGCCCCCAGGTCGCGGCAGCCCAGACAGGCGTGGCCCATCATCGCGAAGGTGCCCGGCCGGCTCGGCACGGCGGACAGCCCGAGGAACTCGTCCTGCGTGGCCCGGTACAGCGCCCGGAAGAGGCGCGCGAACTGCGCGGGCGTGACCCGCGCCCGGCCGTCGCCCAGCAGCAGCGGCGGGATCTGCGCCTCCTGGAGCAGGGGCACCAGGTCGAAACCGCCGCGCCGCGCCCCCGCGAGCACGGCGCGCACGTGGTGCACGGTGATCGTCCGCCTCCCCATGGCTTCGACGGTAGCCGCAATGAGCGCTGCGGTCAGCGGTGGTGACGCTTCCGGTCATGCCGCAGCGGGCCGGCGGGTGCCTAGCGTCGGGGGACGGGGACCACCTTTCTCGGGAGGGCACGCGATGGAGGCCTTGGACGGTCGGCCGGGCACGCTGGCGGAGTTCACGCGGTGGACCGGGGAACGGTACGGGCCCGCGCCCGCGCTCCGCTTCCGTACGCCGGAGGGCGGGTGGCGCACGCGCAGCCACGCGGAACTCGCCGCGTCCGTACGGCGGGTGGGCCGGGAGCTGCTCGAACTGGGGGTCCTGCCCGGGGAACGGGTCGCGGTGCTCGCGGAGACCCGGCCCGAGTGGACGTACGCCCACTTCGGGATCCTCGCGGTGGGCGCGGTGCTCGTGCCGGTGTACCCGACGGCGGGGGAGGAGGAACTGGCCTGGGTCCTCTCGGACTCCGAGGCGGTCCTCGCCGTCTGCGAGGACGCCGCCCAGGCGGCCCGCGTCGAGGCCCTGCGGCCGAAGCTGCCGGCGCTGCGGGAGGTCCTGCGCATGGACGAGGCGACGTGGGCGGAACCGGCCGCCGGGCAGCCCGCCGCCGGGCAGCCGGCCGCCGGGCAGCCGGCCGCCGGGCACTCGGCTGACGCACGCCCCGACGCCGGGTGTTTCGCCGCCGGGAACGCCCTGCTCGCCGGCCTGGCCGCGGCCGTGGGCCCCGGTGACGACGCCGCCATCGTCTACACCTCCGGCACCACCGGCCTGCCCAAGGGGTGCCGGCTCACCCACGGCAACTTCGGGGCCGTCCAGGACGCCACGCTCCCGCTGACCCGGGGCGGACCGGGGAACTCCACGTACCTGTACCTGCCCCTCGCACACCTGCTGGCGCAGCTGATCCAGTTCACCACCCTCCTCCAGGGCGGGGAGCTCTGCTACTTCGGCGGCCGCGTCGAGGACGTGGTCGGAGAGCTGGCCGAGGCGCGGCCCACGCACCTGCCCTCCGTACCCCGCCTGTTCGAGAAGGTGCACGCGGTGGTGCAGGCCCTCGCGGCGGGGACCGAGGGCGGCCCGGAGCGGTTCGAGGAGGCCGTACGGCTGGGCCTGCTGGCGGCGGACGGCCGGCTTCCGGAGGCGGACCGGGCCGCGTACGAGGCGGCGCGGGAGTCCCTCTACGGGCCCGTCCGCGCCGCCTTCGGGGGCCGGCTGCAATGGGCCCTGACCGGCGGCGCCCCCATCGCCCCCGCCACCCTGGACTTCCTGCGCGCCTGCGGCATCAGCGTCTTCGAGGGCTACGGAATGACCGAGTCCGGCGGGGTCATCAGCCTCAACCACCCCGGCGCCGTCCGCCCCGGCACCGTCGGCCGCCCCGTCGCGGGCTGCGAGGTCCGCATCGCCGCCGACGGGGAGGTGCTCGCCCGGGGCCCGATGGTCTTCCCCGGCTACCACGCGAACCCCGCCGCGACCGCCGAGGCGCTCGACCCCGACGGCTGGCTGCACACCGGGGACCTCGGCGCGCTCGACGCCGACGGCTTCCTCTCCCTCACCGGCCGCAAGAAGGAGCTGATCATCACCTCGGCCGGCAAGAACATCACCCCGACCGAGGTGGAGTTCGCCGTCCAGGCCGCCTCCCCCTGTATCTCGCGGGCCGTCCTCATCGGCGACCGGCGGCCCCACCCGGTGGCCCTGATCACCCTGGACGCCGCCGAGGTCGCCGCCTGGGCCGCCCGGGAGTCCCTCGACCTGGGGGCCGCCCCCGGCTCCCACCCGGCCGTACGGGCCCTGGCCGCCGCGGCCGTGGCCACCGCCAACGCCACCGTCTCCCGGCCGGCCCGGATCCGCGCCTTCCGGGTCCTGGACGAGGAGTTCTCCATCGCCGCCGGGACGCTGACCCCCACCCTGAAGCTCCGCCGCCGCGCCGTCGCCGAGCGGTACGCCGCCGAGATCGACGCCCTGTACGAGGACGGGGGCGGGGACGGGGGCGCCGCCTAGGCCCAGGCCCGGCGCAGCCGCCCGAGACCCTCGGTGATCTCCGCCGGGGTGTGGGTGGTGAACGACAGGCGCAGCGTGCGCGGGTCGGGGGCGCCGGTGAAGAACGGCGCCCCCGGCACGAACGCCACGTCGTGCGCGACGGCCGCCTTCAGCAGGGCCGACGCGTCGTGCCCGGCCGGGAGCCGGGTCCAGACGAACATGCCGCCCTCGGGGCGGTTCCACTCCGAGCCCGCCGGGAGCGCCCCGCCCAGTCCCGCCAGCAGTGCGTCGCGCCGGGCCCGGTAGGCCTCCCGGACCCGGGCGACGTGGGCGTCGAGGTCGGCGGCGCCGAGGTAGTGGGCGGCGGCCAGCTGGTCCACCGTCGAGGTGTGCAGGTCGGCCGCCTGCTTGGCGACCACCGCCGCCCGGCGCAGCGCCGCCGGGGCGCGCAGCCAGCCCAGGCGCAGCCCGGGGGCCAGCACCTTGGAGAAGCTGCCGAGCAGGGCGGTGCGGTCCTCGGCGCCCGGGTGCGCGGCGAGCCAGCGCCGGGGGGAGCCCTCGTAGCGCAGTTCCCCGTACGGGTCGTCCTCCACCAGCCACAGGCCGAGCCGCGCCGCGGTCCGGGCCACCTCCGCCCGGCGTTCTCCCGGCAGGGTGCGGCCGGTCGGGTTCTGGAAGGTGGGGACGGTGTAGAGCAGCTTCGGCCGCTCCCGGGCGGTGATCTCGGCGAGGGCGTCGGGCAGCAGCCCCTCCCCGTCGCAGGGGACGGGCACGACCCGGGCTCCGGCCAGGCCGAAGCACTGGAGGGCCGCCAGGTAGGTGGGGTTCTCGACGAGCACGGTGTCGCCGGGTTCCAGCAGGGTGGCGGCGAGCAGGGTGAGGCCCTGCTGGGAGCCGGTGGTGATCAGGACGTCCCCGGCGTCGGTGGCCAGCCCCCGGGCGCGCAGCCGGTCGGCGACCGCCTCGCGCAGCTCGGGGGCGCCCTCGGTGGTGGAGTACTGGAGCGCGCGGGCGGCGCCGGGCCCGCCGAGGACGGCGTCGTAGGCGGCGCGCAGTCCGGCGGTGTCGAAGAGTTCGGGGGCGGGCAGGCCCCCGGCGAACGAGATCACCCCGGGGCGTTCGGTCAGCGCGAGGATCTCCCGTACGGGCGAGCCGCCCACCGAGGTCGCGCGGGCGGCGAAGGGCGGCGGGGCGGCGATCGGCACGGGGACTCCTTCGGGGGGCGGGTGCGGCGCAGCCTAACGGCGAGAAGATGTAGACGGCACCTACTGTCCACGGAGTGGGCGGCGGCCGGGGAACGCGGCCCGTCCGCCCCCTCCACAACTGACGCTGCATCAGATAGACCGGTGCCATGACCACAGACGCGAACGACACCCCGCCGGACACCCGGGCCGGGGACTACGCGGAGCTGGCGGCCGTCGGCCCGTACGGGGTCCGCCCCGGCCACGCCCTGATCACGATGGTGGAACCGCACCCGGGCCACGAGTACGCGTACAACCGCTGGTACGAGGACGACCACTACTACGCGGGCGCCATGGCCATGCCCTGGATGTACGCCGGCCGCCGCTGGGTCGCCACCCGCGACCTCCGGGAACTGCGCTACCCGGAGAAGTCGGCGGTCGCCCAGCCCGTCACCGCGGGCTGCTACCTGTCCACGTACTGGGTGACCGAGGGCCGCTACGACGAGCACATGAAGTGGACGGTCGCCGTCAACAAGCGGCTCAACCGCGACGGCCGCGTCTACCAGGACCGGACGCACGTCTTCACGGCCTTCCAGGACCACGAGGCGACCGTCTACCGCGACGGGGCCGCCGGACCGCGGGACTTCCACGCGCTGGACCACCCGTACGCCGGGCTCGTCCTCCAGGTCGTCGACGCCGAGGGCCCCGCGCAGCGGGCCGAGCTGCTGGAACGGCTGCGCTCGCGGATCCTGCCGCGGCGGCTGGCCGGCTCACCGGCGGCGATGGTCACCGTCTTCCGGCCGACGCCGCTGCCCGGCGATCGGATGACCTACGTCAAACAGGTCGAGGGGGTCGACACCCGGCTCACCCTGCTGTGGTTCCTGGAGGCCGATCCGCGTACGTGCTGGGACCGCTTCCAGGGGCTCGACGCCGAGGTCGCGGAGTCGGGGCCGGGCCGGGTGGAGCTGGTCGCGCCGTTCGTCCCGACGGTGCCGGGGACCGACCGGTACGTGGACCGGCTGCGCTGAGGGACACCCTGTCCGCCGGGGGGGCGCCGTACCGTCCGGACATGACCGAGCCCCCTCGGCCAGGACGGCGGACCGGTCGAGAGGGCTTCAGTCAGTGGTACGGGAAGGGCTGTCGGGTGGGGGGCCGAAACGTTCAGGCGAGGCGCCCCGACCGGCCCTCGGTGACGTCGGCGACGAAGGAGGTCCACGACGCCGGCGCGAAGCTGAGGGAGGGGCCGTCCTGCACCTTGGAGTCGCGGACCGCGATGGCCTCCATGACGGGGGACTTGACCTCGACGCACGCGCCGTTTCCGCCGGAGTAGGAGGACTTGGTCCAGATTTCCGTGGCGCCCTGACGAATAGCCATGTTTTTCTCCGGTTCAGCGAGTAGTTCCGGTTTCGTGCCGGTCCATTCCCTGACCGACGTGATCGACGCTACCGGCACCTCCCGAGGGCTGAAGGAGGCATTCACTCGACCGGGTGGCATATTCAGTTCAGGCCTTCTGTGGCCGGGGACCGACGGTGTACCGTATCGGCCCCCCGGCCGTCACTTGGACGTTTTGCCGGCGTAATGGTCGATGATCTCCGAGATGAACCGCCTGGTCTGGTCGACGTTGAGGGCCTGGGCCCGCAAGTGCTCGTACATCACGCTGTACTTCTGGACGTCGTTCGCCTTCTCCAGGTACAGGTCGCTCGTGACGCCCTCGATGTACACGACCGTCGAGTCCGAGGCGTCCGGGAATTCGAGGATCGCGTACTGCCCGTTCACCCCCGGATGCGCGCCCATCGTGAAGGGCATCACCTGCACCGTGATGTACGGCTGCTGCGATTGCTCTATCAGGAATTCCAGCTGCCGGATCATCAACTGCGGGTCGCCCACGTGCCGGCGCAGCGCCGCCTCGTCGATCACCGCCCACAGGCGCAGCGGTCCGACGTCCGGGTTGTTGTTGTCCGTCTCCGAAAGCCGCTTCTGGCGGTGCATGCGGACCTGGACGCGCTTGTCCACGTCGGCCGGAGCCGTCTCCGGCAGCGCGCCGCGGATGAGGGCCTGGGCGTACTCCGGGGTCTGGAGCAGGCCGGGGACCATCTGGGGCTCGTACGTACGCAGGCTGGCGGCGTCGGTTTCGAGCCCGATGTAGACGCTGTACGGGATGTCCCCGAAGGCGTGCCACCAGCCCTGCTGGCGCGAGTCCTTGGCCATCTGCATGAGCGAGTCGACGAGCCGGGGGTCCTCCACCTCGTACACCTCGCACAGGTCGCGTACGTCGCGCTGGCTGATGGACCTGCGGCCGTTCTCCAGCCGGCTGATCTTCGACTGGGAGACGAGGAGGCGTTCGGCGACCTGCTCGGCCGTCATGCCCTTGTCCTCGCGGAGCTTGCGCAACTCCATGCCCAGTCGGCGGCGTCGGACGGTGGGATTGACATTGGACGCCACGGGGACGGCACCTCCGCCTTCTTCTGTCGCTGTCTCTCTGCGTGTCTGCTGTTCAGCAGACTGCCACCGAAGGGTGCGACGGCGCTGGGGAACGCCGTGGATCGACGGCGATCTCCCGGAAAACGCGGCACGCGGGGTGGCGGAACCGGCTCACCGGTCCCACCACCCCGCGTGCGGGCGGTGCGTGTCGTGCGGGTGGTGCGGGTGGTGCTGGTGTGCGCGTCGTACGGGTGGTGCGTGTCTTACGGGTGGTGCGGGTGCCGCCGGTCAGTGCGCGGCCGCGCGGGCCATCGCACCCGTCCGGCGCGGCTGCAGCGGTACCGCGCCGCCCGCCGTGGCCCGGACGGGCGCCGGGGCCGGGGCCCGGTCCCGGCGCGGCTGGGCGGCCACACCGTTCTGGACGTCCATCACGGCGTGCGCCACGAGACCGCCCATCGGGTCGTGCCGGATCAGGTCCCGCAGCCGGGATCTGGACGAGCGCCCCTCGTTGCCGGGGTACAGGTGCTTGCCGAGTCCGACCGCGTGGGCCAGTGCGGCGAGCGCCGCGGTCCGCGGGTCCGGCGGTACGCCGGTGCGGATCGCACTGTCGAGCCGGGCACGGATCTCCCGGCTGATCGCCGTGTCGGTCGCCTGGTAGCGAGTCGTCGGCAGCACCCCGCACATCTGTCCCGCGACGGCATGGACCATGCCGCAGCGCTCCAGGTGGGCGAGGTAAATCTGGCGGAGCCCCAGCCGGGGTCCGCCGATCCAGTGGACGGCCCGTACCGGGCTGCCGCGCCTGCGCAGCAGTTCCAGTGCGGAGTCCAAAGTCGGATCTCCTGTCGGCCGTGGCATCACCACGGCGATACGATCCCCGTCAGGGGCTATCCGTCCTGCCAGAGCCAGCTCCACTAGCTGTGCCCCGGCCAGGCCGAGGTCGAGCGACTGCGGCTGCGCCGTGGTTCCCGTGGCCGGGTCCAAGGCGAGCAGCAGAAGCTCCTCTGGAATTGTTCTGCGGCTCCTGCCCATCCATGCCTCCCCGCGTGGATGAGTGACAGGGTGACGCCTCTCACATTCATCTGTCGAGAGCGCCTGGCCGCTTTGCGGGGGAACCTGCAGCTATGTCGTTCTCGTCTAGCACGGGGGCGATGCCCCCTAGACGGGACACTGTTAGACGGTTCGGACAGTGACCGGACGGCGATCGAGGAGGAACGGTGGCGGGCGAGTCCCCCGACAAGTCGGTAGATGAAGGAGCGTCGGGGGCGGCGGAGTCCTCCGGGGACCGGGACCCGAGGCTCTCGGTGTTCCAGCCGCCGGCGCGGCGCGATCCGCTGAAGGAGGCGGTGGCGGCCTGGGTCGCCACCACGGAGCCCGACCGGACGGCGGAGCCCTCCGGGGACGCGGATCCGGAGCGGGAAGCGGAGGCGGATCCGGAGGCGGATGCGGGCGCCGATTCCGATGCGTCGGGTGCGTCCGGCGCCTCGGGCGGCTCCGGTGCGTCGGGTGCGTCGGCCGGCTCCCGGGCGGCGGGTGCCTCCGGTGCGGTGGCTGATTCCAGCGCCTCGCGTGCTTCGAAGCTGCCGGACGCTTCCGGTGCCACGCCCGCGTCGGCTGATTCCGGGGCCTCGGGTGCTTCCCGTGCTTCCCGCGCCTCCGGTGCTTCGGGTGCCGACGGCGGGGTGTCCGGCGTCGACGCCGCGCCCGAGCCGTCCTCCGGTCGGGTGGACGGTGCGAAGCCCGCCGCGTCCGGAGCGGGCCGCCAGGCCTCCCCGGAGGAGGGCCGGACGGCGGACTCGGAGAAGCCCGAAGCGAAGCCCGACGCGAAGCCCGCGACGGATTCCGCTTCGGCGCAGCGGAAGCCACCGGCCCGGGACCCGCGTACCCCTTCGGAGGAGCCGGCCGCCAAGCCGGAGCCGGCTGCCCCGGACACCCCGAAGAAGCCGTCCGGTGATGCCCGTACGACCGCGTTCGGCGTCGTCGTCCCGGACTCCGCTCCAGCGGAGAAGGCCGAGAAGGCTGAGAAGGCCGCCAAGCCGGAGTCGGCCGACAGTGAGCGGACCGCCGTCTTCCGTGCGGTGAAGCCGGGTTCGGACGCGCCGAAGAAGCCGTCGGGTGACGTGCGTACGACCGCGTTCGGGGTCGTCGTTCCGGATTCCGCTTCGCCTGAGGCCGACCAGCGCCCCGAGTCGGCGGACAGCGAGCGGACTGCCGTCTTCCGGGCCGTGAAGCCGGGCTCCGCGCCCGCGCGGGATCCCCGTACGGGCAAGCCCGCCGACGCGGAGAAGACGCCCGAGGCGGAGCCGGCCGACAAGGCCGAGAAGCGCTCGGAGCCGGCGGACAGCGAGCGCACGGCCGTCTTCCGCGCCGTGAAGCCGGGCTCCGCCCCCGCGCGGGATCCCCGTTCGGGCAAGCCCGCCGACGCGGAGACGACGTCCAAGGCGGAGCCGGCCGACAAGGCCGACAAGCCTTCGGAGTCGGCGGACAGCGAGCGCACGGCCGTCTTCCGGGCCGTGAAGCCGGGCTCCGCCCCCGCCGCGCCGGAGAAGAAGCCGGCCGACGCCGGGACGGACGACGCGCGCCGGTCCAGCACCTTCGTGCCGCTGCGCGACGGCGCGCCGGCGGCCCCGCCGAAGCCCGCCACCCCCCGGCCCGCGCCCGCGCCCGCCCCCGCCCCCAAGCCCGCGGCAGCGACCCCGCCGCCCCCGCCCGCCGCCGCCCGGCTGGACTCCAGCGAGCGCACCACGCAGCAGCCGCTGCCCCCCAGGCCGCCGCTGGACATGCTGGCGGACCTCACCAACAACCCGCCCCCGCCGCCCAGCCCCCTGCGCACCGCGGTCCGGCGTTTCAAGATCTACGCGCCGATCGTGCTGCTCCTCGCGATCGTGCTCGCCGTCGTGCAGCTGGTGCGCCCGCTGCCCGCGCCGAAGCTGGCGATGACCGCGAAGGCCACGTACGCCTTCCCCGGCGGCAAGCCCGAGCTGCCCTGGCCCACCGAGGGGCAGGCCTCGATGGCCGCCGCCGGCCTCGGCACCATCGGCTCGTCCGGTGAGCAGAAGCCGGTGCCGATCGCGAGCGTCACCAAGTCGATGACGGCGTACATCATCCTGCGCGACCACCCCTTCAAGAAGGGGGAGAAGGGCGCGATGATCGACATCGACAAGACCGCCGAGACCGAGGGTCAGAAGGACAAGTCGGACAACGAGTCCACCCTCAACACGGTCAAGGAGGGCGACAAGATCACCGAGTACGACGCGATCGCCGCCCTCATGATCCCGTCGGCCAACAACATCGCGCGGCTGCTCGCGCGCTGGGATTCCGGTTCCCAGGAGGCGTTCGTCAAGAAGATGAACGACACCGCCAAGGAACTCGGCATGACGAACACCACCTACACCGACCCCTCCGGGCTGGACGCGACCACGGTCAGCACCGCCGAGGACCAGGTGAAGCTGGGCCTCAAGATCGTCGAGATCCCCGCGCTGGTGGACATCACCCGGATGCCCAGCTGGGTCGACCCCAGCGGCAAGACCTGGCCGAACTGGAACCGCCTGGTCCCGCTCAACGACTCGCTCGGCATCAAGACCGGTACGACGACCAAGGCCGGCGGCAACCTCCTCTTCGCCGCCCAGAAGAAGGTCGGCGACACCAACCAGCTGATCGTCGGCGCCGTCCTCGGCCAGCACAAGCCGCCGATCATCGACAGCGTCGTCGCCGCGAGCCGCACGCTGCTGATCGCCACCCAGAAGTCCATCGAGGGCGCGCCCGTCGTGAAGAAGGGCGACGTCGTCGGTTACGTGGACGACGGCCTCGGCGGCCACACGCCGGTCGTCGCCACCGCCGACGTCCAGGCGGTCGGCTGGTCCTCGCTGACCGTCGCCCTCAAGCTCGGCGACGGCGGCACCAAGATCCCGCAGACGGCCAAGGCCGGAACCAAGGTCGGGGTGCTGACCGTGGGCGAGGGCGCCAGCCAGGTGAAGGTGCCCGTGGCGCTCCAGCGCGAGCTGGTCGCGCCGGGTGCGGGCAGCAAGCTGACCCGTATCGGCTGATCCGTCGTCCGTGCGCCGCGGCGCCCCGGGCAACCCCGGGGCGCCGCGGCACGTCTAGGGTGCCGAGTGGGACGCGCGCGGCGGCCCGTGTCGGTCCGGGTCGGGAGAGAGCATCGGTTGTGACCACCGCTGAGCGGGATGAGCAGGGACAACGCCCGGCGGCGGCGCGCCCCGCGGCGGGCCGCCCCCCGGACGCGCCCTCCGCCCCGGCGCCCCCCGCTCCGACGGCCGGCGCCCCGGCGCGGGCGCTCGCGTGGGCGCACCGGCACCCCGTCCCCGTCGCCATGGCCGTGGCGGCCGTCCTGCACGTCGTCTGGTTCTTCAGCTTCGCCAACAGCGGCGGCGACCTGGCCGCGCAGGACGCGTGGGCGGAGTTCGTCGGCCGGCATCCCGACACCGCGTACAACCTCGCCTGGTACGGGGGCATGCACCCGGTCTCGTACAGCGTCGTGTCCCCGTACGTCATGCACATGATCGGCGTCCGGACGACGATGATGATCGCCGGGACCTGCTCGGCCGGACTCCTCGCCCTGATCCTGACCCGCTGCCGCGGCGCCGTCCGGCGACCCCTGTGGCCCGCCCTCGCCGGGGTGTACGGGCTGCTGTGCAACGCGCTGTCGGGCCGCGTCACCTTCGGACTCGGCGTGCTGTTCGCGCTCGGGGCCGTCGCCGCCGTCTTCTGCTGGCCCCGCAAATGGGCCCGGCGGCGCTGGGCCAAGGCCGCCGCCGCCGCACCGCTGGCCGGGCTGGCCACCGCCGCCAGTCCGGTGGCGGGGCTCTTCCTCGGGGTGATCGCCGCCGCACTGTTCCTGAGCCGCCGGCGGCCGGGCGCGTACGCCCTCGGACTGGCGCCGGTGGCCGTCGTCGGGCTCTCGGCGTGGCTGTTCCCCTTCTCGGGGACGCAGCCGATGAAGGTGGGCTCGGCCTGGCTGCCGTTCGTGTTCGGGCTGGCCATCGTCTTCCTGGTGCCCAAGGGGTGGAAGACGGTCCGGATCGCCTCCGCCGTCTACACCCTCGGGGTGTTCCTGACCTGGGCGATCGACTCCCAGGTCGGCTCGAACGTCACCCGCCTCGTCATGCTGTTCGGCGGCGCCGTGCTGCTCGCCGCCCTCCCGTACGCCGTCCCGCGCTCGCGGCACTGGTACGCCGTGCTGCTCGCCTGCGTCGGGCTGACCGCCTGGATCACCACCAACAGCGTCACCGACATCGTCCGCACCACCCCGGTGGCCGCCTGGAACCGGGAGCTGGCCCCGCTGGTCGACCAGCTCCAGAAGGCGGGCGCCGACCGGGGCCGGGTCGAGGTGGTCCCCGCCAGCAGCCACCGCGAGTCCTCCGCCTTCCCGGCGTACGTGAACCTCGCGCGCGGCTGGAACCGCCAGGCCGACCTGGAGCGCAACCCGCTCTTCTACGACGGCACCCTCACCGCCGACGGCTACCGCGCCTGGCTGGAACGCTGGGCCGTGCACTACGTCGTCCTGCCCGCCGACACGCCCGACTCGGGGGGCGAGGCCGAGGCGAAGCTGGTGGGCGCCGGGCTCCCGTACCTCAGTGAGGTGTGGGGCGACGCGAACTGGCGGCTGTTCCGGGTCGTCGACCCGACCGGCCTGGTGGCCGGCCCGGCGAGCGTGGTGGTCGCGGGCGCCGACCGGCTGGTCATCGACGTCAAGACGCCGGGCCGGGTGCTGGTGCGGATCCCGCACTCGCCCTGGCTGGGCCTGGTCGACGCCGAGGGCAAGGCCGTCGAGCCCCCGCAGGAGACCCCCGCCTCGAAGGCCCGCGGCGCGGCGACCCCGGCGAGCCCCAAGGAGTACGCCAACACCTCCGGCTGCCTCTTCAAGGCGGCCCCCGACGCCGCCGGGGACGTCTGGACGGAACTGCTGGCCCCGACCCCCGGCGAGTACCGCGTGGCGGCGAAATACCAGCTCCCGCGGGGTACGCCCTGCCCGGAGGAACTGGTCCGCGCGGACCGCGGCACCCGGGAAGGGCCCGCTCCGGCGCGCCCTTGATCCCGGAGCGCTCCGGGATTCTTTGCCCGCCGTCCGGGTGCGTTGTCCGCTATATCTGCTTACGATCCCAGTAGTCCGATTGGGTGCTTCCCGAGGGAGTTGACGACGGGATGAGCAAAGAGCAGAAGCACGACGTCCAGGCGGCGATCGCGAAGGCCACGGACCCGCTCCGGCCGCCGTCCCCGCAGGGCCACGGCTTCGACGGCCCGCTGCGCAGCAAGGTGAAGGGCGGAGCCCACACCAAGGCCGCCCTCAAGCGCTCCGGCACCCCCCAGGGCGACCGCATAGGCGAACGCACCCGAGGCCTCAGCTAACCCCCGCACGCCGAAGACCCCCAGCCACCCCCGGCCGGGGGTCTCCCCACGCGACACCCCCACGGGATGGGATGTCTGGTGGACGCGAGCGGAAAACCCATGGCGACGCACCATCTCGACGGTGGACAGTGGCCGGATGCCCCACCGCTTCGCGTACGTGTGCCTCTCCTGCCGGGTCTCCTTCAAACACTCCGAGCAGCGGACGCACCGCTGCCCGAAGGTCAGGCCACCGACGACCGAATGTGCGACCCCGTTGTCGTCAGAGGTGACGCGAAACGGCCCGGAGCGTGATCGCTCCGGGCCGTCTTCCTTGTGCCCCCGGCAGGATTCGAACCTGCGACACCCGCTTTAGGAGAGCGGTGCTCTATCCCCTGAGCTACGAAGGCGGGGCCTGTCGGAAACGTTGCTGGGAACCCGGAGGGATCACCAGCGCCGCTTCGACTGCTGGTCAGGCAACGTGCGCCCACCCGGGTGGAGATGTCCTCGCGGACATTTTTCCCGGCACGCGCCTGGTAGCCGACTGACCGCTGACAGCCTAGCGGATCGTCCTGCGAGCGGTTGCATGGATTGCCACAGGGACCGGGTCGAGGGGTGTCGCCTTCCAGCAGCCCCTCAGCGAGCAGCTGCCGCGCATAGCGCGGGACGTCGAGCTGGGCCACGCCGTGGTGGACCACGTAGCCGGCCACGCGGGCGAGGTCGCGGTGGGTCGTCTCGTCCAGCAGGTGGAGCTCATCCCCGGCGATCATGGCCGGCACGCTCTCCCGGGAGCCGATCACCGCCTGTAACGCGGCTATCGCCGCGCCAAGGAAGAGCAGACCGCGGCGGCTTCCGCGGGACCTTTGTCCGGCGCTACTCCCGTTCTCTGCCGACAGCAACAGGGCGTCGTGCCAAATGCGGTGCAAACAGGGGCAGTTGCCGGGCAGCTGGCCGGATAGGGAAGTCGACCGCGCTGATGTTCAGTAAGTTACGAGGTGAGCGTCCGTCCCTCCTCAGTGCTCCCTCCCGTCAGCAGGTGGTGCGGGACGCCGCACCGCCTCATCCCCGTCGCACCGCGCAGGAGGCCCTTCGTGACCGAGACGGAATACCACCAGCGGACCGCGCTTCCGCTCGTCGAGACGGTGGCGGCGCGCCTGGCCGGAGCGGCGCTTCCCGAGCGCGTCAAGGTATTGCTGCGTGAGGCCCTCGGCGAGGCCATCGCCGGCGCCGGCGCCGCCACCCCGTCGACCGCCCCTCCGGGGCGCGTCTACCTCCACTCCCTGGCCGTCAACGGCTTTCGCGGCATCGGCCCCCGTGCCCGGCTGAGCCTCGGCCCCCGCCCGGGTGTCAACCTCGTCGTGGGCCGCAACGGTTCCGGCAAGTCCAGCCTCGCCGACGCCATCGAGGTCGGCTTCACCGGTACCCGCGCCCACCGGCCGGGCCAGGACGCCACGCGCGGCGGCCACTGGTACAACCTCCACGACTCCGGCAGCCCCATGATCGAGCTCACGCTCGCGATCGAGGGTGACACCGGTGACAGCACCCTCACCCGTACCTGGGCGGGCAAGGATTTCGCCGGCTCCGAGGCCACCTTCACCCGCCCGGGCCACGGAACCGTCCCCCTGAACGAAGCGGGCTGGGACGCGGTCCTCGCCGACCACCGGCCCTTCCTCTCGTACACCGACCTCGACCTCATGCTCACCGGCAAGCCGTCCGAGCGTTACGACGCCATCGCCACCATCCTCGGCATGGACCTGCTCTCCACCGCGGCCAACACCCTGAGCGCCCGCGAGAGGGCCCTCGCCGCCACCGCGAAGGAGACGAGGGACGCCGTACCCGGCCTGAGGGAGTCCCTCCGCGCGCTGGCGGACGACGACCGTGCCGTACGGGCCCTGGCCGCCCTGGACGCCCCCGGCGCCCCGGACCTCGACACCATCGGCGCCCTCGTGGCGGGTCTGCCCCCGGCCGACGACAGCCGGCTCGCCGAACTTCACGCCGAGGCCGACGCCGGGGCACAGGGGCCCGACCTGGCAGCGGTAGGGAAGGCCGTTCAGCGGTTACGGAGCGCCGTCGCCGGCATGGAGGCCGTCCGCGGTACCGACGCCGAGAACGCCCGGTTGCGCGCGGACCTGCTGGAGAGGGCCCTCGCCCACGCCGGCCGGCACCCCGACGACGACGTCTGCCCGGCGTGCGGGACGGAAGGCGTCCTCGGACGGGAGTGGTACGAGCGTGCCTCCCGGCAGGTGACGGAGCTGCGCCGCGAAGCGAAGACCGCCGAGGACGCGCGCGCCGCCGTACGGACGGACGTGCGGCTCCTCCACCACATCATCGAGCGCCCCGCGCGGATCCCCCCGGCTCTGGCCGACCCGTGGGAGGCGTGGACCGACTGCCGGCAGATCACCGACCCGGTCGAGCTCGCCCGGAACGCCGAAGCGGCCGCCACGGCCCTCACCGACGCCTGCGCGGCCGTCAGCACGCGCGCGGTCCGTGAGCTGGAGGAGCGCGGCGAGGAGTGGCGCGCGCTGGTCATCCGGCTCGCCGTGTGGGCGGACACGGCGCGGGCGACCGAACGGGACAGGGTCCTGCTGAGCCACCTCCGCAAGGCGGTGAAGTGGCTCAGGGACCTCTCCACCGAGCTGCGGGAGGAGCGCATGGAGCGCTTCACCGACGCGACGCAGGCCATCTGGGAGCGGCTGCGGCAGGAGAGCAACGTCGACCTCACGGCCGTCAGCCTGAAGGGCAGCGAGAGGGCGACCGTCCGCAAGCTGGTCATGGCGGCTTCCGTGGACGGCGAGGACGCTCCGGCGCTCGACATCATGAGCCAGGGGGAACTGCACTCCCTCGCGCTCTCCCTCTTCCTGCCGAGGGCCACGACCGTGGACAGCCCCTTCGGCTTCCTCGTCATCGACGACCCCGTGCAGTCCATGGACCCGGCCAAGGTGCACGGACTCGCCCAGGTGCTGCACGACATCGGCAGGCACTGGCAGATCGTCGTCTTCACCCACGACCCCCGCCTGCAACAGGCCTTCACCGACCAGGGCCTGCCGCTCACGCTCTTCCAGGTGACGCGCGGCCCGAGGTCCCAGGTGAGCATCGACCACGCCGACACCCCGCCCGCCCAGGTCACCACCGCGCCGCTCGGCGGCTGACCGGCGCCCGGGGAGCCGACCGGCATCGAGGGGCGCGTAAGACTGCCGGGGCGCGGCAGTGCGGCGGTGCGGGTCGGCGGGGGAGGATCGGGGCCGCAGGGGGGCGCCGCCACCCTCCGGGCACCGTGGTGGGGGAGTCCGTACGGCATCCGGGGCGGGTGGCGGCCACCGTGGCCGGCCGTGACGCCGGCGGGCGGTCGTGAGGCACCGGAAGGGCGGGGGCGGGCTGTGAGGGACGACGAGCCGGTCTTCCGGCGGAGCCGGTACGGCACGAACCGGTACGCCTACAACCCGCGCAATCCGGTCGGGCTCGGGCTGATCATCGCCACCCTGCTCTTCACCGGCACCGCGATGGCCCTCATGGCCGGCCACGTGGGCCCCTTCGCGCCGCCGAAGCCGACGCCGTGGCCGCAGCAGTCGTACGAGTACTCGTGGCCGCCGTACTCCGCCCAGCCGTCGATCCCGCCCTCGCCCACGCCACCGCCCCTGCCCTGACCAGTCGGAAGCGCAGCGACGCGGCGACCGGCAGGCCCCGGCCCCGCTCAGGCCACCCCCCTCACACCCCCATCGGCGTATGCAGTTCCACCGTCAGTTCGACCTCCACCGGCGCGTCCAGCGGGAGCACCGTCACCCCGACCGCGCTCCGCGCGTGGATGCCCGCGTCGCCGAAGGCCGTGCCCAGGAGTTCGCTCGCGCCGTTGACCACGCCCGGCTGGCCGGTGAAGCCGGGGGCGCTCGCCACGAAGCCGACCACCTTCACCACCCGCTTGACGGCGGAGAGGTCCCCCGCCACCGACGCCACGGCCGCCAGCGCGTTCAGTGCGCACCGCCGCGCCAGCTCCTTGGCCCGCTCCTCGCTCACCTCGGCCCCGACCTTCCCGGTCACCGGCAGCGTGCCGTCCACCATGGGCAGCTGGCCGGAGGTGTACACGTAATGCCCGCTCATGACCGCCGGTACGTACACGGCGACGGGCGCGGGAGCCGGGGGCAGCGTCAGCCCGGCCGCGGCCAGGCGCTCTTCGGGGGTGGTGGGGTTCGTGGGGTGCACGGTCACGGCGGGGCCTTTCCAGTGGAAGCGGATCAGTGCTCCGACCATGCCCGGCCCACGCCCCGAAAGCCGCCGAAAGGCCTCCTCCACCCGGGTGAGGGAGGTCGTCCGGTCCCTGCCCCGCGGGCCGGCCGGCCGCCTCAGGGCCGGGTGACCCGCACCTGGTAGTCGCCGTTGCGGAGCTCGCCCACCACCGACACGCTGATCCCGGCCTTCTCGTCGGTGAACGTCTCGCCCGGCCGGTACGGCGCGTCGGACAGTTCCGCGTGCACGTTGGGCCGCCGGGTGCAGCCCCCGCTCCCGCCCAGGCTGTCCGAGACCGTCACCGGCCCGCGCCCGGTGTCCACGTCCGAGTCCACCTTGTAGATCAGTACGCCGGGCTTGCAGACGGCCTCGTCGTTCCCGGCCGGGGTGCGGACCTCCACCGCGTACCCGGTGCTCTCCGACAGCGGGATGAACGCCAGCTTCGTGCCGCCCTTCACCGCCAGCGGCGACAGCACGTGGTCGCTGACCCCCCGCTTGGACGCGCAGCTGATCTGCGAGGCGTCGAGCCAGCCCAGCTTCCACTTGTGCCAGCCGAGGAGGTCGTTGTTGGCGCCCCAGTCCTCGCTCATGACGTCCCAGTGACCGACCGCGCCGCCGCCCTCGGAGGTGTAGAGGTCCGGGAGGCCGAAGATGTGCCCGTTCTCGTGCGGGAGCACCCGGAAGCCGGTCTCCCGGTAGGAGCCGGAGCCGTCGTCCTGCCGGCTGTAGACGAAGGACGTGTTGGCGAGCGGCACCCCGTCGGCCACCGGCGCCTCGCCGTTGCCGGAGAAGGTCACCGACAGGACGGTGTCCAGGGCGGACGGCCCGGCGTTCGGGGTGACCAGGATGTTGATCAGGTCGTACCGGCTGAAGTCCACCTCGGGGTCGGCGGCCCTCGCGATGTGTTCGACGAGCCGGCGGTAACCCGGCTCGTACGAGGACCCGCGCTCTATCCCGTACGCGGCGAAGGGCATCGGCATCCGCAGCCAGTTCCGTATCGGCGCCTCGGCCCGGTAGGTCAGCCGGCCGTACGAGCTGGTGTGGAACCAGTCGGAGGTCTGGGGGAAGAACTCCGCCAGCCGGTCCAGCGCCGAGCCCTCCCCCTTGGCGTCCGGGAAGTCGATCATCAGGTTCAGCGCGCGCACCTCGCCGGTCGACCGCGCGTACCCGGGCGGCGTCGGCAGCCCCTCCGACATCTGGACGCCCATGGTCCCGGCGATCCGGCAGGGCGCCAGAGCGGATTCCGCGCTGGTCGCGACCGGCCCGGCCGCCGAGTGGCCGCGCCCGGATATGCCGGTGCTGGCGGTGGCGCCGAGGCCCAGGACCAGCGCGGTCAGGCCGATGAACGCGCTGGTGCGACGGGGTCTGCGTATCCGGCGGCGGGTCTGCGGCATGAAGATCGCCTTCGCGTCCGCGGCAGCCGGCCGGGTCCGGACTGCGCTCTGTCCGCTCACCCTCCGACGGCGGCGGCGCGCCCGCGCGCCGGAGACGTCCAAACGGGAGATAACGCCGCATATTCCCGTGTGACGTGAGTCACACGGAAGAGTGAAATAACCGGGGACGCAATCCCCGTTTGTACCTGAGTCCCGCAAAGCGGGGACCGGCTCCCCGTTTGGTGGACGCGTAAGCCGTACGTGTCGTTACGTGTCGTTACGTGTCCTGGTCCTACGTGTCGTACGGATCCAGCCCGACCCGATCAGCCGTTACGAGTCCCAGCCCCAGGGAGGCCCCGGATGAAGAGCCCCGCCCGCACCCCGGCGGCCGCCCCCGCGGCGACCGTCGACCTCACGGCCGCCGACCCCGACGCCCCCACCCGGGTCCCCAAGCCCCGCGCCGACGCCGTGCGCAACCGGGAGCGGATCCTGGCCGCGGCCCGCGAGATGCTGGTGGAGTCCGGTGCCGAGGCGCCGCTCGACGAGATCGCCCGCCGGGCCGGCGTCGGCAACGCCACCCTCTACCGGCACTTCCCCGACCGGGCCGACCTCGTCCACCACGTGGTCCTCTACGTGATGGACCGGGTCACCGCCCAGGCCGAGGACTCCCTCGCCGAGGAACCGGACGCCTTCGCCGCCCTCTGCCGCTTCACGCACGCCGCGGCCGACGAGCGGATCGGCGCCCTGTGCCCCATGCTCTCCGACGGCTTCGACCACGAGCACCCCGAACTGCTGGCCGCCCGCGGCGCGCTGGAGGCGGCCGTGGAGAGCCTGGTCGCCATCGGGCAGCGCGCCGGGCTGCTGCGCACCGACATCGGCGTGGGCGACCTGATGGTCGCGCTGTCCCAGCTCAGCCGCCCCCTGCCGGGGACGGACTGCCTGGGCGCGGACCGCTTCGTCCACCGCCACCTCCAGCTCTTCCTCGACGGACTGCGGGCCCCGGCCCGCTCCCGGCTTCCCGGCACGGCCGCCACCTTGCAGGACCTGAGGCGTGGCCCCGGGGCGTGGACTCCAGGCGTGGACCTGAGGCGTAAAACCATGTGACGCGACCGCCCCGGACCCCATAGTTTCTCCAATCGACCATTTCTGATCTTTTCAGTCATTCCGCACCGTGAAGTGGGTACCCCCATGTCAAAAACCGCCGCGGCTCCCGCGTCGGCCGCCGCCGATCCCAGTCGCTGGAAGGCCCTCGTCTTCATAGCCCTGGCCCAGCTGATGGTCGTCCTCGACGCGACCATCGTGAACATCGCGCTCCCCTCCGCCCAGACCGACCTCGGCATCTCCGACGGCAACCGCCAGTGGGTCATCACCGCGTACGCGCTGGCCTTCGGCGGGCTGCTGCTCTTCGGCGGGCGCATCGCCGACAAGTGGGGCCGTAAGAACGCCTTCATCGTCGGTCTGATCGGCTTCGCCCTGGCCTCCGCGCTGGGCGGCGCGGCGAACGGCGAGGCGATGATGCTGGGCGCCCGCGCCCTCCAGGGCGCCTTCGGCGCGCTGCTCGCCCCGGCCGCGCTCTCCCTGCTGGCCGTCAGCTTCACCGACGCCAAGGAGCGCGCCAAGGCGTTCGGCATCTACGGCGCCATCGCGGGCGGCGGCGGCGCCGTCGGCCTGATCCTCGGCGGCTTCCTGACCGAGTACCTCAACTGGCGCTGGACCTTCTTCGTCAACATCCCGTTCGCGATCGTCGCGGCCGTGGGTGCCTGGCTGGTCATCCGTGAGCCCGCCGGCTCGCGCAACGCCGCCCGCCTCGACATCCCGGGCGTGATCCTCTCCACCCTGGGCCTGGTCTCGCTCGTCTACGGCTTCACCCGCGCCGAGTCCGCCGGCTGGACCGACGGGCTGACCATCGGCCTGTTCATCGCCGCCGCCCTGCTGCTGATCGCCTTCGTGGCCGTCGAGGCCAGGGTGAAGTCCCCGCTGCTGCCGCTGCGCGTCCTGCTGGAGCGCAACCGCGGCGGTGTGTACCTCTCGCTCGGCCTCGCCGTCATCGCGATGTTCGGCCTGTTCCTCTTCCTCACCTACTACCTCCAGGTCGTGAAGGGCTTCTCGCCCGTCAAGACAGGCTTCGCCTTCCTGCCGATGATCGCGGGCATGATCACGGGCTCCACCCAGATCGGCGCCCGCCTGATGACCCGCGTCCCGCCGCGGCTGCTGATGGGCCCGGGCTTCCTGCTCGCCGCCACCGGCATGCTGCTGCTGACCCAGCTGGAGGTCGGCTCCTCCTACCCGGCGCTGATCCTGCCGGCGCAGCTGCTGCTGGGCCTCGGTATGGGCACCGCCTTCATGCCGGCGATGTCCCTGGCCACGTACGGGGTGAACCCGGCCGACGCCGGCGTGGCCTCGGCCATGGTCAACACCTCGCAGCAGGTGGGCGGCGCGATCGGCACCGCCCTGCTCAACACCATCGCCGCCTCGGCGACCACCGCGTACCTGACCGACCACGCGGCCCAGGCCGCGGCGGGCGGCCCGGCCGGGAAGCTGATCCAGGCGCAGGCCATGGTCGAGGGCTACTCGGCCGCGATCTGGTGGGCCGTCGGGATCCTGGTGGTCAGCTCGACCATCGCGTTCACGCTGATCAACACCGGCCGTCCCGGCTCCGGCGGCCCCGTGGCCTCCGGCGGGAGCGCGGGCGCCGGCTCCGAGGACGCCGAGTTCAAGATCCCGGTGATCGCCCACTGACGGGAGCACCGGGGGCACCGGTACGGGAATGACTGACGACCCCGCTTCGTTCAAATTTGAACGAGGCGGGGTCGGTCCTTTTTCGGGGTGGCCCCGCGCGCACGCCGCGGACCGGCCGCGACGGCGGCCCGTACCGATGACCGAGGAGCGCCCCCATGAGCCCCGCCCCCACCCCCGACCCCCGCCCGGCCGCCGCCCCCGCCCGTATGCCGGCCCTGTACCTCAGCCACGGCGCCCCGCCCCTGGCCGACGACCCGATCTGGCCGGCCGAGCTTGCCGCCTGGTCCGCGGACCTGCCCCGGCCGCGCGCGATCCTGATGGTCTCCGCGCACTGGGAGGAGGCCCCGCTCGCCATCGGCGCCGTCGAGACGCTCCCGCTCGTCTACGACTTCTGGGGCTTCCCCGAGCACTACTACGCGGTCCGCTACGAAGCCCCCGGCGCCCCCGGGCTCGCCGCCTCGGTCCGCAAGCTGCTGCGCGCCCCCGGCACCCCCGTTCAGGACGTCCCGGACCGCGGCCTGGACCACGGCGCCTACGTCCCGCTGGTGGAGATGTACCCGGGGGCCGACGTACCGGTGCTGCAGATATCCCTGCCGACCCTCGACCCGGCCCGGCTGATGGACATCGGCCGCAAGCTCGCCCCCCTGCGGGACGAGGGCGTCCTGATCGTCGGCAGCGGCTTCTTCACCCACAACCTGGCCGCCCTGCGGCACACCGGCCCCGGCGTCCCCGGCTGGTCCGCGGAGTTCGACGCGTGGGGCCGCGAGGCGCTGGCCGCCTCCGACGTCGACGCCCTGCTCGACTTCGAGGCCAAGTCCCCGGCGGGCCGCCTCGCCCACCCCCGCACCGAGCACTTCGCCCCGCTCTTCGTCACCCTCGGCGCCGCCGGAGCGGACCTTCCCGCGCCGCGCACACCGGTGGACGGCTTCTGGATGGGCCTCTCGAAGCGCTCCCTCCAGTTCGGCTGACGCCCTTGCCCATACGGCCGGCACCCCTCGCGCCCCACCCGTTCGGGCATGCGAACGATCCCCGCTCCGGGCAACCGGAAGGCGGTGAGCCCCGTCTTCCGGGGTAGGAGCAAGGTCACGGCGAGCACGGTCCGGGGCCGAAAGGGACCGTGACACTGTGACGGCGGTCTCATGGGCGGGGCGCCGTACGGCTCCGAAAGGATCCGCCCACCCGCCCCCGTCCCCCGCCTGACCTGCGCCTCTTCGCGCTCTCGCGGTGCACCGCCGACCCGGTATCCGGGGAATGGCGGGGCAGGATACTGCAAGATCTCGAAGAAGAGGGGGCAACGTGGGAATTCTGTCCCGATTCCAGTCGTTGTTTCCTTCGGAAGCGGGCACTCGGGAGAGTGTCCGAGGACGTACCGCGACCGATTCATCGCATCGCAAGGGAGCACGCATGGCAACCCGCGCCGTCGCCCGTCGTCAGTCCACGAGCAGCGCCCGCGCCGTGGGCGGGGAGATCGCTGACCGCGACCTTGTCGGCATGTACCTGGACGAGATCGCGCGTACCCCGCTGCTCGACGCCGCCAGGGAGGTCGAGCTCTCGCAGATCATCGAGGCGGGCGTCTACGCCCAGCAGATCCTCGACGGCGCGATAGAGCGCGACGGGGAGTCCCCCGCCCGCGAGGAGCTGGAAGCCCTGGCCGCCGAAGGCGAGCGGGCCAAGGAAGTCTTCATCCGTTCCAACCTCCGCCTGGTCGTCGCCGTCGCCCGCCGCTACCCGCGCAGCGGCCTGCCCCTGCTCGACCTCATCCAGGAGGGCAACGCCGGCCTGGTCCGCGCGGTCGAGAAGTTCGACTACGCCAAGGGCTTCAAGTTCTCCACGTACGCCACGTGGTGGATCCGCCAGGCCATCACCCGCTCCATCGCCGACCAGTCCCGCACCATCCGCCTCCCCGTGCACCTGGTCGAGGAGCTCGGCCGGATCCGCCGGGTGCAGCGCGAGTTCAACCGCGAGAACGGCCGCGACCCCGAGCACGCCGAGATCGCCGCCGAGCTCGACTCCACGGAGAAGCGCGTCGGCGACGTACTGGACTGGGCCCGCGACCCGGTCAGCCTCAACATGTCGGTCGACGACGAGGGCGACACCCAGTTCGGCGACCTGCTGGAAGACACCTCCGCGATCTCCCCCGAGCAGTCCGTCCTCTCGCTGCTGCGCAGCGAGGAGCTGGAGGACCTGCTCGGCAAGCTGGACCAGCGCACCGCGTCCATCATCAAGATGCGCTACGGCATCGAGGACGGCCGCGAGCGGACCCTCACGGAGGTCGGCAAGCAGCACGGCCTGACCCGCGAGCGGATCCGGCAGATCGAGAAGCACGCGCTGCTCGAACTGAAGCGCATGGCCCGCGACACCGGCTTCGACGCCGTGGCCTGACCGGCCCGCGTCCAGCCCCCCCCGTACGAGCCCCGGCACCTATCCCCCCCAGGTGCCGGGGCTCCCTCACACCCGGCCGCACCCGCTAAGCCCCCGCCCCCGCCATCAGCCGTTCCCCGAGCACCCGCGCGCCGCGCACCAGGAAGTCCGGCCCGCGCACCGTGAACGGCACCCCCGCCATGGCCAGCCGCGCCGCCAGCCACTCCGGCGCGTCCCCGCTCTCGAAGCGCACCCGCGCCCCGTCCCCCTCCGCCACGGCCGCCTCGCGCAGCCACCCCGGCAACTCCGGCGGCGGCGCGGCGAAGAACACGTCGACCGGGTACGTCTCCCCGCCCCGCAGCCCGCGCCGCACGAACTCCGCCGCCTCCATCGGCAGCTCCCGCGGCGTGAACCGGGCCCCCGTCGCGAAGGCCTCGCCCACCCGGTCCACCCGGAAGGTGCGCCAGTCCTCCCGCTCCAGGTCGTAGGCCACCAGGTACCAGCGGCTCCCGGTGCTCACCAGCCGGTACGGCTCCACCAGCCGCCGCGACCGCGCCCCGTCCCGCGCCCGGTAGGCGAACCGCAGCCGCTCCGGCCCCGCCACCGCCGCCGCCATCGTCGTCAGCGTGTACGGGTCCACGCTCGGCCCGTCGCCCCGCGTCACCGCGACGGTGGCCGACTGCAGGGCGCCCACCCGGCGGCGCAGCCGGGACGGAAGCACCTGTTCCAGCTTCGCGAGGGCCCGTACGGAGGCCTCCTCGACCCCCTCGATGGCATGGCCGGCCCCCGCCCGCAGCCCCACCGCGATCGCCACCGCCTCCTCGTCGTCCAGCAGCAGCGGCGGCATCGCCGCCCCCGCCACCAGCCGGTATCCGCCCTCCGCCCCCATCGAGGCCTCCACCGGGTATCCCAGCTCGCGCAGCCGCTCGATGTCCCGCCGGATCGTCCGGGCGCTCACCCGCAGCCGGGCCGCGAGCTCGCTGCCGGGCCACTCGCGGGGGGTCTGGAGCAGCGACAGCAGCGTCAGGAGCCGGGCCGGTGTATCGGTCATGGGTCCCAGCCTGCCAGCCAATGCGGACACCATCTGACCTACATGCCGTCTACGTTTGCCTCCATGAGCACCGAGACGTCCCAGACATCGCCCGAAAGAGAGAACGGGCCCGTACGAGAAACCCCCGGCGAGGGAGCCGCCACCCCGTCCGACCGCCGGCGCTGGCTGGCGCTGGCCATCGTCATGACCGCGGCCTTCATGGACCTGGTCGACGTCACCATCGTCAACATCGCGATACCCAGCATGCGCCAGGACCTCGGCGCCTCCACCAGCGCGATCCAGTGGATCACCGCCGGATACGCCCTGGCCTTCGCCGCCGGTCTCATCACGGGCGGCCGCCTCGGCGACATCTACGGGCGCAAGCGTCTCTTCCTCCTCGGTGTCGCCGGCTTCACGGCGGCCTCGCTGCTCTGCGGCATCGCCGCCGACCCGGCCATGCTCGTCGCCTCCCGCATCCTCCAGGGCGGCATGGCGGCCCTGATGGTCCCGCAGGTCCTGGCGATCGTCCACGTCACCTTCCCGCCCCACGAGCGCGGCAAGGCCTTCGGCATGTTCGGCGCGATCGTCGGCCTCGGCGCCGTCTCGGGCCCGATGCTCGGCGCGCTGCTCACCGAGTGGAACCTCTTCGGTCTCGAATGGCGCCCGATCTTCCTGATCAACCTGCCCGTCGGCATCGCCGCGATCCTGCTGGGCCGCAGGTTCATCACCGAGTCCAAGGCCCCCAGGGCCCTGCGCCTCGACCTGGTCGGCGTCGTGCTCGCCACCCTCGCCCTCGTCATGCTGATCTTCCCGCTCACCAACGGCCGGGAGAACGACTGGCCGCTGTGGGGCTTCGTCTGCATGGGCCTGGCGCCCGTGGTCTTCGCCGCGTTCATCCTCTACGAGCGGTACAAGATCCGCGTGGACGGCTCCCCGCTCGTCGAGCTGTCCCTCTTCAAGGTCAAGAGCTTCGCCGGCGGCATCGCCGTCCAGCTGACCTTCGGCATCGCGACCGGCATCTTCTTCCTGGTCTGGACGCTGTACATGCAGATGGGCCTCGGCTGGAGCGCCCTGCGCGCCGGCACCACCGGCATCCCGTTCTCCCTCGCCGTCTCGGTCGCCGCGGGCATCTCGGTGCAGAAGCTCGTCCCGCGCTTCGGCCGCAAGGTGCTCCAGGCGGGCGCCCTGTTCATGGCCGCCGGTCTGCTGCTCTACATCTGGGAGTCCGACCGCTACGGCATGGGCATCGCCCCCTGGCAGATGGCCGCCCCGCTGGTCGTCATGGGCCTCGGCATGGGCCTGATCGTGGCGCCGCTGACCGACACGATCCTCTCCCAGGTGCCGCGCGAGCACGCCGGATCGGCCTCCGGCCTGATCAACACCACCGGCCAGATGGGCAACGCCCTCGGCCTCGGACTGACCTCCGTCGTGTTCTTCGGGCTGATCGACGACGACATGGTCTTCGGCCCGCCGTACGTCGAGGCCTTCCGCGGCGCCCTGTGGTGGGTGGTGGCGGTACTCGTCCTGATCTTCGCGGTGATGTTCCTGCTGCCGCGCGAGCAGACCCCGGCGGCCGAACGCGAGGAGGCTTTCGCGGCCGACACCGCGGCCGACACCGCGGCCGCCGCCGCCGACGCCGCCGCCGCGGCCCCGGCCGTCGCGCCGGAGCCCGCCCCGGCCGCCTAGGCCGCAGGCAGCCCGTTCGCCCTCGGTCCGCATCCGGACATGCCCGCCCTCCCCCGGGGCGGGCATGTCCGTTTCGGTTGGTTTTCTCCCGCATGTGGGGCTATGGTGAGGAGGAGTCCACAGACCCGGGCACCGAACGGACGTAAAACCACATGTACGCACCCGAACGCCAGCAGGACATCCTGCGCCTGGCCCGCGAGGCCGGCCGGGTCGACGTGCTCTCCCTCGCCGAGCGCTTCCAGGTCACCGCCGAGACCGTACGCCGCGACCTGACCGCCCTCGACCGCGCCGGGCTGCTGCGCCGGGTGCACGGCGGAGCCATCCCGGTCGGCCGGACCGGCTTCGAGCCCGACCTCACCGCCCGCGAGACCACCGCCGCCACCGAGAAGGACCGCATCGCGGCCGCCGCCCTCGCCCACCTCCCCGCCTCGGGCAGCGTCATCCTCGACGCGGGCAGCACCGTCGCCCGCCTCGCCGCCGCCATGTCCCGCCTGGAACACCTCGGCCTCACCGTGGTCACCCACGCCCTGCCGGTCGCCGCCGGACTCGCCGGCCACCCCGGCCTCGACCTCCACCTCGTCGGCGGCCGCGTCCGCCACCGCACCCGGGCCGCCGTCGACGCCTGGGCCCTGCGCGCCTACGCCGAGATCCGCGCCGACGTCCTCTTCCTCGCCACCAACGGCTTCACCGCCGACACCGGCCTCACCACCCCCGACCTGGCCGAGGCCGCCGTCAAACGCGCCGCGATCGCCGCGGCCCGCCGCGTGGTGCTGCTCGCCGACTCGGCCAAGGCCGGCCAGGAACGCTTCGCCCGCTTCGGCTCCTTCGCGGACGTCGACCTCCTCCTCACCGACACCGGGCTCGACCCGGCCCACAGAGCGGCGATCGAGGCCGCCGGTACGGAAGTTGTGCTCGTATGATCCTGACCGTCACCCCCAACCCCTCCCTCGACCGGACGTACGAGGTCCCCTCGCTGGACCGCGGCGAGGTGCTCCGCGCCACCGGGGACCGGGTCGACCCCGGCGGCAAGGGGGTCAACGTCTCACGGGCCGTCGCCGCGGCCGGCGTGCGCACCACCGCCGTCCTCCCGCTCGGCGGCCCCGCCGGCACGCTCCTCGCCGAACTCCTGGTCGCCCAGGGCGTCGACGTCACCGCCGTCTCGATCGCCGGGCCGACCCGCTCCAACATCTCCGTCGCCGAACCCGGCGGCACCCTCACGAAGATCAACACCGCCGGGCCGGAACTCTCCGCCGCCGAGTCGGCCCTCCTCCTCGACACCGTCCGCACCAGCTCGGGCGCCGCCGCCTGGATCGCCTGCTGCGGCAGCCTCCCGCGCGGCCTGGAGCCCGAGTGGTACGCGGAGATCGTCACCCGGGCCCACCAGGGCGGCGCCCGCATCGCGCTGGACACCTCCGGCCCGGCGCTGCTGGCCGCTCTGCCCGCCCGCCCCGACGTCGTCAAGCCGAACGCGGCGGAGCTCGCCCAGGCGGTGGGCCGCCCCCTGGCCACCCTCGGGGACGCCGTCAAGGCCGCCGAGGAACTGGTCGGCCTGGGCGCGGGCGCGGTCCTCGCCTCCCTCGGCCCGGACGGCCAGCTGCTGGTCTCCCCCGAGGGCACCTTCCACGGCACCGCCCCCGTCACCGCGCTCCGCAGCGACGTGGGCGCCGGCGACGCCTCCCTGGCCGGCTTCCTGATCGCGGGCGGCACCGGCCCCGCCGCCCTCGCCTGCGCCCTGGCCCACGGCGCGGCCGCCGCCCAGCTGCCCGGCAGCCTCATGCCGACCCCGGCCGACCTGCGCCCGGCCGAGGTCCGGGTCACCGCCACCCCGCCGCTGGACCGACCCCTGACCACGGCCTGACCCGCCCCGCCCGCCGGCGCCGGTACGCGTACGGGTCCCCGTAACCGCTCTCGGATCCGCGTCAGCGGACCCGCGTGCGCAGCTCGACCGCCCCGCGCGCGGCGGCCTCGCTCTCGTAGACCTCGCACATGTGGCGCCCGTCCGGCGTCGCCGTGTGCTCGACCTCCCACAGGCTGAGCTCGCTCCCGTCGAGCAGCACGAACGCGTGCTCGTACAGGCTGAAACCGGCGTCCCGGCCGTCGGCCAGGCACTGCCGGCCGCCGAACGCCTGGGTGATCTGGTGCGCCCGCGCCGAGCGCAGCAGCGTCGCCACCGTCTCCCCGGGCCGGTCGGCGTTCTCCGCGCGGCGCAGCACCCGCCGGGCGTGGTCGGCGGACTGCTCCGCCGTGTACTCGCGGTGGCGCCGCCCCGGCTCCGGGACGCTGTACAGGGCCCCGAGCACCGCCAGTTCCTCCTCGACCCCGCCCCCGCCGTCGGCGTCCGACAGCGGCGACCAGGGGTCCAGCGGATCCAGCGCGGCGTCCGCCGACACCTCACCGAAGATCCGCGCCACCGCCAGACGCAGCTCGGCCTTGCCCGCGTAGACCTCGCTGCGGGTGCTCCGGTCGCCCCTGAGCCGGTAGGCCAGCTCCCACAGGGAGGCCGAAGAGCCGTCGGACAGCAGGTAGGTGTGCCGGTGCGTCTCCCGCCACAGACCCGCCGACGGGCTGTGGTGCGTGGTGTACAGCGCGGAGCTGTGGGCCAGCGCCGTACCGAGGCGCTCCACCAACTGGTCGGAGAGGTCGAAGGAGTTGAGGGCGCGGCCCAGGAGTCGTTCGAGGTGCGCCTCGGTTGTCTCGTACGGATCGCTCAAGGTGGGTCTCCAGGCCGTCGCAGCTAGTCACTTCGCGGACGCTCAACGTAGCCCCTGGCGCTGACATCACGTCCGGGGTTCGGTAAAACGTCCGGGAAGTATCCGGGGTTCCCGCCACCCCTTCAGGTCAACCTGGGGCGCTCCGGGCATGATTGACCCCGGTCTGTGCCGGTGCGGGGGAATATGGGCCGCATGGCAACGAATACAGTGGGCCTTCCCCGGCAGCAGGGCGGCCCCCGCACCCCCACCGGGGACGAACCGGCCGCCGCACCCCGGGGGTTGGCGTGGCTGCTGCTGGTCACCGGGGCCGCCGGACTGCTGGCCTCCTGGGTGATCACCCTCGACAAGTTCCTCCTGCTGGAGGATCCGGACTTCAAGCCCGCCTGCAGCCTGAACCCCGTGGTCTCCTGCGGCAGCGTCATGAAGAGCGATCAGGCCGCCGTCTTCGGCTTCCCCAACCCCATGCTCGGGCTGGCGGCCTACGCCGTCGTGCTGTGCGTGGGCGCGGGCCTGCTGGCCGGCGCCCGCCACCGGGGTTGGTTCTGGCTGGGTCTGAACGCCGGGACGCTCTTCGGCACCGGCTTCTGCGCCTGGCTGATGGTCCAGTCGCTCTACGAGATCAACGCCCTGTGCCTGTGGTGCTGCCTGGCCTGGCTGGCGACGCTGGTGATGTTCTGGGCCGTCACCGCGCACAACGTCCGCACCGGAACCCTGCCCGCACCCGCCCCGCTGCGGTCCTTCTTCACCGACTTCGGCTGGGCTCCGCCCGCCCTGCACGCGGGCGTGATCGGCATGCTGGTCCTGACCCGGTGGTGGGACTTCTGGACGAGCTGAGCCGACCGCCCGCGGACATGCGGGGGCCCCGGCGGCCAGTGGCTGCCGGGGCCCGCGTCACACCTCACGCGTCACTTCCTCCACGGGCGCCGGAAGCCCCGGCCGGGAGGGAGGAGCGGAAGGTCAGCTGCCGGCCGAGAGGTTGCCGGAGAGGACCGGGATGTTGTCCAGGATGTGGGAGAGCGGCTCGTCGCCCTTGGCCTGGGTGGAGTTCTCGGTGCACTGCTGGTTCTGCGGGTTGGACAGGACGTTGATGTCCTGGACGCCGACGTTGACCAGGGCCACCAGCGACTGGGCGTTGACCTTGGCCGGCAGGCCGATGCAGGGCTTGTTCAGGCTGCCCTGGACCAGGCTGAGCTGCGGGCTGAGGTCACCGGCGGTCTTCTGGTTGCCGTAGATCTGCTGGGCACCGTTGCCGTTGACGGTGTTGACCCCGTTGTCGTTCCCGATGGCCATGGCCGGGGTGGCGATCGCCGCGCCCGCACCGACGGCAATGGCGGAGACCGCGGCGGCGGTCATGAACTTCTTCAGCATCATTGATCCTTTTTTCGCACGAGTGCCCGCTAGCGGAGCGCCCTGATCAACCGGTTCTCCGGGGGGTTGGTTCCGCCGCTTCACTCAAACGGCCCTTCGACGGGGCGTTTTTCCCCGGAGCGGGTGAGAGCGGCCCGGACGCCTGCGCGAAGCCCGTACGCAGCCCCCAGGGGCGCGCGCCCCCGTTCCCGCTCCTGTTGCGCTCCGTGGAAGGTGTTCGCACGGTGGGTAAGGAAGCGGATCGCTCGGGTCCGCTTTCGTGCGACCACAGAAGGAAGTCCCATGCACCGCACCAAGCCGTCCCGTCTCCGCGTCCTCGTCCCGTCGGCCCTCGCGGTCGTCATACTGTCCGGCGCGGCCGCACCCGCGGCCGCCGTGGACGCCGCCGGTGCCCGTGCGGCGGTCACGGAAAAGGCGGCGGCCGTGGAACAGCAGGTGAAGCGCATCGAGGCGCGCGCCGCGGCCGGTCCGATCGACGACCTCCTCGCCACGCTCAACAAGACCCTCGAAGACCTCCTCAAGACCATCTCGGGCCTGCTGCCCGCCGGGGTGACGCTGCCGCCCATCCAGCTGCCGAAGCTGCCCGACCTGCCGGCGATCCCCGGCCTGCCGGACCTGACGCTGCCGGCGGTCGAGATGCCCAAGCTGCCCGTCACCACCCCGGCCGTGCCGTCGGGGGACAGCCTGGTTCCGGCGGTTCCGGCGGTTCCGGCCGTTCCCGCGGCGCCGTCGGCCGGCTAGTCCCGTCCGTCACCTCGGAGACGGGAAGGGACGCGAAACGCGCCGGATGGTTACGACTATTGGGCCGAACAGGTCTCATCTGGCGCCGGACCGTGTCGTCGGGGGACGATGGACCGTTTCGCTCGGTGTGAGCCCCGAGATCGGGGCAGGACATCGAAGAGAAGGTGCACTTCCCATGAACTCTGCTGCCAAGAAGGCCGCCGTGGCCCTCGCCTCCGCTGGTCTCGCTGTGGCCGGTGCCGCGGGCGCGGCCTCCGCCGACGCCGCGGCCGAGGGCGCGGCCGTGGGTTCCCCCGGTGTTCTCTCGGGCAACCTGGCCCAGGTCCCGGTCCACATCCCGGTCAACGTCTGCGGTAACTCGATCAACGTCATCGGTCTGCTGAACCCCGCGTTCGGCAACATCTGCGTCAACGACTGACGTACGCCGCAGTCGGCACAACGTGTCTGTGGGCGCCCCGGCCTCGCCGGTGGCGCCCACAGTCATGTCCGGACCCGGTTCACTGACCGCCGTTGAGCTTCACCCCGCCGAGCAGCGGGGACGCCTGGGTGGCGCCGTTCGCCAGGCCCAGCACCTCGCCCGGGGCGTTGTTGCGGACCTGGTTGACCTTCTGGACGGCGCCGAGGGCCTTGTCGACCGTCTGGCCCTGCTCGGCCAGCCCGTTGCCCACCGTCTGGGGAAGCGACTCGGTGACGGGACCGGCCGCGTTCAGCACCTCGGTCACTCCGCCCGTCGCGCTCATGGGGGGCATCGCCGCGGGGGCGTCGGCGGCGAAGGCGGGGGCCGTGGCGCCGAGGGCGGCGACGGAGCCGACGACGACAGCGGCGACCTTGGAGAGCTTCATTATCGAAATCCTCATTCTTTTCGAGGGCGGAGGTGCCAGCGGCGACCGTCGCGCCGCTTTCGCCCTGGGTAACGATCGCCGGCCGCTGCGGAAACGCGATCGGACGCGGACACGGCAACGGCCGGAGAATCCGACGAGGGATTCTCCGGCCGATATTTCTTCCGATTAGCGGTATTGCCGGTCAGGCGGCCCGGGACCGCCGGTAGAGGATCGCGCCGCCGAGGACCAGGGCCGTGGCGAGGGCCGCCGCGGCGCCGGCCGGCCCCGCGCCGGTCGCGGCCAGCTCCGGCGCCGTCACGACGGCGGGGGCCGGGACCGGCGCGGGGGCAGGCGCCGGGAGGGTGGTCACCGGGGGAGCCGACGCCGGGGGCAGGTGCACCGGGAGGTCACCGGCGGGGGCGGCGGGAGGCTGGTCGGCCGGGTGGGCGGCCGCCGGTACGGGGACGGGCGCCGGGTGCTCCACCGGCTGGCTGCCGTGCGGCGGCCGCGGGGCGGGGGCCTCCTCGGCCGGGGGCGCCGGGACGGGCGCGGGGAGCGTGTGGGGCTGCTCCTCCGGCTGGTCCACCGGCTGCTCGGCGGGGTGCCGCGGCGGCTGGGGGACCTCCTGGGCCGGGGCCGGGACGGGCGCCGGAAGCGTGTGCGGCGGCGGGGCCGGGGTCTGCGCCGCCGGCGGCTCGGGAGCCGGGGGCCGGGGAGCCGGCGCGGGCCGCGGCAGCGGTGCGGGGGCCGGAGCCGGGGCGGGAGCCGGGTGGTGGGCCGCCGGGGTCGGGTGGGGCGCCGGGTGCGGGGCGGGGTGGGGCGCCGGGTGGGGCTTCGCGTGGCGCGGGGTGGGGGCCGGTGGTGCGGAGTGCGGGGCCGGGTGTGCCGCGTGGGGCGCCGGGTGCGGGGGGTGGTCGTCGCACTTCTCGTCCCGCGGGCCGCGCTCGTCCTCCTCGTCGCGTCCGTGGCCGCCGCTGTCCTGGTGGAGCCTCCGCTCCGGGCGGGGCGCCGCGTGCTTGGGAGCGTGCCCGCGCGGCTCCTCGTAACGTCGTTCCTGTTGTTGCTGCGTCCGCGCCTGCTCCTGGCGCTGCGGGGGCAGGGCGTGCCGGCCGCGGCCGCCGCCTTCCTCGCGCTCGTCGAGGTAGCGCTCGAAGGCCTCGGCGTGTTCGGGGCTCATGTAGCGCGCGTAGTCGTGGTCGCGGAGGGCGTCCGAGCCGGTCGTGGTGACGCAGGTGTTTCCCATCGCGGGGTTGAGCGCGCCGCCCCCGTCCACGCTGTTGCCGCACACGTTCGGCGCGAAGGTGATCGGTACCGAGACGCTGTTGCCGGAGAGCACACCCGGCGAATGCGAGGCCTCGGCCATCGCCCCCGGATGCGCGTACGCCGCGCCGGCCGCGATCGACAGCAGGCTGGAGGCGGCCGCCGCCGTGAGCACCCCCTTGCCGAGTACCTGTCGGCTCAGTACCTGTCGCATGGGTCCTTCCCTGTCTACCGGCGCACGGGCCGGTGCTGAATCGAAGGTGGCCTCGGAGTGCACCGCCGTGCACTCCGAGGCCACCCCGAGGAGGTCTGCCCTTGCGGGCGCAGGCGCTTCGTCAGCCGTTGACGCAGGTGTTGCCGAACGCCGGGTTCAGCAGCGCGATCACGTTGACGGTGTTGCCGCAGACGTTGACCGGGATGTGCACCGGAACCTGGACGAGGTTGCCGGACAGGACGCCGGGGGAACCCGCGGCGACGCCCTCGGCCGCGGAGTCGGCCATGGCGGGGGCGGCGGCACCGGCGGCCATCAGGATGCCGGCGGCCAGCACGACTGCCTTCTTGTACGTCATTTGATTTCAATCCTTCCCGCAGAGGTCTATCCGCTGCACTCACATCAACGAGCGGCCACGGGAAAGGAAACCGGGTTTTCCGGGTTTTTCGGAGGTGCTGTGACATTCACCCCGATGGTCCGGACGGGCGCTCGTGCATTCATTAGGGGCACGGTTTATCGGGGTGGAATTTCACGGTTTCCACATGCGGCGAGGCCGCCGCGACCCGAAGGTGCGACGGCCTCGCCGGCCCGGGGCGCCGGGTGCGGTCAGCTGCCGGCCGAGGCGTTGCCCGAGAGGATCGGGATGTTGTCCAGGATGTGCGAGAGGGCCTCGTCGCCCTTGGCCTGGGTGGAGTTCTCGGTGCACTGCTGGTTCTGCGGGCTGGACAGGACCGGGATGTCCTGGACGCCGACGTTGACCAGGGCCAGCACCGACTGCACGTTGGCCTTGGCGGGCAGGGCGATGCAGGGCTTGTTGAAGGAGCCCTGGATCAGTGCCATCTGCGGGCTCATGTTGCCGTAGGTGGCCTGGTTGCCGTAGATCTGCGCGGAGTTGTTGCCGTTGACGGTGTTGATCCCGTTGTCGTTCCCGATGGCCATCGCCTGGGGGGCCATGGCCGCACCGAGACCCACGACAGAGGCGGCAACCGCTGCGCCGGCCACAAACTTCTTGATCATTATCGTCCCTTTTTTGCAGGATTGCCCGGTACTGGAGCACCCGGATCAACGGCGTGGGCCGGTCCCGGGTTGCGTGGCTTCACCCGTATGCCGACGTTTCGGGTGGCGGGGTTGACGCTCAGGCGTTCACGCGGGGGGCGCCGGACGGGGGCTGAGCTGGGCGATCGGGCACATGGAGCCGCCGCTCTTTTCCATTCGGCGTGAAGCGCGGCGCACCCCATAACGACCCGCCCGCTTCGAGGGTGCGTCGCATCGCCCAAAAGGCCGTAAGGGCGAGTCCGGCGTGATTCCCGGCCTGATTTCTGACAAAGTGCACTCCTGTTTTGTCCCCCTGGTCGAAAATGGAGACAGGGTCATGCCGTGCATAATTCAGACGTCGCTCGCTCGCCCGTGCGACAGCACGAACATATGACTAATCTCGGAACGGGTGAAAGCCAGGGTCAATTCCTCGGCGTGTTCTTCGTTCGTACAGACGCGCGCCGCTGAACGCAGGAGACCACTCCACGTGCGGAAACAATCCCCGCCGGATCCCCATCCGGCGCCCCACCCAGCCACCCCTTCCGGAAACCCCCCCGCCGGCTTCACCGTGCTGCACCTCGTGCAGCCCGTCGACGGCGGCGTCGCCCGGGTCGTCACCGACCTCGTCCGCGCGCAGGCCGCCGCCGGACTGCGCGTCCTCGTCGGCTGCCCGCGCGGCGGACGCCTCGCCGACGACGTCCGCGCCGCCGGAGCCGAGGTGCTCCCCTGGCGGGCCGGGCGCTCCCCGGGACCCGCCCTGCCCGCCGAGCTCCTCGGCGCCGCCCGGCTGATCCGCCACGCCCGCCCCGACCTCCTCCACCTGCACAGCGCCAAGGCCGGGCTGGCCGGGCGGATCGCCGTACGGGGCTCCGTACCGACCGTGTTCCAGCCCCACGCCTGGTCCTTCGACGCCGTCGGCGGGGCCACGGCCGCCCTCGCGCTGCGCTGGGAGCGGGCCGGAGCCCGCTGGGCCGACCGGGTGCTCTGCGTCAGCGAATCCGAACGCCGCGCCGGACAGGCCGAGGGCATCACCGCCCGCTGGTCCGTCATCCGCAACGGCGTCGACCTCACCCGCTTCCACCCCGGCCACCCCGACCCCGGCCGCGACCGCGCCGAGGCCCGGGCCACGCTCCCGCTGCCCGCCGGCTTCCAAGACACACCGGCCGGACCGCTCGCCGTCTGCGTCGGCCGGCTCTGCCCCCAGAAGGGCCAGGACATCCTGCTGCGCGCCTGGCCGGAACTGCTGGCCGCCGTCCCCGGCGCCCGCCTCGCCCTCGTCGGCGACGGCCCCGACACCGAACGGCTGCGCCGCGCCGCACCGCCCGGAGTGCTCTTCGCGGGCGCCGCCGACGACATCCGACCGTGGCTTCGAGCCGCCGATCTCGTTGTACTGCCGTCGCGGTGGGAAGGCATGGCGCTCGCCCCGCTCGAAGCCATGGCCTGCGGCCGCCCGGTCCTGGTCTGCGACGTCAGCGGGGCCCGGGAGAGCCTGCCCCCCGGCCAGGGACGGCTGTGCCTGGTGCCGCCGGAGGATCCGACGGCCCTGGCCAAGGCCCTGGCCCGGCTGCTCGCCGAACCGCGGCTGCTCGCCGAACTGGGGGAGCAGGCCCGGCAGCACGCCCGGACCGAGTTCGACGTGCGGCGGACCACGGACGCGGTCACCGGCCTGTACCACGAACTGCTGGGCAGGCCCCGGCCCTTGAACCAGGAGCGCATCAGCCGATGACGATGGACAGCGCACCCGCCCGGCACACCGGGCAGGGCGGCACCGGGCCCGCCGGCGGCAGCGCCTTCGCACCCGCGGCCCCCGGGGAACCCCGCCGGGCCGTCACCGCGATCCACCCCCCGCGCGGGCCGCGCGCCGAGCGCGCCAGGACCGCCGTCCGGCCGCAGCGGGTCCGCCGCCGCGACGGCGTCGGCCCGCTGCTCGCCGCCGACGCGCTGGCCGCCGTCGTCACCGCGGCCACCCTGCCCGCGGCCGTCCTGCCGCCGCAGGCCGCCGGTCCCTGCGTCGTCCTGCTGCTCCTGCTGCTCGTCGCCCTGCACGCACAGGGCGGCCTCTACCGGCCCCGGCTCAGCCCCTCCGCCCTGTACGAACTGCCCGCGCTCGCCGGGCGCTCCGCCGTGCTGTGGTGCGGGGCCGCCGCCGTGCTCGGCGCCGCCCGGCCCGAGCACGCCCTCGGCTGGAGCAGCCTCCTCGGCGCCGTCTGCCTGCAGAGCGCCCTGGTCTGCGCCGGACGCGGAGCCGTCCACCGGCTGCGCCGCCGCCACGCCGTCCGCCGGCCCGTCTCCGCACTCGTCGTCGGCCCCGGCGGCGGCGCGAGCGCGGTCGCCGCCGCGCTCCACGGGCGCCCCGAGTACGGGCTGCGGCCCGTCGGCATCGCCGACACCGCCGCCCCCGCCGACGCGGAACGCGGGCAGCTCCCCGTACTGGCCACCCACGAGGACATCCGGCGCGCCGTCATCCAGAACTCCGTCCGGCACGCCGTCTTCACCCGGCCCCCCGAGGCCGACGAGCGCACCGCCTCCCTGGTGCGGCTCTTCCACGACCACGGCTGCCGGCTCTGGCTCGCCGACCCCGCCGGGACGGCCAAGGTCACCGGCATGCGGATGGCGCACCCCGCCGACCAGCTGTGGGGGTACGCCGTACAGCCGCTGCTGCCACGGCCCGCCCGGCCGGTGGAACGGGGCGCGAAGCGGGCCCTCGACGGGCTGCTCGCCGCCCTCGCACTGCTCGCCGCCGCGCCCGTCATGGGCGCCTGCGCACTCGCCGTACGGCTCTCCGACGGACCCGGAGTGATCTTCCGTCAGGAACGGGTCGGCCTGTACGGGCGCCCCTTCACCCTGCTGAAGTTCCGCACCCTGCGCGCCGACGCGCACGAGTCCGCCACCCGCTGGACGGTGGCCGGCGACCGCAGGATGAGCCCGGTCGGCTCCTTCCTGCGCAAGTCCTCGCTGGACGAGCTGCCCCAGCTGTGGAACGTCGTACGGGGTGACATGAGCCTGGTCGGACCCCGGCCGGAACGGCCCTTCTTCGTCGCCAAGTTCAGCAGCGTCCACCCCGGCTACGAGGCCCGCCACCGGATGCCCGTCGGGATCACCGGCCTCGCCCAGATCAACGGGCTGCGCGGGGACACCTCCATCGAGGACCGGGCCCGCTTCGACAACCACTACATCGACACCTGGTCGCTGTGGCAGGACCTGTGGATCCTGGCGCGGACCGCGGCCTCCTTCTTCCGCTTCCGGCTGGGAGGCAGCTGACCCATGACCAGCCTCGCCGCCGCCGGGCCCGCCGCCCGCTTCCCCGACCTGACCGGCGCGCTGCGCCGCCACTGGCCGCTGCTGCCGCTCGCCGCGACCGTCCTGTTCCTCCTCGCCCCCCTTCCGGCCGGCGACGCGGCCGCCTCCGGGAAGGTCGGGCCCGCCGACGCGGCGTCGCTGCTGCTCGCCCTCGTCTGCGCGGTCCAGGCGCTGCGGGGGCGGGTGCGGGCGCTGACCCCGCTCGGCGTGTGCGTCCTCGGGGCGCCCGCCGCCGGGCTGGCCGTCGCCACCGTGACCGCCGGGGACCCGTACGCGGCGCTTCCCGGCTTCGTGCGCTACCTCCAGGTCTTCGTGCTCGTCCCGGCGGCCGTGGTGCTGCTGGTGCGCGACGCCCGCGAGTTCCGGCTGGCCGGCGGGTGCTTCGTGGTACTGGCGCTGGTGCAGGGCGCGGTGGGGGTCGGGCAGTTCGTTACCCATACGGGGGCCTCGTACCAGGGCGCCGACATCCGCGCCGTGGGCACCTTCGGGCCCGGTGACGTGATGGGCATGGCCACCGTCGTCGCGTACGGACTGATCGTCGCGACCGCCGCCGCGCTCGCGCCCGGTCTGCCGGCCCGGGTCCGGCGGATCGCCGGGGGCTGCGCGCTGGCGCTGGTGGTGCCGCTGGTGCTGTCCTTCAGCCGGGGCGCCTGGATCGCCACCGTCGGCGCCGCGCTGCTGGTGATGGGGATGGCCGGGATCCGGCGGGCCCTCACGGTGCTGGTGGCGCTGGTCGCGGGCGGTGTGGTGCTGGTGGGCGGGTTCGGCGTCGGCTCCGAGATGGTCGCCGAGCGGCTGACCTCGATCACCCAGGTCTCCAGCGCCCCCGACCAGTCCGTGACCGACCGGTACACGATGTGGGCCGCCGCCGAGTCGATGTGGCGGGAGCGGCCCGCGGTGGGGGTGGGGCTCAAGGGCTTCCCGGCGCACCGGGACGGGCACTCCTCGCTGGGGCTGTCCTCCGGCAGCGACACCGCCGGGGCGGGCCAGGCGTTCATCAAGCAGCCCCTGCTGTCCCCGCACAACATGTACCTCCTCATCCTCGGCGAGCAGGGGCTCGTCGGGCTGCTCGCGCTGGCCGGAGGATGGGCGGTGCTGCTCGTCGCGGGCCTGCGCCGGTACGCCGCCGACCGCTCCGCGCGGGGGATCCGGGACTGCGGGCTGATCGGGATCGGGCTGTTCGTGTGGCAGCTGACCGACTTCCTTTACGCGGACATCGGCGGGCCGTCCACCGTGCTCACCGGGGTGATCATCGGACTGGCCGCCTGGTGGGCGCTGCCCTCGCCCTCGCCCTCGCCCGAGGGCGCGGCGCCGGGGCGCCGGGCCCTCGACGGGCCGGCCGCGCGGTGACCGATACGAGTCCCTGGCGACGGCCCGCGGCCGCGGCGACCGAGGTCGCCGCGCCCGCGGGCCGTCCGCCGCACCCGGAGTCGGAGCCGGAGCCGGCCGCCGGTGCCGGCGCCGGGGCGTCGGGGCCCGAGCACGGCGAGACGCCGGGTACGCGGGCGGGCGGGCGGGTCCCCGACGGGGCGGATTCCGGCGGCTCCGGCGGACCGGCAGCCCGGGGCGCACGCCCGGTTCCGGCGGGGCGGGGCCCCGAGGCGGGGTCCGGGGGGTCTGGGGTCGGTGGTGCCGGTGCCGGTGGGTCCGTAGCCGGTGGGGCCGGTGTTGGCAGGGCCGGTGTCGGCGGGGCTGGTGTCGCCGGACCACGCACCGGCGGGGCCCGGGCGGGGGTGCGGGGGTCCGGAATGGCGGGATCAGGGGGGACTGGCGTGGGCGGTAACGGTGTTGGCGGGGTTCGTGCGGGGGCGCGGGGTTCCGGGTCGGACGGGTCCGGCGTGGGTGGGGCCGCCGTGGGCGGAGCCGGAGTTGGTGGGGCCCGAGTTGACGGGGCCGCCGTGGGTGGGGCCCGAGACGGCGGGGCCGTCGAGGGTGGGGCCCGGGCCGGTGTGCGGGGCTCCGCCTCGGGTGGGGTCGGCGCCGGTGGGGTTCCGGCTGGTGTGCGGGGCTCCGCGTCGGGTGGGACCGGCGCCGGTGGGGTTCCGGCCGGGGGGCGGGCCTCCGCGTCGGGTGGGGTTGGTGCCGGTGGGGTTCCGGCCGGTGTGCGGGCTTCCGCCTCGGGTGGGGTGGGTGCCGGTGGGGTTGCGGTCGGGGGGCGGGGTTCCGCGTCGGGTGGGGACGGGGCCCGGGTGGGGCGGCCCCGTGTCGGTGGGGTGCGGGGGAGGGCTCGGGGTGGTGGGGGTGGGGCGCCGGCGCCGCTCGGGCGGTTCCTCGCCAAGGCCGCCGCCGTCACCGCCGGACTCACCGCCGCCGGAGCCGTCTTCGGCCTCGTCCGGGACCAGACCATCGCGCACCTCTTCGGCGCCGGCCACGACAGCGACGCCTTCCTCATCGCCTGGACCGTCCCCGAAATGGCCTCGACGCTGCTCATCGAGGACGCCATGGCCCTGCTGATGGTGCCCGCCTTCAGCCAGGCCCTCGCCCGCCGGGCCGCCAGCCGGGCCGGGCTCACCCGCAAGGAGGCCCGCGCCGCCGATCCCGTACGCCTGCTCGTGGCGGCGACCCTGCCGCGCCTCGCCGTGCTCCTCGCCGCCGTCGCCTCCGTACTGATCGTCGCCGCCCCGCTCGTCGTCGGCGTCCTCGCACCCGGCCTGCCCGACCCCGAACTGGCCGTTCAGTGCACCCGGCTGACCGCCCTCACCGTGCTCACCTTCGGCGTCGCCGGATACTTCAGCGCCGCCCTGCGCGCCCACCGCTCCTTCCTGCCGCCCGCCGCGATCTACGTCTCGTACAACGTCGGGATCATCACGGTGATGGTCGCCCTCCACGGCCTGTGGGGCGTACGTGCCGCCGCCGCCGGAGTCGCCGCCGGCGGACTGCTGATGGTGCTCGTCCAGCTCCCCGCCTTCGTCCGCAACGTCGGCTTCGGACCCGCCCGCGCCAAGGGCGCCCCCCGCAGCCAGCGCGACCGCGACCGGCCCACGCTCATCGCCTTCGGGCTGATCGCCCCCGTCGTCTTCTTCGCCGTCTTCCGCCAGTCACAGGTCCTCGTCGAACGCTTCCTCGCCGCCTCCCTGCCCCCCGGCGCCATCTCGCACCTCAACTACGCGCAGAAGGTCGCGCAGATGCCGATGGTGCTGTCCCTGATGATCTGCACCGTCACCTTCCCCGTCGTCGCCCAGGCCATGGCCGGCGGAGAACGCGAGAAGGCCCGCCGGCGCGTGGAACAGGACCTGGCGCTCGCCTCGCTCGCCGTGCTGCTGGGCAGCGCCCTCGTCATCGGCTACGCGCCCCAGATCATCGAGGTCCTCTTCGAACGCGGCGCCTTCACCCACCGCGACACCCTCGCCACCGCCGACGTCATGCGCGTGTACGGACTCGGACTCCTCGGCCACTGCCTCGTCGGGGCGCTCTCCCGGCCCTTCTTCTCGACCGCCCGGCCCACCTGGTTCCCGGCGCTCGCGATGGGCGCCGGGCTGCTCGTCAACATCGTGGCCGGAGCCCTCGCCGTCGGCTGGTGGGGCATCTACGGCATCGCCGCCGCCAACGCCGCCGCCATCACCACCACCGCCGTGCTCCTGCTCACCGGACTCGGCTCCCGCATCATCGCCATCCAGGTCCGCCGGGTCGCCGTCAGCATCGGCCGGCTCGCCGTCGCCGCCGTCGCCGCCTGCGCCACCGGCTGGCTCGCCGGGCCGATGATCCCCGACCCGACGCTCAGCGCCGCCCTCGGCTGCCTGCTCGTCCCCGCCATGTTCGGCGCCACCGGCATGGCCATGCGGGCCATCGAAGTCACCGCGCTGCCCGCCCAGACCGCCCAGCTCACCGCCCAGCTCACCGCTCAGCTCACCAACCGGCTGACCCGGCTCACCCAGAGGTTCCGCAATGTCCGCTGACACCGACACGGCGTCCGCCGCCGTGGAGGGCCCCGCCCGCCGGTCCGCATCACCGTGGGTGCTGATGTACCACTCGGTCGCCGAGTTCACCGACCCCGCCGAGGACCCGTACGGGATCACCGTCACCCCCGCCGCCCTGGAAGCCCAGCTGCTGTGGCTGCACGCCCGCGGGCTGCGCGGGGTGTCCGTCGGCGAACTGCTGCGGGAGCGCGCCGCCGGGCGCGGCCGCGGACTCGTCGGACTCACCTTCGACGACGGCTACACCGACTTCCTGACCCGCGCCCTGCCGCTGCTGCGCCGCCACGACTGCACGGCCACCCTGTTCGTGCTGCCCGGCCGGCTCGGCGCCGACAACGGGTGGGACCCGCTCGGGCCGCGCAAACCCCTCCTGAGCGCCGAAGGCATCCGCGAAGCCGCCGCCGCCGGACAGGAGATCGGCTCGCACGGACTGCTGCACCAGGACCTCACCGCCGCCCCCGACGACGTCCTGGCGCAAGAGCTGCGCGGCAGCCGCGACCTGCTGCGCGAACTCACCGGCACCCCGCCCCGGGGCTTCTGCTACCCGTACGGGCACCTCGACGCCCGGGTCGTCGACGCCACCCGGGCCGCCGGCTACGCGTACGCCTGCGCCATCGCCCCCGGCCGGCTCACCGGCCCGCACGCCCTGCCGCGCACGCACGTCAGCCAGGCCGACGGCGGCGCCCGGCTGCGGATCAAGCGGCTCCGCCACCGGCTGCGCGAGCTGCGGCGGGTGATCCTGCCGTGAAGGCCCTGCACATCATCACCGGGCTCGGCGTCGGCGGCGCCGAGCAGCAACTGCGGCTGCTGCTGCGGCACCTGCCGATGTCCTGCGACGTGCTGACCCTGACCAACCCCGGGCCGGTCGCCGAGGGGCTGCGGGCCGACGGGGTCCGCGTCGTGCACCTGGGCATGCGGGGCAACCGCGACCTCGGGACGCTGCCGAAGCTGGTGCGGTTCATCCGCGGCGGCCGCTACGACCTGGTCCACACCCACCTCTACCGGGCCTGCCTCTACGGGCGCCTCGCGGCCCGGATCGCGGGCGTGCGGGCCGTCGTCGCCACCGAGCACTCCCTCGGCGCCGCCGAGATCGAGGGCCGGCCGCTGACCGGCGGGGTGCGGGCCCTCTACCTGGCCGGCGAACGGCTCGGCGCGGCCACCGTCGCCGTGTCCGACACCGTGGCCGCCCGCCTGGAGGGCTGGGGCGTGCCCGCCGCCCGGGTGCACGTGGTGCCGAACGGGATCGAGGCCGCCCGGTTCCGCTTCGAGGAAGGCGTACGCCGCGCGGCCCGGGCCCGGACCGGGGTGCCCGAACGGGCCTTCGTGGTGGGCGGGGTCGGGCGCCTGGTCCCGGGCAAGCGGTTCGACGTACTCCTGCGGGCCGTCGCGGCGCTGCCCGGCGCCCACCTGCTGCTGGCCGGCGACGGCCCCGAGCGGGCCGCGCTGCGGGCGCTCGGCGCCGAACTGGGCGCGCAGGGCCGGATCCACCTGCTGGGGGAGCGCGACCCGCTGGGCGACAGCGCCGACGGGCGCACCCCCGGGATCCCCGCCCTGCTGGCCGCCATGGACGTCTTCGTGTCCCCCTCGACGGAGGAGGCGTTCGGGCTCGCCGTCGTCGAGGCGCTGGCCGCCGGACTGCCCGTCCTGCACGTGACCTGCCCCGCCATCGACGACCTCCCCGCCGCGCAGGCGCCGGGGGCGCGGCGGATCGGGCCCGGCACGGAGGAACTGGTCGCCGCCCTGCGCGGGCAGATGGAGGCGGGCGCGCGCCGCCTGCCGCCGCCACCGGTGGTACGCCGCTACGACATCACCCGCACGGCCCGCCAACTCCTCGACGTCTACGCCCTCGCGCTGCCCGCGGCGGGGGCGACGGGCATGCGACTCCCGGCCGCCGGCCCGGTCCCGGATCCGGTCGGCGACCCGGGCCCGGATGCGGCCGCCGGCCCAGGCCCGAGTCCGAGTCCGAGTCCGAGCCCGGGCCTCGACCTGCCCGCCGACCCGGCCTCGGGCCTGGCCGTCGGCCCGGAGAGGGCCGCCGCCCCCGTCCCGGCCCCGGAGCCGGCCGCCGACCCGGAGCCGGGCCCCGGCCTGGCAGCCGAAACCGGCCCGAGCCTCGACCCGGCCGCCGGCCCGGGCCAAGGCCTGGCCGCCGACCTCGGTCCGGGCCTGGCCCCGGTCGCTGCCCCGGCCCCGGCCGACGGCTGAGCACCCACACCGCTACGCACCCGCACCCCCGGCCCGGGGAACGGCCGGGGGTGGACGACCCCCCCCACCCAGGAAGTGAGCACCGCACATGGCCGACACCGCCGACCAGAAGAAGTCCGCCCACCGCTCGGGCCGCAGGCGCCGCCTGCTGCCGCCCCCCGCGTGGTGGCCGCTGCCCGCCTGCGCGCTCCTCGGGCTCGCCGCGGGCACGGCGTACGGGGTCCTCAAGGCCCCCGAGTACGCCGCCACCAGCTACGTCGTCGCCGTCCCCAACGAATCCACCGAGCCCGCCACCGCCCTCGGCTTCGCCCAGGCCTACGGCCGGATCGCCACCAGCAGCTCCACCCTCGCCTACGCCCAGCCCCGGGCCGGCGTCGACGCCGGCCGGCTGCGCACCCAGGTCCGTACCGAGACCTCCCCCGATTCCCCGATGATCGCCATCACCGGGACGTCCAAGAGCCCCACCGAGGCCGCCGACATCGCCAACGCCGTCGCCGACGCGCTCTCCCTCAGCAGCAACCACGCCGCCAAGAACACCGGCGTCCAGCTGCTCCTGTTCAACCAGGCCGTCGCGCCCACCGAACCGGCCTCCCCCTCGGCCCCCGTCAGCGGCGCCGTCGGACTGTGCGCGGGCGGTCTGCTCGGCGGGCTGTGGCTGCTGGCCCGGCCCGGCCGGCGCCGCCCCCAGGAGCAGGGCGAGCCGGGCGAGCCGGAGGCCGGGTCCCGGCCGGCCGTCGAGGAGTACCCGTCGCTGCCCGCCCAGGGCGAGGCCGCCGGGACCGAGACCAAGGAGAAGGAGTCCGTGCGATGACACAGGGCTCCACCGGGGCCCTGACGGTGACGATGTGCCGCGACCCCCGGCAGTTCGCCGCGCTGGAGGAGCCCTGGAACCGGCTCGTCCGCGCCTGCCCCACCGCCACTCCCTTCCAGAGCCACGCCTGGCTGCACTCGTGGTGGCTGTCGTACGGGAAGGACCGCCGGCTGCGCCTCCTGCTGGTGCGGCGCGCCGGGGAACTGGTCGGCGCCGCCGCGCTGATGCTCGTACACCGGCCGCTGCCGCGGCTGGTACCGCTCGGCGGGCCGATCACCGACTACTTCGACGTGCTCGTCGCCGACGGACACGCCGACGAGGTCGTGCCCGCCCTGGCCCGCGGACTGCACCGGGCCGCCCGCGGCGCCGTCGTCGACCTGCGCGAGGTCCGGCCGGGCGCGGCCGCCGAGGCCCTGTACGAGGCCTGGCCGGGCGTGTCCAGCAGGCTGACGGACTCCACCTGCATGGAGCTGCCCGCGCTGCCCTTCGACGAGCTCGTGAAACGGATGCCCGCCTCCGGCGCCCAGCGGGTACGGGCCAAGCTGCGCAAGACCGACGCCGCCGGGATCGAGGAGCACGACGTCACCGAGGACGAGGTGCCGCAGGCCGTGCGCACCCTGCTGCGGCTGCACGAGAAGCAGTGGCGCGGCCGCGGGGTCACCCCCGAACACCTGCGGCCGCGCTTCGCCGAGCACCTGACCCGGGCCACCCGGCGCATGGTGCGCGCGGGGGAGGGCCGGCTGACGGAGTTCCGGCTGGAGGGGAAGGTGGTCGCCGCCAACGTCACCCTGCTCTGCGCCGGGCTGAGTGGCGGCTACCTGTACGGCGCCGATCCCGAACTGCGCGAGCGCAAGGTGGACGTGGCGACGCTGCTGCTGCGCCACGAGGCCCGGCGGGCGCTCGCCGAGGGCCGGCCGGTGGTGAGCTTCCTGCGCGGCAGCGAACCGTACAAGAACCACTGGCGGCCCGAGACGGTCGTCAACCAGCGTTTCCTGCTGGCCACCAGCGCGCTCGCGCCCCTGCTGCGGCTGTACGAGTCGCAGGTCACGGGGCGCGAGCGGGCGGTGGACGCGCTGCGCGAGGCGCTGCCGGCCGCCCGGGACTGGCGGGCGCGGCTCAACGAGCTGCGGGTGCGATGACCCGTCCGGAGCTAGAAGGGCCAGAAACCGTTCTTGCCCCAGTCGAGCGTGATGCAGACCGCCTGGTTGCCGACGAGCTTGGAGAGCCACTCGCCGAAGGTGAGCGGTACGCACCACTGCTTGATGTTGTTCGGCGGCCGGGGCGCGGGGGGCGTCGGCACGGGCGTCGGCACGGGCGAGGGCAGCGGCGTGGGGGCGACGGGGCTGGCCGGCGCGGGGACCGTGACCTCGGGGGACGGGGCCGGCGGGAACACCGGCGGGATGGTGATGCCGGGGACGGGGGAGGGGGTCGGCGTGGGCACGGGCGTGGGGGTGGGCTTCGGCGTCGGTGTGACCGGGGGCTCGGAGACCTCGGGCGTCGGCGTGGGGGTGGGGCTGGGCGCCGGGGCCTCGGGGCTCGGCGCCTCGGGGCTCGGCGTGACCTGCGGGGTGGGCGTGACCTGGGGGGTGGGGGCGACCGGGGTGGGTACGACCGGCGTGGGGATCACCGGGGTCGGCACGACCGGCGTCGGGATCACCGGGGTAGGGGCCACGGGGGGAGTCGGCTCGACCGGCACCCGCGGCGGGGTCAGCGCGTCGCGGAAGACCTTCGAGGACCGCGGGTTCTGCTTGCACTGCCAGACGCCGTGCGGACAGTAGTCGGTGATGGTGTGGTAGAGCGGCCTGTGCTGCTCGATCCACGCCAGCATGCGCCGCACGTACTCCGGGTTGTCCCCGTTGCGGAACAGCCCCCACTCCGGGTACGAGACCCGCTTGCCGTGTGCCTTCGCGAAGTCGACATGCTGCCGGAGCCCGTACGGCTGGGTGACCTGGTCATCGAAGGTCCGGCCCGGGCCCTGGTCGTACGAGTCCATGCCGATGACGTCGACGACGTCGTCACCCGGGTAGCACTCGGTCCAGCCGATCGCGTCGGTCCCCCGGTTCGGGGCGAAGTCGAAGCTGAACCGCTGCCCGGGCACCGACCGCATCGCCGCGACGGCGCGCTTCCAGTACGCCTTCCAGTTCGCCGGGTCGGGCCCGCAGCGGTGCGTGTACGTGGTGCCGTTCATCTCCCAGCCCAGTACGACCACCGTGTCCGGCACGCCCAGCGACACCAGCCGCTCGGCCAGCCGCGTGAAGTGCTCGTCGTACTCGCCGCGCGCGCCCGCCCTGATCAGCCGGGCCACCTCACGGTCCGGCAGCCGGTCCTCGTTACGGGCCTGCATGGGCACGTTGAGGACGAACATCCGGTCCGGCCGCTCCTGGCGCCACCGCGCCCAGTCCCTGAGGAACGACACGTTCCCCTCGATGCCGGCCCACTGGTCACCGGGCAGATACGTGTGCCCGACCCGGATCTCCCTGCCGCCCAGCCAGCGCGACAGGGAAGAGATCCGGGCGACCCCGGAAGGCCCGTAGTCGAGATAGGCACCCATGGCGATGTCGGAGCCCTTGGGTTCCTCCTGCGGTGCCGCGAGGGCGGCGCCGGAGGCGAGCAGCCCGGCCGTGACCGTACCGATGCAGGTGCTCGCCAGTCGGCGGCTTGGTCTGGGCATGGCGTCTCCCGAGCTTTCCTGAACCGGTGTGCTTGCCAACGACGTTAGACATCACATCTGACTAATGGCCTGCCCGATGGCCTTTGCGTAGGCCATTCGCAGCTGCGCATCATCCCCGCTTGGTCCGACTAGGTGAAAGACACCGTTTCGATGCACGCGTTCGCCAGCCATGTGCCCGCCGTCCTGCTGAGACTCGACCGCAATCCGTTCCACCACGGAACCCTCGGCGCCGTCAGATCCCTTGGGCGGGGCGGCGTGGAGGTCCATGCCGTCGTCGAGGCGGGCGGGGGTCCCGTGCGGCGTTCGCGGTACCTGCGGGCCGTGCACCCCGGGCCGGCGGGAGGGCTCGACCCCGAGGCGCCCGAGGTGCTGGGGACGTGCCTGGCCCGGGTGTCCGAGCGGATCGGGCGGCCGGCCGTGCTCATCGCCATGGACGACCTCAGCGCCATCGCGGTGTCGCGCGCGGCCCCGCTGCTGACGGACCGTTTCCGGATTCCCCATCAGCCGGACGACCTGCCCGCGCGGGTGGCCGACAAGGCGGAACTGTCGCGGCTGTGCGCGCGCTGGGACATCCCGCACCCGGAGACCGCGATCCCGGCGGGCGGCGCCGAGGCGGCGCAGGCGGCCCGCCGGCTGGGCCTGCCGGTGGTGGCGAAGTGGAGCCGGCCGTGGCTGCTGCCGGCCGGCGCGGGGCTGCGCAGCACCACGCTCGTACACACCGCCGCCGAGGCGCGGCGGCTGTACGAACGCTCCGCCGAGGCGGGGAGCCGGCTGCTGCTCCAGCGGTTCCTGCCCGCCGGGCCGGACACCGACTGGTTCTTCCACGGGGCGTTCGGGCCGGGCGGCCGTCCGCTGCTCGCCGGGTCGGGCCGCAAGGAGCTGTCCTGGCCGGTGCGGACGGGGCTGACGGCGGTGGGGCGGTGGGTGCCGGACGCGGCGGTGGAGGAGGCGGGGCTGCGGCTCGCGGCGCGGCTGGGCTACCAGGGGATCCTGGACCTCGACTTCCGCCGCGACGAGCGGGGCACGTTCCGGCTGGTGGACTTCAACCCGCGGCCCGGGGCGCAGTTCCGGCTGTTCACCGACGACGGCGGGCTGGACGTGGTCCGGGCCATGTACCTGGACCTGACGGGGCAACGGGTCCCGGCGCCGACGGGCGGCCCGGGCCGCGTGTTCGTGGCGGAGAACTACGCCCTCCTCGCGGCCACCCGCCCCCCGACCCGGCCGCGGCCGATGAGGGGTCGGGGGGCGGCGGCGTCGGCTGGTCCGGGCCTGCCCGCCCAGGCGGGGGGTGGGGGCCGGTCCGGTCCGGCCGGCCGCGCGGGGGACGGGAGCCGGCCCGGTCCGGTTGTCCCGGCCGGGGGAGAGGTCCGGCCCGGTTCGGCTGTTCCGGCGGAGGACGGGAGCCGGTCAGGCACACCCGACACGACCGGGGCACCGGTTCGCTCCGGCTCGCCCGTCGCGGCGGGGGGCGGGGGCGGGTCTGGTTCGGCTGTTCCGGCGGAGGACGGGAGCCGGTCAGGCACACCCGACACGACCGG
>NZ_JBVJLO010000009.1:109315-308331 GCF_055584685.1 Streptomyces sp. NPDC102258
CCGGTTCGCTCCGGCTCGCCCGTCGCGGCGGGGGGCGGGGGCGGGTCTGGTTCGGCCGGCCCGGCCGGGGGCGAGGTCCGGGCCGGTTCGGCCGCAGACCCGACCCTGACCCCACCGGGCTCTGCGGGGCCGCCGTCGTCCTGGGCAGGGGACGTCGGAGACGCGCTGCCCGCCCTGCCGGCCAGCCGGCGCCCGGAACCGGCGCCGACCTGCCCGGGCCTGGCGGAGCCCCGTACGGCGGACTCCGGGCGGACGGGCTCCCCGCCGGTGCGTCCCGACCCGGTGGTGTCGGGCCGCGCGGAGGATTCCGTACCGGGGGAGTCGGGCCCGGGGGGTGCGGGTGTGGCTGCGGATCTGCGGGGCGGCCCGGGTGCGCCGGTCGTGCCGTCGGCGGCCCCCGGTGCCTCGGGGTGGCGGCCTGGGGGCGGGCGGCGTACCCCGGACAGCCTCACGGGGCTCGGGGGCGGGCGGCGCGTCGGTGTGCCGCGGCCGGTGAGGGTGGAGGCGGCCTGGTTCGCCGCCGATGACCTCGGGCCGTTCCTCGCGATGATCGGGGCCTTCCTGGGACGCGGCCTCGACAAGGGGGCCCGCGCGTTGCGCGGCGTACCCGGGCAGGGCCGGCGTACGGCCCGCGCCGCGTGGGCCCCGCGCCAGCGCGCCGGCGAGCCACCGGCCCGCCCGCTCCCACCGGAGACCCCGGCGGAGCCGGACGAACTCCTGACCCGGTGACCCCCGGCGCGCGGGCGCGCCGGCCCGCACGCGCGTAACCGGAGCCCCTTCCGCCGGCCGCCGGGCACGGTGTCGCGTACGGGGGCCGGTTACCGGACGGCGTACGGAGACCCGACCGGCCGGCTTCGTACAGCAGCCGCCGCCACCGCCCGGCACGGTGTTGTGTACGGACGCTGGTTTCTCCGAGGACGGCGTACGGCGACCGCCGGGGCCGGCTTCGTGCAGTAGCGACCGCCGTCCTCGCCGCCGGGCGTACCGCCCCGGAGGCGTTGCGCCGTGGGGGAGCGCGGGATGGGTTATGGGCGTGGGCGTCCGCGCTGCCCGGGTGCCCCCCCGGTGGGTGCTCGGAGTCGGGTGGTGTCCCGTCGGACTTGCGGTGCCGGGGGGCCGTCCGCCGTTGTGTGCCCCGGGGGAGCGCCCGGCTGGCCGGTCCGGCGGCTGGTGGCTGTGCCGCCCTTCGGTTGGTGGCTGGGCGGGCCGCCCCGGACCGGGCCGGACCGCGCTGTTCGTGCGTGGCGGGGCCGGGGCCGCTCCCTCGTTCGGACCTTCCATGCGATTCGTACGCGGCGCGGGGGCCCCGGCGGGGAGACTGGTGGAGGGAGTCCTGGCCCGCCCCGGCGGCCCGGGGCTCGCCGACCGGCACCACCGACGACGTATCTCCGCTGAGATCCACCTGAGAGGGGTCCGCGATGGGCGCGGAGCGAGCACAGGGCGGCCGTGGCTGGGTGCGCATCCCCGCCAGCCGCGGGGAGCAGGGCGCCGCCGGAGCGGCGGCCGCCGGCCCACCCCCGTACGGCGGCACATCGTACGGCGGCCCACCCCCGTACGCCGGCACGTCGTACGCCGACCCTCCCCCGTACGGCGGCGCACCGTACGCCGGCACCCCGTACTCACCCCGGCAGCCCGCCGGGGCCTTCACCCCCCGCGACCCGGCCGCCATCTACCTCTCCCTCGTCAAGCGCTGGCGGGAGGCCGGACGCACCCTTCCGGGGCATCCTGACGAGGAGTGGGAGCGGCTCATCTCCCAGCCGTGCTGGCCCGGCCGTTAGGTGGTGTGTTCTCGTGGCAGCGGCGGAGCGCGACAGACCCGGGCGGGGCGCCCCCGGCCCCCTGACGGGACCCGGTGAGCGGCTCGCGCTCAACGGCATGGGCAGCTTCGAGTGGGACCTCGACAGCGGCACCCTCCTGCTCGACGAGGCCGGACTGACCGTCTTCGACCTGGAGCCGGCCGAGTTCGACGACACCCCCGAAGGCCTCGGCCTGCGCATCCCCGCCGACGACGCGGCCCGCCTCTCGGCCACCGCGGTCGCCGTGCTGGAGAGCGGCGAGGAGACGTACGGCGCCTACTTCACGGTGCGCCGGCGCGACGGCCGCGACCAGTGGACGCACACCCAGGGCCGGGTGCTGTGCGACCCCGACGGCCGGCCGCGCCGCATCGTCGGGATCGTCCGCGACGCGACCGCCGAACTGGCCCACGCCACCGTGCTGCGGAAACTGGAGACGGCCCGCGCCCAGCAGGCCGCCATCGTGCAGCGCACCACCGAGGCCCTGTCGCGGGCGGTGACCGTCGACGACGTGACCGCCGCCCTCACCGGCGCCGGCGCCCTGGAACGGCTCGGCGCCGACGGGCTCGCGCTGAGCCTCGTGGAGAACGGCGCGATCAAGATCATCGCGCTCAGCGGGGAGTCGCTGGAGATCCTCAGCGAGCGCAAGTTCACCCGGCTGGACGGATCGCTGCCGCTGTCGCAGGCCGTCCTCACCAGGAAGGCACGTTTCGCCACCTCCCTGGCCGCGCTCGCCGAAGAGTTCCCGCTGCTCGCCGACTACCTGAACCGCATCCGCTACGACGCGGCCGCCTACCTCCCCCTCATCGCCCAGGCCAAGGCCATCGGCGGACTCGTGCTCTTCTACCGGCGGCGCACCGAGTTCAGCCCCGAGGAACAGAACCTGTGCCTCGGCCTGGCCGGCATCGTCGCCCAGTCCCTCCAGCGGGCCCTCCTGTTCGACCAGGAACGCGAGTTCGCCACCGGCCTCCAGGCCGCCATGCTGCCGCGCCGCATCCCCGAGATCACCGGCGGCGAGATCGCCGTGCGCTACCACTCCGCCTGGAGCGGACGGGAGGTCGGCGGGGACTGGTACGACGTCATCGCCCTGCCCCGCGACCGCGTCGGGATCGTCGTCGGCGACGTCCAGGGCCACGACACGCACGCCGCCGCCATCATGGGCCAGCTGCGCATCGCCCTGCGCGCCTACGCGGGCGAGGGGCACTCGCCGTCCACGGTCCTCGCCCGGGCCTCCCGCTTCCTCGCCGAACTCGACACCGAACGCTTCGCCACCTGCATGTACGCGCAGGTGGACCTGGAGACCGGAGGCGTACGGGCGGCCCGCGCGGGCCACCTCGGCCCGCTCATCCGGCACACGGACGGGCGTACCGGCTGGCCCAACGTGCGCGGCGGCCTGCCCCTCGGGCTCGCCACCGTCTTCGGATACGAGGAGTTCCCCGAGACCCGCCTCGACCTGGTGCCCGGCGAAACGCTCGTCCTGTGCACCGACGGGCTCGTCGAGGAACCCGGCACCGCCATCACCCAGGGCATGGACGCCCTCGCCCACGCCGTGCGCGGCGGTCCCCAGGAGGCCGGGGCGCTCGCCGACCACCTCTCCGACCGGCTGTGGGAACGCTGGGGCTCCGGCGACGACGTGGCCCTGCTCGTCCTGCGGCGCGCCCCGGACCCCGGTACCCAGCGCGCGCCGCGCATCCACCAGTACATCCACCAGGCCGACCCGGAAGGCCTCTCCGAGGCGCGCTACGCGCTGCGGCAGGCCCTGCGCGACTGGGGCATGGCCGAACTCGCCGACGACGTCGAGCTGGCGGCGGGGGAGTTGCTGGTCAACGCCCTGCTGCACACCGACGGCGGGGCCGTGCTGACCATGGAGGTGCTGCCCGAGCCCGTACGGCGGCTCCGGCTGTGGGTGAAGGACCGTTCCAGCGTCTGGCCGCGGCGGCGCACCCCGGGCGAGGCGGCCACCACGGGGCGCGGGCTGCTGCTTGTCGACGCCCTGGCCACGCACTGGGGGGTGGAGTCGCGGGGTGACGGGAAGGCCGTGTGGTGCGAGTTCGCCGTGGACGCCGCCACTCCGCGTGACGCGGCGTGACCTGACGGTCGCTCCGGGTTGTGGGGTGGGGGGTGTGGGGTGATGATGCGGCCATGCGACGGAAGGTTTTGATGAGGGGCGCGCCGGCGGGGGCGCGTCGGCGGGGTGTGCGGTGAGCGGGTTCGAGAGGGCCGGGTACGCGTCCGCCGGGTCCGCGTTCGGGACGACGGGCACCGCGACGACCGCGACCGCAGCGACCGGCACCGCCGCGACGAGGGTCGTGCCGTGCGTCGCCTGAGCCGGGGGGCGGTCACGGGCATTCTGGCGGTGCTGCTGTTGGCGGCCGGGGTGCCGAAGGCCATCGACTGGACGACCGAGCGGCCGCACGCGGACACCGGCTGCCGGAGTGTCGCGTTCATGTCGATGACGGGCGTCGCGCCCGACTGCCCCTGACGGTAAGGCGCGGTGCCCAGCGGGCCCGGTCCGGGCCGGGCACGGACGGACCCGGAATCGACCCGCCCCGCCCGCCCGCCCGCAGCCCGGCAGCGGCGGCTACCGGGTCCGCGGGCGGGCGGGGCGGGATCCGGCAGAGGGGCGGCCGGCCGCCTCAGCGCCGGTAGGCCACCCGGATGTCCCGCTCGTCCGCGGCGACCACGTCGATCGCCTTCGGCATCAGCCCGCCGCCGAAGTGGACCTCCTGGAGCTCGGCGGTCGCCCGTGCCCGCCCCTCGTGGATTCCCGGGGCCAGCCGCATCGCGCCGCGCGCCTCCCACCGGTGCTCCCGGCCGTCGCAGCGGGCGTCGCCCGCGCCGAGGCCGAGGTGGAAGCGGTCCTGCACGACCGTCACCTTCACCTGAACCGCCCCCCTGGGTGACGGGGCCTCGCAGCTGTAGGTGCCGGAAAGAGTGATCGTTCCGTCCCGGTCGATGTCGGCGTGCGGCCGGAGGGAAATGTGCTGGTGGAAAACCGTCGCCGCGGCGGGGGCGGTGAACAGGGTGGCGGCGGCCAGTGCGGAGAAGGCCGCGAGGGCAATTCGGCGGGCGGGCGTACGCATTTCTTCCTCCAGGTGCGCGTGGGTGACGGGATTCCGCCGGAACGCATTGTGCTGGCAGCCGGCGCCGCAGACGCGCCGCATACTCGTGTCGGTGGACGCAATTCCCCGCCCGGGCGCGTGAGACCGGCCGCGATCCCTCCCCGCACCGCGCTCGTCCCTCCCGAAGGGGCCCGCCGGGAAGGCCGCCCGTGCGGGTGACTCCGTACGGGTGCCAGAGCGCGCGGCGGCCGCCTGGGCGGGCCCCGCCCCGGCGCTGTCCGTCAACGCCGGCGGGGCCTCGTACCGGCTCCTCGGGGGCGGGGGGCGTACGGCGGCGCCGGGAAGCGCCGCCCGGGGGTGCGGGCCGGTGGGCCGGCCACCGGCAAACCGTTCGTCTTCGATTACCCGGCGTCGGTGAGCGGGCGGGTCGGGGAGTGGTGTTCGAAAGCCCGTAATGCGCGTTCGGGGTGAGGTCGCAATACCCGTAGGCGAACACGTGGGCGAATTCCGGAGGGGGTTTCCGGACCGTATAGCCCGCCCGGGTGAAAGACCGTGAAAGGGCCCGGCGGCGGACGGCTAAGGTGCGGCGCATGACTTCTACGCAAGCCGAAATCGACCGGACCCAGCTCGGCACCCTTTCCGTGCTCGCCTGGATCGGTGACCCCTCCGAAGGTCACGACATCCCGTATCTCCTCGCCTACACGCTCGGCGACGGCCCGCAGGGCCGCGAGGCCGGCGAGAAGGCCGCGCGCGGCTTGCTGGAGGAGATCGGCCTGCCGATCGGCGACGTGGTCATGGACGGCACCCGCAGCCCGCGCACCTTCGCGGTACAGATCGTCCTCGCGGGCAACCAGGTCGCGCTGACCCTTCCCGGTCTGAACGCCACCTGCACCGCCCCGGACGAGTGGGTCGCCGCCGCCCATGAGAGCGGGCAGGCGTACTTCCTGTTCGCCACGCGCGCCTGGCCCGAGGCCGTTCCCGGCAAGCCGGTCACCCCCGAGATCCTCCAGGGCTTCGCGGGCGACGAGGAAGTCCTCACCAGCAGCGCCCACTGCGTCCTGACCGTGCAGAGCCTGCAGAGCTAGGGCGGCGGCGGGCCGCCGCTCTCCGGCCGCCGGGCTCCCAGCCTGCCCGGTGGCCGGTTCCCCCCCGGCCCGCCTCCGGCTCGCCCACGGTGTCCGGTCAGGGGCGTTCGAAGGCGAAGCGGAGCGAGCGCACCCGGTTGTCGAAGCTGGAGCCCGCCAGATCGGGCAGGCCCACCGCGCGCAGTCCCACCGGCCGCGTCAGCAGCTCGCGGAACAGCGCCTTCATCTCCACCCGGGCCAGGTGCGCGCCCAGGCAGAAGTGCGGACCGCCGCCCCCGAACCCCAGGTGCGGATTGGGGGAGCGGGTGATGTCGAAGGCGTCGGGGTCGGGGAAGACCGTCTCGTCCCGGTTGGCGGACGCGTAGTACAGCACCACTTTCTCGCCCGGATGGAACACGCGCCCGCCGAGGGTGTGTTCGGCCGCCACCGTACGGCGGAACTGGATGATCGGCGTCGAGTGCCGGATCATCTCGTCCACCGCGCCGTCCGCGTACTTCTCGAAGTCCGACAGCAACAGGTCGCGCTGGCCGGGAAAGTCGGTCAGCAGCGTCAGCCCGTGGGTGATGGCGTTACGGGTGGTCTCGACGCCGGCGACCATCAAGAGGCTGAAGAACGACCCCAGTTGCCGAGCGCCGAGGGCCTGGCCGTCGACGTTCGCGCAGACCAGCGCCGAGATCAGGTCGTCGGTGGGGTTCTTGCGCCGCTCCCGTCCGATGCCCGCGACCATGCGCTGCATCCGGGCCAGCGCCCGCAGCCCGCGCCCGGGCATCCGCAGCCGGGACGCCAGGCCGCGCTCCACGCCGATGTGCTCGGAGGCGTGGTCGACCCGGTCGGCGATCTCCGCCCGGTAGCGCTCCGGGATGCCCATCATGTTGCAGATGACCTCCAGGGGCAGCCGGGAGGCCACCGCCGAGACGAACTCGTCCGGCCGCCGCTCCAGCATCTCGTCCACGATCCGGGCCGCGACCGCGTGGATGTCCTCCTCGGCCGCCGCCAGCAGCCGGGGCGTGAACGCCCGCTGCACGATCTTGCGCAACCGCGCGTGGTCCGGTCCGTCGAGGTTGACCATCGAGTCCCCGAACAGCGCCCGCACCCACCGGGCCGGCTCGGGCGTCGTGACGCCGGGCGCGCTGGCGAACACCTTGGGCAGCCGGCTGGCCTCCTGCACGTCGGCGTGCCGTACGAGGGCCCAGTGGCCCGCGCCCTCGGGGACGAACACCGGCGAGGGCAGGGCGCGCAGCCGGGCGAACGCGGCGAGGCGGCGGTCCGGCGGGAGCTGCCAGAAGCCCGGCTCGGCCAGTTCCGCGCCGGGGCCGCCGTCCGCGCTGCCGTGCCGCTGCGGGGGGATCGTCATGGGGGTCATCTCTTCCTGTCAGCGTCGCGCGCCGTGCGCTGTGCTGCAGAACGGCTGCGGGGGCGCCGGGGTGACGGCCGCCCGTCGCCGGGGGCCGGGGCCGGGGCCCCTGGTTCCTCGGGCTCAGGCAGCGCCGACGGTGGCGTGGGCCGGGTCCCGGACCGCGAGGGTCAGGCCCGCCGCCACGGCGGCCGTCGCGACGAGGCCCGCGTAGAGCACCGCGTACGCACCCGTCCACGAACAGGCGAGGATCGCCACGGCGGACAGCGGCAGCACCAGCTGCTGGGCCGGGCCGCGTTTGAAGTGGCGCGAGTGCAGCAGCCACACCATCAGCAGGAACGACGCGGCCGGGATGGTGACGGAGGCGTTCGCGGCCAGCTGCGAGATGTGGGCCTTGCCGACCGCGTGCTCCACCGCGACCTCGATGCCGGCGCCGATCGCCGCCCCCGAGGCGAAGATCGGCAGGTGGCCGTAACCCCACGGAATGGCCTCCCGGTTGGAGTTCAGGCGCTCGTGCATCGGCACCGCGAAGTAGATCCACCACGCGGCGAACACGATCAGCAGCCCGCCGGCGGCGATGGGCAGCAGCTCGCCCAGCGCCTCGTGCTCGTCCAGCGCCGACTTGACGGCCACCGTGCTCGCGGCGATGGTCTCGCCGAGCACGATGATGGTGAACAGGCCGTACCGCTCCACGATGTGGTGCGGGTGCCACGGCGTCTGGTGCCCGCGCTCCGCGATCACCGGCACCAGCAGCTCGGCGGCCACCAGGACGAGGAACAGCCAGCGTTTGAGGTCGTCCGGGGCGAACAGCAGGCCCACCCAGCCGGCCTGGCAGATCACCAGCCCCGCCGCGTACGTCAGCGCCGCCGTACGGGCCTCACCGCTCTCCCCGGCCGCTGCCCGCAGCCACTGCGCGGTCAGCGCCACGCGCATGATCAGGTAGCCGATGACGGCCACTGTCCAGTCGTTCTGGTCGAAGGCGCGGCTCACGCCCGCCGCGTACACGAGGACGCCGGCGATCTGGACGAGTGTCGCGATGCGGTACGGCACGTCGTCGCAGTCGTAGGCGGAGGCGAACCAGGTGAAGTTCATCCACGCCCACCACACCCCGAAGAAGACGAACAAGTAGCCGGTCACCCCCGCCCCTGGATGGCCCTCCGCCAGCGCGTGCACCAGGCGCTGACCGGCCTGGGCGATCGCGACGACGAAACAGAGGTCGAAGAACAGCTCCAGCGAGGTCGCCGCACGGTGGGGCTCGTCGCGGCTGCGGGCGGTCATCGGTACGTACGTCATACCGCACAGCACATCAGGGCCCGTGCGCGTCACGAACCAGGCGCGCGCGGAGATTCTTGTGCAAGTTTTCACAAGCAGGGGAAGGGCTTTCGGCCCGGCCGAACACGCAGGTCACAGGGGGTGGGCGGGGCGTCGGCGGCCAGGCAGCGGGGCTTTCGGGCGTCACCTCGGGACCAACGCGGCCGCAACGGATCGATCAAAGGGCGTGCAAAGGGCTTCTCGTCCGCCATCGCCGCCTACGGCTTCTTCTTCATCCCGGCCATGTTCGCGGCCATGGCCGTGACCAGCGCGCTGTGGCTCTTCATCGGCTTCTACGCGACCTGCCTCGCGTGTGCTGGTGGTTCTACGCGCGCAAGGGCGCGCAAGCCCCCAGCTGACCCGAGGGGGCGGAGGGGGCGGCCGTACCCTGGAAGCATGAGCACCCCCGCCGCCCCCGACCCTGCCGCGACCCCGAGCCCGCCGCCGAGGCCCAAGCCCAAGCTGGTCTTCGACGACCCGCTGGACCAGCAGTCCTCGGACGACACCGACCGGGGCTGGGGCGAGCGGCCGGCCGCCGGCGGCAGCGCGGCCGACCTGGCCCGCTTCCTCGACGAGAAGCCCCCGCACCACATCTGATCCCGCGGACCGCTCAGAACGCGTCGCGCGACCCCGGAGCCGCGCCGCTGCCGCCGTTCGGACCCCGCTGCGCCACCAGGGCGTCGCGGATCTCCTTGAGGACCTCCAGCTCGGTGATCTCCATGGTCTCCTGCACGCCTTCCTTGGCCCTGCGGCGCGCCTCCTGCCGGGCGAGGTACTTCGCCATGGGCAGGACCATCAGGAAGTAGACGACCGCCGCGGTGATCAGGAAGGTCAGCGTGGCGTTGAGGACGGACCCCCACAGGATTTGGACGCCGGTCGGCTCGCCCTTCGCGTCGACCCCACAGGGTGTCTTCAGACACGAGGTGTAGACATCCAGGCTTTTCGTGCCGATGGCGCCCACGAGCGGGCTGATGATCCCCTTCACGATCGAGTTCACGATGTTCGTGAACGCGGCGCCGATCACCACGGCCACCGCCAGGTCGACCACGTTGCCGCGCATCAGGAAGGCCTTGAAGCCCGCCAGGACGCTCTCCTTCTTCTTGCTCACCATTGAGCCTTTCTTTGGAACTGCCGGACACGGAGCCAACGGTTTCGAAAACTACGGCAGTTTGGGACCGGCGTGTCCAATCGGTGCCCACCTCAAGGTGGTTCGACTGAGCGCGTGTGCGAATCAGCACAACGTCACCGCCAGCCGCGCCGCCGCGCCCGCCCCCACCAGGGCCCGCGCGGTCTCCCGGGGAACGGACAGCACCACCAGCGCACCGCCGTCCACGACGCCCTTGCCGGTGTCCGGCTCGGGCACGTCGGCGACACGAGCGCCCTCCGCCACCACATGGGGCGGTCCGGTGCGCTCGGCGGCGACCACGTCCACCCGGTCGCCGGGGTGCAGCAGGCGCACCGTCGCCGCGTCCGCGATGCGTACGGGCGCCGACACCATGCGCACGGCCGCCGGCGCCGGCTTCACCGCGGGCGCGGCCGTGACGCGGGAGGCGCGGGCCTCCGTACCGCCCACCGCCAGGGCGGCCGCCACCACGGCCAGCCCGGCCGCCGTGACTCGCCTCCTGCGGCGCACCGCACGGCGCAGCCGGCCACCGGCCCGCCCCACGCGCACCGGCGGGAAGGAGGGGACGGTGTGCACGGGAGGGCACGGAGAGGAAGGCGGGGAGACGGGGGAGGAGGGCGTACGGGGCGTGCGGGAGGAGTTCCTGGACATGGTGAGCACCGCCGAACGGGTCGAGTTCCGGTGTCCGGGCCCAGCGCCCGGACACCCTTCACCATCCGCCGCCCGGCCGGATCGTGCTCGAACCTGTGGACGGTCCCCAGCCTGTGGACAACTCCGTCACCCTCGCGTGGGACACCGGGAGTGCGTGAACACCGGTGCGGTTCGGGGAAGCGGCCGTCGCCCCGCTGGCCCATCGACGAGTACGGCGCCACGAACGCCGCCATGAACGGCGACCGCCCACGGCCCGCGCCCGCGCCCGGCTACGGCAGTTCGATGCCGAGGTCCCAGCCGTCGTGGGCGTGCGTGCACAGGCAGTCGCGCGACTCCGTCGGCGGAAGGGCCGCGACGGCGTCGAAGAGGACCTCGCGGAGTCGGCCCACGTTCTCGCCGAAGACCTTCAGCACCTCGGTGTGGGAGACGCCCTCGCCCGTCTCGGCGCCCGCGTCCAGGTCGGTGACCAGGGCCATCGAGGTGTAACAGAGGCCCAGCTCGCGCGCCAGGACCGCCTCCGGGTGCCCCGTCATGCCGACCACCGACCAGCCCGCAGCCGCGTGCCACCGCGACTCGGCCCGCGTGGAGAACCGGGGCCCTTCCACGACGACCATCGTGCCGCCGTCCACCGGCTCCCAGCCCCGACCCCGCGCCGCTTCGAGCGCCACAGAGCGCCCGACGGGGCAGTACGGATCGGCGAAGGTGGTGTGCACGACGTTCGGAACGGTGCCGTCCGGCAGCGGCTCGCCGTCGAAGTAGGTCTGGGCTCGGGTCTTCGTACGGTCGACCAGCTGGTCCGGCACCAGCAGCGTCCCCGGCCCGTACTCGGCCCGCAGACCGCCCACCGCGCACGGCCCCAGCACCTGGCGCACGCCGACCGAGCGCAGCGCCCACAGGTTCGCCCGGTAATTGATCTTGTGCGGCGGCACGGTGTGGCTGCGCCCGTGCCGCGGCAGGAAGGCGATCTGGCGCCCGGCCAGCTCGCCCACGTACAGGGAGTCGCTCGGGGGCCCGTACGGCGTCTCCACCCGGACCTCGGAGACGTCCTCCAGGAAGGAGTAGAAGCCCGAGCCGCCGATGACACCGATCTCTGCGTTCACCATGGCGCCACCCTAACCGGGCACGCGCAAGGCCCCGCGGCCCAGGAGGGCGTGCGGGGCCTTACGGAAAAAGGAAGACGTACGGCGGGTACGGATCAGGCGGCGGACGTCGAGCTGGAGCCCGCGCTGCCACCCGTACCGGACGACGACGTCGAGGAGGACGCGGCGGCAGGCGCGGCGGCGGTCGACGTCGAGGACGACGACGTCGGCTTCGTGGCAGGCGTGCTGCTCGACGAGGCGCCACGGCTGTCGTTCCGGTAGAAACCGGAACCCTTGAAGACGATGCCGACGGCGGAGAACACCTTCTTCAGGCGTCCGTCGCAGTTCGGGCACACGGTCAGTGCGTCATCGGTGAACTTCTGCACGGCCTCAAGGCCCTCACCGCACTCGGTGCACTGGTACTGGTAGGTCGGCACGAATTTCCTCCTGGCACTCTGACTCGATGAGTGCTAACGACGCTCCATGGTGACGTATTCCGGCGGATCAGTCCACCGTCACAGGCTGGCGGTGACCGATGCCACGCTCGTTCACCCCGTTAAGGGTGGCCTCGACGGGCTTCGGCGCGGCCGCCTGGGCGGACGCGTGCACGATCCGGCTCGGGGCCGGCGGGGTCAGCTTCGCCCGCAGGGCCAACAGGGTGATAAGCGCGAGCGCCGTGGCCGCCAGCGGCACGAGGAAGCCGTACGAGGACCCGTGCGCGTCCGTGAGCCGGCCGGCCAGGGTGACGGCGGCGGCCTGCCCGAAGGCGACCGCGCCGGTCAGCCAGGTGAACGCCTCGGTGCGCGAGGCGGCCGGGATCAGCTGCTCGATCATGGTGTAGCCGGTGATCAGGGCGGGGGCGATGCACAGGCCGACGACCAGGCCGAGCGCGCCCAGCAGGAGCATCGAGTGGGCGGCCCACAGGACGGACGCGGCGGCGGTGAGGCCGACGTAGCCCGTGATCAGGCGGCGGCGCGGACCGATCTTCCAGGCGATGGCGCCCATGGCGATGCCGGCGGTCATGTTGCCGGCGGCGAAGATGCCGTAGAGCAGGCCGTTGGCGCCCGGGTTGCCGATCTCGTTGGAGAAGGCGGCGAGGGAGACCTGCATGCCGCCGAACACGGCGCCGATGCCGATGAAGGCCACGATCAGGACGCGCAGGCCGGGGAAGGACAGCGCGGAGGCGTGCTTCTCGTCGCCGGCCAGGACCGGGGCGGCCTTCGGCTCGCTGGAGCGCTGCGCGGCGAAGAAGAGGCCGCCGAGCAGGGTCAGGGCCGCCTCGGTGGCCAGGCCGGCCGCCGGGTGTACGCCGGTGCACAGGGCGGTGGCGAGGACGGGGCCGACGACGAAGGTGAACTCGTCGGTGACGGACTCGAACGCGGCCGCGGTCGGCAGCAGCGGCGAGCCCTCCAGCTTGGCCGCCCAGCGGGACCGGACCATGGGCCCGACCTGCGGAACGGACGCGCCGGCCGGGACGGCGGCCAGCGCGAGCGCCCACAGCGGGGCGCCGAGGAGGGCCAGTGCGGTCAGGGCGCAGACCGCGGCGGCGTGGACGAGGACGCCCGGTACGAGGACGGCGCTCTGGCCGCGGCGGTCGGTGAGCTTGCCCATGACCGGGGCGAAGAGGGCCATGGAGACGCCGGTGACGGCGGCGACGATGCCGGCGTCACCGTAGGAGCCGCTGGCGTGCTGGACGAGCAGCAGGATGCTGATGGTGAGCATGCCGAACGGCAGCCGGGCGGCGAAGCCGGGGAGGACGAAGCCGGGGGCGCCGGGCGTGCGCAGCAGCTGCCCGTAGCCGGGCCGGGTGGACGTGGCGGACTTGTCGGTCGTGACCGCGGATGTCACGGCCTGGCCTTTCCGCTGCCTGGTAGAGCGTCCCCGTCTGCGGACGGCGGGCCGCTTTGTGAGCGGCCGCACCCGTACATGTGGGAGCCCCGAGAGCTGTCCTCTTGCGCAGAACCGAGTGATACCTGGGCGCCCACTGCGGGGATGCCACGGCCGCTTTGCGGTCGCGCCAGCTCTGCGTCAGGCAGAGTTGGTTCGATCTGGTGTGCCTTCATCGTACAGGGGGATCGTGTACCACGTCCTGTGATTGCGGTGACAACTCGTGTCTTCACCTGCGATTAACTGGAGTGTCGCATTCCACCCCCGCAGAAAAGGGCGTAAAGAAGGTCAGACGCCACCGAAATTGGCCGAATTAGAACGTCACTCAAACGCGCGGGCGTCGCCGAAATGCGCAATTCCGTCACGCTCGGCGACGGACGGAGCCGCGTCACAGTGACGCTCCGCCACCCGTCCCCAGCCAGCCGGCCAGCTTGCCGCCCTGCGCCACCGCCCGCAGCCGGGCCTCCGCCGCGTCGCGTACCGGATCGGTGGCCACCACCAGCAGCTCGTCTCCGCGCCGCAGCACCGTGGACGGCGCCGGTACGAAGCTCTTCGCGTCCCGGACCACCAGGGTCACCGACGCCCCGGCCGGCAGCCGCAGCTCGCTCACCTCCACGCCGTGCATGCGCGAGGCGGGGGGTATCGCGAAGGACAGCAGGTGGCCGCGGAGCTTCTCCAGCGGCGCCGACTCGATCCCGAGGTCGGCCGCGCCCTCGTCCGTATCGCCCAGTTCCAGCTTGCGCGCCAGCCACGGCAGGGTCGGGCCCTGCACCAGCGTGTAGACGACGACCAGCACGAAGACGATGTTGAAGACCCGGTCGCTGCCCTCGATCCCGGTCACCATCGGAATGGTCGCCAGGATGATGGGGACGGCGCCGCGCAGGCCCGCCCAGGACATCAGGGCCTGTTCCTGCCACGGGATCCGGAAGGGCAGGAGGCTGACGAACACCTCCAGGGGCCGCGCCACCATCGTGAGCACCAGTCCGATGATCACCGCGGGCCAGAAGTCGTTCACCAGTTCATGCGGGGTGACGAGCAGCCCCAGCAGCACGAACATGCCGATCTGCGCGATCCAGCCGAGCCCGTCCGCGAACCCGCGGGTGGCCGGCCAGTGCGGCAGCTTCGCGTTGCCCAGGACCATCGCCGCCAGGTACACGGCGAGGAAGCCGGAGCCGTGCGCCAACGCGCCGGCCGCGTACGCCGCCACGGCTATCGCCATCACCGCGATCGGGTACAGACCCGAGGCGGGCAGAGCCACGTGACGCAGCCCGTACGCCCCCACGAATCCCATCGTCAGGCCGATCACGACGCCGATGGCCAGTTCGAGCGCGATCTTGCCGAGCAGTACGTACCAGTCGTCGATCGGCCCGACCGTCGCGAAGGCCACCACCAGGATGACGACGGGGGCGTCGTTGAAGCCGGACTCCGCCTCCAGCACGCCCGTCACGCGGGCGGGGAGCGGGACCTTGCGCAGGACCGAGAAGACGGCCGCCGCGTCGGTCGAGGAGACGACCGCGCCGATCAGCAGGGCCTGGCGCCATTCCAGTCCGACCAGGTAGTGCGCGCCCGCCGCAGTGACGCCCACGCTGACCGCCACGCCGACCAGCGACAGCACGGTCGCCGCCGGCAGGGCCGGTTTGATCTCTTTCCACTTGGTGCCCAGACCGCCCTCGGCGAGGATGACGACGAGCGCGGCGTAGCCGATGACCTGGGTCAGCTCGGCATTGTCGAATACGACGTTGCCGATGCCGTCCTGGCCTATCGCTACGCCTATGCCGAGGTAGATGAGCAGGCTGGGGAGTCCGCTGCGTGAGGAGACGCGCACCGCGGCGACCGCGACGAGCAGCACGAGCGAACAGACCAGCAGAAGCTCATTGAGCGTGTGGACAGTCAGCGGGCGGCCCTTTCCTCAGCGCGCCTGACGGATCTGCGGATCGCGGCGGATCGTTCCTTCCGGAGGCGCGTCCGGCAAGTTACTTCGTTACCTTACCTAATCTTTGACGATTCCTTGACGCGATAGTCACATTGTGAAACGCCTGTTCGGCCCTGTCCTCACGACCTCGACCCCTGGCGGATCAACGCACACGGTCCTGCGCCTATGGTTGCTCCCAGCACTCCCAGGACCACCCTGCCCCTCTAAGGACAGCGATGCCCGCCAATGAATCCGGACCTTCCGTCAAGAAGAAGGGACGACGCGCACGCGCACGCCTGCTCGTGCTCGTGATGGTCCTGGCGCTCTTGGCGGTCATCGGCTACGGCGCGTACTGGAGCGTGGACACCGTGCGCGCCTCCTTCCCGCAGACCACCGGCTCCCTCAAGGTCCCCGGCCTGACGGGGACCGTCGACGTCAAGCGCGACGAGCACGGGATCCCCCAGCTCTACGCCGACAACGACGAGGACCTCTTCCGCGCGCAGGGCTTCGTGCACGCGCAGGACCGGTTCTGGGAGATGGACGTACGCCGTCACATGACCTCCGGCCGGCTTTCCGAGATGTTCGGTTCCGGCCAGGTGGAGACCGACGCCTTCCTGCGCACGCTGGGCTGGCGTCAGGTCGCCCAGGCCGAGTACGACACCAAACTCTCACCGGAGACGAAGAAGTACCTCCAGGCCTACGCCGACGGGGTCAACGCGTACCTGAAGGGAAAGTCCGGCAAGGACCTCTCCCTCGAACACGCGGCGCTCAACCTCACCGGCGACTACACGCCGGAGAAGTGGACGCCGGTGGACTCGGTGGCCTGGCTCAAGGCCATGGCCTGGGACCTGCGCGGCAACATGCAGGACGAGATCGACCGCTCGCTGATGGCGAACGCGCTCTCGCCGGCCCAGATCGACGAGCTGTACCCGCCGTACCCCTTCGACCGGAACAAGCCGATCGTCGAGGGCGGCACGGTCGCGGGCGGCAAGTTCGTCCCGCCTGGCACCTCGGGCACCTCGGGCAGCGGCACGGGTTCGAGTACGGGCACGGGTACCGGCACCGGTACGGGTTCCAGCGCGGGCACCGGTACGGGTACGGGCACCGGTACCGGCTCGCAGACCACCCCCAACGGCGGCCGTAGTGGACTTGTCGACAATGTCTCCGCCCAGGGCGCGACGGTCGGTCTGCGCACGCAGCTCACCTCCCTGGCCAAGACCCTGGACGAGATCCCGGCCATCCTCGGCCCCAACGGCAGCGGCATCGGCTCGAACTCCTGGGTCATCGGCGGCAAGTACACGACCACCGGCAAGCCGCTCCTCGCGAACGACCCGCACCTCTCCCCGCAGCTGCCCTCGGTCTGGTACCAGATGGGCCTGCACTGCCGCGCCGTCTCTCCCCAGTGCCAGTACGACGTGGCCGGCTTCACCTTCTCCGGCATGCCCGGCGTGGTCATCGGCCACAACGCCGACATCGCCTGGGGCATGACCAACCTCGGCGCCGACGTGACCGACCTCTACCTGGAGCAGGTCAAGCCCGAGGGCTACGTCTACGACAACAAGGTGCTCCCCTTCACCACCCGTGAAGAGGTCATCAAGGTCGCCGGCGGCAAGAGCAAGAAGATCACCGTCCGCACCACCAACAACGGACCCCTGATCTCCGACCGCAACGACGAGCTGCAGAGCGTCGGCGTCCGCGCCCCCGTCCCCAGCTCCGCCCCCGACCGCGGCGACGGTTACGCCGTCGCCCTGCGCTGGACCGCCCTGGACCCCGGCAAGTCGATGGACGCGGTCTTCAGGCTCGACCGCGCCAAGGACTTCACGAGCTTCCGGGCCGCCGCGGCCGACTTCGAGGTCCCGTCGCAGAACCTGATCTACGCCGACAACAAGGGCGCCAACGGCAACATCGGCTACCAGGCCCCCGGCCGCATCCCGATCCGTACGCAGGGCGACGGCCGCATGCCGGCGCCCGGCTGGGACCCCAAGTACGCCTGGAAGGGCGGCAAGGACGGCAACGCGGGTTACATCCCGCAGAACGAGATGCCCTGGGAGCTCAACCCGGCCCGCGGCTACGTCGTCACCGCCAACCAGGCGGTCACCGAGAGCGGCGCCGGCAAGTACCCGTACGTGCTGACGACCGACTGGGGCTACGGCGCCCGCAGCCAGCGGATCAACGACCTCATCGAGGCGAAGACCAAGGACAACGGCAAGATCTCGACCGACGACATGCGCTCCATGCAGATGGACAACAGCAGCGAGATCGCCGCGCTGCTGACTCCGATGCTGGCCAAGATCCAGGTCACGGACCCGGACGTGCGCTCGGCGCAGAAGTTGCTGGAGGGCTGGAACTACACGCAGGAGAACGACTCGGCGGCCGCCGCGTACTTCAACGCGGTCTGGCGCAACATCCTCAAGCTGGCCTTCGGCGACAAGATGCCCAAGGAACTGCGCATCGAGGGCAGCTGCTTCAACGTCCAGGAGAGCGACGGCCCGGACGACGACCTCGCCAAGACGGTCCGCGAGTGCGGCACCCGCGGTCCCGACTCGGCGCAGCCGGACGGCGGCGACCGCTGGTTCGAGGTGGTCCGCCGCCTGGTCAAGGACGAGAAGTCGGCCTGGTGGTCCTCGCCGAAGACGCTCACCAAGCCGGCGACGGCCACCCGCGACCAGCTCTTCGCCCGCGCCATGAACGACGCCCGCTGGGAGCTGACGGCCAAGCTCGGCAAGGACCAGTCGACCTGGAGCTGGGGCCGGCTGCACCAGCTGAACCTGAAGAACCAGACGATCGGCACCGAGGGCCCCGGCATCATGCGGTGGGTCCTCAACCGCGGCCCGTGGAACCTGGGCGGCGGCGAGGCCACCGTCAACGCGACCGGCTGGAACGCCGCCAGCGGGTACGGGGTCACCTGGGTGCCGTCGATGCGGATGGTCGTCAACCTCAACGACATGGACAAGTCCCGCTGGATCAACCTGACAGGCGCCTCGGGTCACGCGGACGACTCCACGTACACGGACCAGACGACGATGTGGGCCAAGGGTGAGCTGCTGGACTGGCCGTTCGCAAAGGACGCTGTCGACAAGTCGACGGTGGACACCCTGACGCTGAAGCCGTAGTCGCGGCCGCGGCCATCGCCTTGGCCGCGCGGCTTCAGAAGCGCACCACCCCCGACGGGGTGGCGACCGCCTGGACGGGGTGGTCGTGCGGTTCCTCCGGGACCCGCGCGACCACCTCTTCGTCGTAGAGGAGCACCACCAGCGCGGGATGCGCCCCCGCACGTTCCAGCCGGGCCAGGACCCGGTCGTACGAGCCCCCGCCGCGGCCGAGCCGCATCCCGCGCCGGTCCACCGCCAGCCCGGGCAACAGCACGGCGTCGGCGCCGGTGACCGCGTCGGGGCCGAGGGGCGGGCCGGCGGGCTCCAGCAGCCGCATCTTGCCGGGGTGCGCCGTCTCGGCGAGGCTGCCGGGGCCCTCGTAGGCCGCCCAGTCGAGGTCGTTGTCGGGGAGCAGCAGGGGCAGCAGCACCCGTTTGCCGGCCGCCCGCAGCGCGTCGAGCAGCTCGCGGGTGCCGGGTTCCGCGCCGACGGAGACGTACGCGGCCACCGTGCGCGCGCCGACCAGCTCGGGCAGGGCGAGCGCGGAGCGGGCGAGCGCGCGGGCGGCGGCGGCGCGCGCCGGCGGGGTCAGGGCGCGCCGGGCGGCGAGGAGTCGCCGGCGCAGCGTGGCCTTCTCGGGCGGGGGGAGGGGCGATCCCCCGGAATCCCCGTGTTTCCCGGACGGAATGTCCGTCACAGTCGACTCACATACCTTTCTATAGGTGCATAGCGGGACATAATTACCGGAATCTGGCTGAGCGTTTGGCATGACCCACTATCGTTCTGCCCATGACTCAGTCGCACCCCGTGATCAAGAAGGCCGTCATTCCGGCCGCGGGCCTCGGCACTCGGTTCCTCCCGGCGACCAAGGCGACCCCCAAGGAAATGCTTCCGGTCGTGGACAAACCGGCCATCCAGTACGTGGTCGAGGAAGCCGTCTCGGCCGGCCTGGACGACGTCCTCATGATCACGGGACGTAACAAGCGACCCCTCGAAGACCACTTCGACCGCAACTACGAGCTGGAATCGGCCCTGATCGCCAAGGGCGACGACGACCGGCTGAAGAAGGTCCAGGAGTCCAGCGACCTGGCCACCATGCACTACGTCCGCCAGGGCGACCCGCGCGGCCTCGGCCACGCCGTGCTCTGCGCCGAGCCGCACGTCGGCAGCGAGCCCTTCGCGGTCCTGCTCGGTGACGACCTCATCGACCCGCGCGACCCGCTGCTGCGCCAGATGGTCGACGTCCACGCCCGCACCGGCGGCACCGTCGTCGCGCTGATGGAGGTCGACCCGGCCAGCGTGCACCTCTACGGCTGCGCCGCCGTCGAGCCGACCGGCGAGGACGGCATCGTCCGCGTCACCGGACTCGTGGAGAAGCCGGACGCCTCCGAGGCCCCCAGCAACTACGCCGTCATCGGACGCTATGTCCTCAACCCCGCGATCTTCGGCATACTGCGGGAGACCGAGCCGGGCCGCGGCGGGGAGATCCAGCTCACCGACGCCCTGCAGAAGCTGGCCGCCGACGAGAGCGTGGGCGGCCCGGTGCACGGCGTGGTCTTCCGCGGCCGCCGCTACGACACCGGGGACCGCGGGGACTACCTGCGGGCCATCGTCCGACTCGCGTGTGAACGTGAGGACCTGGGCCCGGAGTTCCGCACCTGGCTTCACCATTACGTCACGGAGGAGATGTAGGGCCTTGAGCAGTTCCGCGCCGCAGGACACCCCGCCGCAGGACGCCCCGCACCAGGACACCCGGCCCCGGCACACCGGACCGCAGGACACCCCGCGGGAGGCCGGACCGCACCGCCTGTGGTCGGTGGACGAGCACCTCGCGGACATCCTCGGTGCCGTCCGGCCGCTGGAACCCCTCGAACTCCAGCTGCTCGACGCGCAGGGCTGCGTCCTGGTCGAGGACGTCACCGTGCCCGTCGCCCTCCCCCCCTTCGACAACAGCTCGATGGACGGTTACGCCGTCCGGGTGGCCGACGTCCAGGGCGCGAGCGGGGAGTTCCCGGCGGTGCTCGCCGTCATCGGCGACGTCGCGGCCGGCAGCGGCGAACTGCCGACCGTCGGCCCCGGTCAGGCCGCCCGCATCATGACCGGGGCCCCGCTGCCGCCCGGCGCCGAGGCCGTCGTACCGGTCGAGTGGACCGACGGCGGTACGGGCGGCGGCGCCGCCTCCGGGATGACCCCGGCCAGCGCGGCGCCCGAGGGCGCGGGCGGCGAGGTGCGGGTCCACCGTCCCGCCGAGGCCCGGGCGCACGTGCGCGCGCGTGGCAGTGACGTACAGGCCGGTGACCTGGCCCTGGCCGCCGGCACCGTCCTCGGCCCGCCGCAGATCGCCCTGCTGGCCGCCATCGGCCGTGGCACGGTCCGGGTCCGGCCCCGCCCCCGGGTCGTCGTCCTCTCCACCGGCAGCGAACTGGTCCAGCCGGGTGAGGCGCTGACCGCCGGCGCGATCTACGACTCCAACAGCTTCGCGCTGGCCGCCGCCGCGCGGGACGCCGGAGCCATCGCCTACCGCGTCGGCGCGGTCGCCGACGACGCCGAGACGCTGCGCGGCGTCATCGAGGACCAGCTGATCCGGGCCGACCTGATCGTCACCACGGGCGGGGTCAGCGTCGGCGCGTACGACGTGGTCAAGGAGGCGCTGACCTCCGTCTCGGCCGGCGACGAGGCCGTCGAGGCGGGAAATGTCGACTTCCGCAAGCTCGCCATGCAGCCGGGCAAGCCGCAGGGCTTCGGCACGGTCGGCCCCGACCACACCCCGCTGCTGGCCCTGCCCGGCAACCCGGTGTCCTCCTACGTCTCCTTCGAGCTGTTCGTGCGTCCCGCGATCCGGGCGCTGATGGGCCTGCCGGAGTCCGAGGTCAGCCGGCCGAGCGTGCGCGCCGTGCTCGCCTCGGACCGGCCGATCGGCTCGCCGGCCGGCCGCCGCCAGTTCCTGCGCGGTGCGTACGACGCGCAGAGCGGGACGGTCGGCCCGGTCGGCGGATCGGGCTCGCACCTGATCGCCGCGCTGGCGCACGCCGACTCGCTGATGGTCGTACCGGAGGACGTCACTTCGGTGGAGCCCGGGAGCGAGCTGGAAGTGATCCTGCTCGGCTGAGTACCGGCCGGTGCGGGTAGCGTGTTGCACCACACAGGCCCCATGCCAGGCTCCAGGGGCCCGGAGCGGGAGCGGCGCGGAGATATGAGTACGCAGAGCAGGCTGACGCACATCGACGAGGCCGGCGCGGCCCGGATGGTCGACGTCTCGGAGAAGGACGTGACCAGCCGTACGGCGCGGGCCAGCGGACGCGTCCTGGTGTCGGCCCGGGTGATCGAGCTGCTGCGCGGCGAGGGCGTGCCCAAGGGTGACGCCCTCGCCACCGCGCGGATCGCCGGGATCATGGGGGCCAAGCGGACCCCGGACCTGATCCCGCTGTGTCATCCGCTGGCCGTGTCCGGCGTGAAAGTCGACTTGTCGGTAACAGACGATGCCGTGGAGATCCTCGCCACCGTCAAGACCACCGACCGTACGGGCGTCGAGATGGAGGCGCTGACCGCGGTCGCGGTCGCCGGGCTCACCGTGATCGACATGGTGAAGGCCGTCGACAAGGCCGCGGTCATCACCGATGTCCGGGTGGAGGAGAAGACCGGCGGCAAGTCCGGCGACTGGACCCGCGCGTGAACCCCCCGCGCGGCGGCGAGGTCCACAGCCACAGCCACGGTCACGGTCACGGTCAAAGCCACGGCGAGGAGGCGGCCGGCGCGGCCCCGCAGTCGGCCGGTTCCGCCGCCGCTCCGGCGCACGCGCCGGCGTACGCCGCGCGCGCCCTGGTGGTCACCGCCTCGAACCGCGCCTCGCAGGGCGTGTACGCGGACCGGGGCGGCCCGCTGCTGGCGGAGGGCCTGGAGCGGCTCGGCTTCACCGTGGACGGCCCGCGCGTCGTCGCGGACGGCGACCCCGTGGAGCGGGCCCTGCGCGAGGGCGTGGCCGCCGGGTACGACGTCATCCTGACCACCGGTGGCACCGGCATCTCCCCGACCGACCGGACCCCGGACGCCACCGCCCGCGTACTGGACTACGAGGTTCCAGGCATCCCGCAGGCCATCCGCGCAGAGGCCCTGGACAAGGTGCCGACCGCCGCCCTCTCGCGCGGACTGGCGGGCGTCGCCGGCCGCACCCTGATCGTCAACCTGCCCGGCTCCACGGGCGGGGTCCGCGACGGCCTCGCCGTCCTGGCCCGGATCCTGCCGCACGCCGTCGACCAGCTGCGCGGCGGCGACCACCCCAGACCCGCGCCCGCCCCCGGGAGCCCGAGCTGAACGGCCCCTCCTGGCCGGTGGCGCTCACGGACGGCGGCGTCACCCTGCGGCCGATAAAGCTGCGCGACCAGAAGGCCTGGCGCGAGGTGAACCGGCGCAACCGCGACTGGCTGCGCCCCTGGGAGGCCACGATCCCGCCGCCCGCGCCGTGGGGGCCGGTCGTCCACCGTCCGACGTACCGGCAGATGGTCCGCCATCTGCGGGCGGAGGCGAACGCGGGCCGGATGCTGCCGTTCGTCATCGAGTACGAGGGCCGGCTGGTCGGTCAGCTGACGGTCGCCGGGATCACCTGGGGCTCGATGTGCGCCGCCCATGTGGGCTACTGGGTGGACCGGGACGTGGCCGGCCGCGGAGTCATGCCCACGGCGGTCGCGCTGGCTGTGGACCACTGCTTCGGGAGGGTCGGCCTGCACCGCATCGAGGTGTGCATCCGCCCGGAGAACGTACCGAGCCGGCGGGTCGTGGAGAAGCTCGGCTTCCGCGAGGAGGGGCTGCGTCCGCGCTACCTGCACATCGACGGCGCGTGGCGGGACCACCTGGTTTTCGCGCTCACGGCGGAAGAGGTGCCGGAGGGGCTGCTGCGCCGCTGGCAGCGGACCCGGAAACCCGCCTGAAAAACAGGCGATCGCAAAAGCGTTCGAATTTCTGGCCGATTCGCCCATAATCTGATCCGAAGAATCACAAAAAAAGTCAGTGATATCAGCCGGATCGTGCGACACACCGGCTCAATTGGCTGATCCCCCCGGGCGCGCCCCTCTACGGTGTGGGGTGTGAGCAGCAGCGGCCTCATCTACGCAGTCATTGTCGGGGCCTGGGCCGCCTACCTGGTGCCCATGTGGCTCCGGAGGCAGGACGAGCTGAACGAGGCCCGTCCGACGGAACGCTTCTCCACCGCCATCCGGCTGCTTTCCGGCCGGGCGGGAATGGAGCGCCGTTACGCCAAGGGGCTCCGTGAGCGCGGTGCAGAACAGGCGGACCCCCAGCCCCACGCGGACCCGGAAGCGGCGACGGAAACGGTGAATTCCGTGGACGCCGACGCCCGGGCCTTCGGCGTGCCCCCGACCAGGGCCGAACCGCGGGCGAGCGAGGCCGAGCGGGCCCGCCGCCAGCAGCGCCTCCAGGTCCTCGCGCGCCGCCGCCGCACCACCGCGCTGCTCTTCCTCGCGTTCAGCGGCGGGGCGATCGTCGCCGCCGTCGGCGGGCTCCAGTACCTGTGGGCGCCCGCCGTGCCGGCCCTGCTGCTGAGTACGTACATCGTCCACCTGCGGGTCCAGGAACGGCGGCGCTACGAGTTCACGATGGACCGGCGCCGCGCCGAGGCGGCCGCCCGCCAACTCCGCGAGAACCGCCCGCGCCGCCGCGAACCGGCCCCCGACCACACGGACGCCGGCGCCGGTGGCGCCGAACCGGACCCCGCGCCGCCGGTCTCCCCGCAGGAGGCCGGCCGTCGCGCGCTCGTCGAGCAGACCGACCACGCCGAGTGGGTGGACCAGCAGCGGGAGCGGGAGCGTGGGCCGGCGCGCGGCGACAGCTGGGAGCCCGTACCGGTCCCGCTGCCGACGTACGTGACGGCGCCGGTCGCTCCGCGCGCCACCGGCCCGGCGGCCCCGGACGGCTGGAGCGCGACCCGCTCCAGCACCGCCGAGCCGACCGACCCGCGCCTGCGCGCCCAGCCGTCCCTCCCGAAGCCGGCCCCGGGCCCCGACGACGCGAAGCCCGCCGCCGCCACACCCCGCCCCCGGGGCCAGGGCCGGGGCCGCACCCCGCTCTTCGACCAGTACGAGGGCGAGGACCGCCCGCGCGCCGCGAACGAGTGAGGGGCGAGCGGTGACCTGCACGGAACGCGTTTTGGAGCACCCGCGCCGGGATGCTAATGTTTCACACGTCGCAAGGGCCTGTGGCGCAGTCTGGTAGCGCACCTCGTTCGCATCGAGGGGGTCTGGGGTTCAAATCCCCACAGGTCCACAAACGACAGTTCGCGGGTAGCTCCCGAGAACGTCATGAGATCCCGTTCCGCCGATAGGCGGGGCGGGATTTCGGCGTTGCGGGGTACGTACGCGGTGGTGTCCGAACTCGGGCGGGGCCTCGGGCGCACGTTCCGTAAAGGCTCGCCCTGGGTTTCGGGGTGGTTCGGGTGCGTGAGGGTTTGGCTGCTGCTGGACGTGCGTGAGCCCGGTGTGTGGTGCTGGGGTGTCAGGTGCTTGTGCCGGCCGTTACTGGTGGCTGGGGCGGCGGCAGCCCGTTCGCGGTGATGGAGGCCGGATCGGCCCCCTTGAGTTCCGTGATCGCGCGACGCGGCCGTGGGCGAGCCGCTTGCTCGGGTCGGCGATGTTGACGCCGTGGCTCTTGAGCCTCCCGTTCACGCCTTCGATGGTCGCCCGCTCGGGCCGGTAGGCGTCCTGCCACGACGGGTGAAGGTAGTGCTGGTCCTGGCGGAACTTGTCGAGCTTGCCGAGGTCACCGGGACGGGCGGTGATGGTGGGCTTCGGCTTCGTCATCAAGGCCGAGGGCGGCCTGGACCAGGGCGGTGGGCATGGCAGGGCATGCGAGGGATCCACCGACGAGCAGGGGCGGTGACGTGCAGCGGCCGTTCCACGTCGTAGGCACGGCAGTCACGGCGACGGCGACCACAGACCGCACCAGCGGCGCGCGTCCACCCAGAGCACCTGGACCTCACGGCACTGGAAGCCCCAGCCAAACCAGAGCGAGCCGCAACAAGATCGCAGAGAGCGACCGCAGGTGCTCCAAACGGCCAAGCCCACCCGCCTCGCGTAGGCACTCCTCCGCTGAAAGACCACTCCTGCCCGCCCCGTAGGCTCACCTCATGCCGATCGAGGACAGCCCGCAGAACACCGTCAAACATTGGCAGGACTGCGCGGACGTGTACGACTTCCTGGACCAGATCCGGCTGAGGCCTGGCATGTGGTTGCCAGGAGGCTCACTCCATCATCTGGAGGCGGTCCTCACCGGCTACCGCGTCGCGCTCGGCGTGCACGCGATCGACGAACCCTTCGACTTCTGGCCCGAAGAGCAATTCACGCAATGGCTTCACGAGCGTCGCGGGACACACAGCTCTCTCGGCTGGGCTGCCGAGATCGAACGCAGTACGCCCCCGGAATCCACCCCGGTCGCCGAGTTCTTTCAGCTGCTGGACGACTTCCGGCGCGAAACCGCCACGCCGGCAGCACCGGCTGTCCGAACAACCAGGCCTCCCGGCATCGAATTCATGGTGAACACCTTCGTCACCCTCTTCTGGCGTCGGCGGCTCCTCTCGGAAGCCGTCCTGCGGCTGGAAGACCAAGGCTTCCATGTCATTCGCCTCGCCGCGGGCGAGTGGGCCTCCGAGCAGGACATGCACCGGGATGTCGCCGCCGCGCTGCAGTTCCCCGACTACTACGGCCACAACCTCGACGCGCTCAACGACTGTCTCCGCGACGTGGCCTGCTACGGCCCGTACGACGACTCACCAGAAGGCACCGGGGTCGTCCTGTCCATCACCGACTACGACCGCTTCGTCGCCGCTTGCCCACGAGCGGCCCAGGTCGTTCTGGACATCGTCGCCGACCAGGGCCGGCGCGCGGCGGTGCTCCAACGCCGCTTCTTCTGCCTGATCCACAGCAGCGACCCCGACATCCGGTTCGAACCAGTCGGCGCCATGCCCGTCATGTGGAACAGCGACGAATGGCTCGACGCCGAACGCCGGTGAGAACGCGACACCACCTCAGGGGCACGAGTAACCGCCCCCTCATCCCAGTGCCACCATCCCTCGGCTTCACCGTGTTCCAAAAGCTTGCGGATCTTCGGCAAGTCGGCCGCCGACGGGACATCCAGAGCCACCATCCGGTACCGCTCGATGCCCTCACCGGTCGTACCGAGGCTGTGGAAGATCTCCAGAACACTCTGCCAGACCGCGGCTGAACCGCCGTCCTTCAGCACGATCAGCCGGACCGTGCAGTTCTCCGAAGCGCTCGCAGGCGGCCAGCCGTCCTCATCCACGTCCATCCGGAAGTGGACCTTCAATGGTCGGTACTGATGCTCGTCACCGCACCGTCATCCACACCACCTCCGATCGAACGCCAGACGCCGGCCGACTCGACGCCGGTGGATGAGTTCTTCCGATCCTTTCGAGGCGTCAGCTCGTCTTGGTGAGGTCCAGGCGGAAGTTCGGGCACGTGTCCGGATCGGAGTTCTCGTAGAGGACCGTTCTGGTGGAGTCCATGGCGACGGACAGGCGGTCGACCGTGTCACCCGACATCCAGTCGTGCGGCTGGGTGAAGTAGAGGTGGACCAGGGGATGGTCCTTGGGGTTCGAGGGGGTGTCGATCTCCCAGGTGCCCGAGCCCTTGAAGGTGGCGCCCAGCTCCGCGCGGTAGTAGTCGCCGGTGGGCCAGTTCTCCGCTGTGAGGGTGCCGCCGTTGTGGCCGGGGGTGAGCGAGAGCGTGAGGCTGACACCTTCCGCGTCGCGTTTGCCCCGGTAGGTGCCGGTGAGTTCGCTGCCGCCCGCGGCTGGGGCCTCGGGCGGTACGCAGCGTTCGAACGCGCTGGAGGCGCCGCACCCGGTGAGGTGGAGCGTCAGCACGGAGAGGGCTGCGGCCATCGTGAGCGCGCGCAGGGGGCGGATCATGGGGTTACTTCCCTCCGGCCGGGATGCGTTCGGTCCAGGTGATCTCCTGGCGGACGGGAAAGGACGCCCTCGTCCCGGTTCGTGCTCTTGAGCCAGTCGTAGTAGCCGATGAAGTGCAGGAACGATTCATTGCTGGTGGCGTTCTTCAACTTGTACTGCACGACCAGGGAGCCGTCGGGGTCCTGCCCCCGCACGTCGTAGTCGAGGGAGTAGGAGCCGGTGAAGGCTTCGCCGAGGTGCTTCGGGTCCCCGGTGACGATGGCGGGGATGTCCGTCGTGATCAGCTTCTTGAGCGCGCCGATCTTGCCGCCGTCGGAGATCGAGTAGTGGACCGTGCCCGATGCGTTGCCCTCCTTGTGCCACTCGTCGAGGGTGTCCGCCCGGAGCTTCTTCATGCTCTCGCTCTCGCGGATGAGCTCGGTCATCTCGTCCCCGGCCTCGTAGTGCCGGTCGCGCGGCCCCTCGCCGAGGAGCCATCCGAAGCCCAGGTCGTACGGGTCGTCGCTGTCGGGCAGCTGGTACGGGGACTTGCCCTGGATGGCGCGGTTGAGCGCGTTGTACTCCTCGTAGCCGATCATGTGGGTGGAGTCGATGTGCTGGTGCTGGGGCTTGGCGTTGAACCAACACCGATCACACCCGCCGCGACCTTGGTGGCGTCGTCGAGCTGGCGCTCGATGTCGTCGATCATCCGCCAGGCGTACGGGGCCGCCGCACCCTCCCAGTAGCCCTTGTCCCGCAGCGGCTGGAGCATCTCGTCGTGGACCCGCTTGCCGAGCTTGCCTATCGCCTCGTGCGAGGTGCGCCACCGGTCCGCGAGGTTCTGCAGTGGCCCGAGGTCGGTGTCCAGGACCTCCTGGTAGAACGAGGCCATCAGAGGCCCTCCAGCAGCGACTTGCGGGGCTTGATCCCCCGGAACGCCTCTTCGATCTCGTGGTCCGTCTTCGTGTAGTCCCGTGCCCCGGTCCGGAGGCTCTCCGCGATCTGAGCGAGCCAGCCCGCCACCGTGCCGGCCTGGGTCTCCCACTGCTTGTGGGCGGCCCGCAGGGCGAAGGCCGTCTCCCAGCCGCCCATGGCCGACGCCGCCGCCTGCGCGGGTCCTTGGAGTGCGGCGGCGGGCTTGGTGAAGGCGGTGTGGATCTCGTCCGCGCTGCCGGCGGCCTTGGTGAGGATGGACGGCTCGATCCTCAGGACCTCGCCGTCCTGGTGCGGCCCGGCCTTGGGGGCCGGCTTGAGGAACGGGTATGGCTCCTGGAGCGGGGTCTGCTGAAGGGGGGCAGGGACGAGCGGGTCGTGGTAGCTGCCCGCGGGCGGGGCCTTGGTCAGGCCGCCGGCCCAGAGGGAGTTGTGTTTCTTCAGCTCGTCTGGGGTCAGCGGTAGCTGGGACGGTTCGGGCAGTTTGTCGTCGCTCATGTGGAATCCCCCGTGGTGACGCGCGTTCGCTCAGCACCCTAACCGGGGGTACCGGGCCAGTGAGGACGGCCCCGTGCGTGACATGGGACGGCGCAGGCGTCTTCCCCGTTCTGGTGGGACTGACCCCGGTCCAGCCGGGAAACGATCACCCTGGAGCTGGGGAGCGATCTTCGAGAGGCTGCATCGGCTCAGGTCGGCGGTACTCGTGAACGGCCCACAAACGACAGTTCGCGAGTAGCTTCCGAAAACGACATGAGATCCTGTTCCGCCGAAAGGCGGGGCGGGATTTCGGCGTTTGCGGGGTGCGTACGGGGTGGTGTCCGAACTCGGGCGGGCTGCGGGCGGCGTAACCGGAAACCCGCGCTTCACCAACAAGCCGGGCATCGCCGAGAAGGCTCTGGCCATCTGCAACGGGGTGTATCCGTGACGTACAACATCCTTACCGTCGGCGTCGTCAGCCCTCAGGCGATGGGTGTCGCGCTTGCTGCGAGCATTGGCGTCGCCGTCGGTGAGGTGGACGTTGCCGACGCTGACGGCGACCCCGATCTCCGGAACTGGGATGCGCCCGTTTCGTGTGAACACCGGGCAGTCCGCGGTGATATCGCCTGGTCGTTGGACATCTACGTGCAGGGCGAGGTGGCTGATCAGCCGGCTGAGTCCGAGGTCGCCGCGAGGTTCGCGGAGGCGGCCGCTACGACAGTCCTGTTCCCCGCTGCCGAAGTACTTCCGAGTGCCTATTGGGCAGTGACGCCGGAGGGCCTTCTCACGCGCGTCCGGCTTGAGCTCTCCGACGACGAGCCTCCGCTGTACGAGGTCACCGCCGCCGAGGCGCCGGTGCCGCAGCTGCCCCGGGCGGTCGTGACGAGGTTTGCCGACATCGTGCGGGAACAGAAGCCGGACACCCCCGTGGCCGAAGCCTTCGCGGCGTCGGTGGAGCGGGTGCGCGCATCGGCCTCGGAGCTGGCACGGCTTTCCCTCGACGGCGGCACGGGCAGTCCGATGTGGTGCGTGAAGGGCAACCTGGTCGTGTGGGAGCGGCTCATCCGGCAGATGGAATCCGGGTGGGCGCCCTCGGGGTGGTATCCGGCCGGCCTCTATCGGGAACGGCTGGAAGCTCGCGACAGGCTCGTCGGCATCGCTGCCCGGCTGCCTCGGGAGGTCACCGAGCTGCTCGACAAGGCCTTGGCGGAAGTGGACAGCCGGTTCGTCGCCGCAACAGAGGAAGACCCGTCGGGAAGCCTTCGCAGGGAGTTGACGGGCGTGTCCGAACAGGCCTCGGTCGGCTGGTGGTGGCGTCGGCGCCCCGTTCCCACGCCCTGGGAAGAGGTCTGACTTTCCGCGAACGTGTCGCCGGAAAGCCGGCGGCCCCGCAGAGGCCCCGTCCGGCCTTGCGGCCGGCCGGGGTCGGGGTCAGGGGTGGAGGGGTTTGGCCATGCAGCGGCTGGAGGGGTAGTCGCGGTAGTAGCCGAACTTGGGGGACGGGGTGTAGCCCGAGGAGAGGTAGAGGGCGATCGCCTCGGGTTGCTGGTCGCCCGTCTCCAGGACCATGCGGGTGCGGCCCGCCGCGCGGGCGTCGGCTTCGAGGTCCGCCAGGATGCGGCGGGCCAGGCCGAGGCCCCGGGCGTGGGGGACCACGTACATGCGCTTGATCTCGGCGTCGCCGTCCGCGTAGCCCTCCTCGTTGTGGTCCTGGCGGCGCCAGCCGCCGCTGCCCACGGCGGAGTCGGCGGTGTCGTAGGCGAGGAGGTAGAGGCCGTTCGGCGGGACGAACATCGCCGGGTCGAGGAAGGTCGCGTCGCCCTCGCCGTCGTAGCGGGTCCGGTATTCGACCTGGACCTGGGCGTCGAGCGTGGTCGCGTCCGGGTGGTCGTACGGTACGGGGCGGAGGTTTATACCGTGAGACATTCGAATATCGTACGGAAGCCTCCCGCTAGGGTGCAGGGATGCTCACTGTGACCTCCGTGAATGTGAATGGGATCCGCGCCGCCGCCAAGAAGGGGTTCGTGGAGTGGCTCGCCGGATCCGACGCCGACGTCGTCTGCCTGCAAGAGGTGCGGGCGGAGGAGGGGCAGATTCCGGTGGAGGCGCGGGAGCCGGAGGGCTGGCACACCGTGTTCGCGCCGGCCGCCGCCAAGGGGCGGGCCGGGGTCGCGCTGTACACGCGGCGGGAGCCGGAGCGGGTGCAGGTCGGCTTCGGGAGTGACGAGTTCGACGCGAGCGGGCGGTACGTCGAGGCCGACCTGCCCGGGGTGACCGTCGCGAGCCTCTACCTGCCGTCCGGGGAGGCCGGGACCGAGAAGCAGGACGAGAAGTACCGGTTCATGGCGGAGTTCTCCCTCTATCTGGGGGAGCTGAAGGCGCGGGCCGCCGCCGACGGGCGCGAGGTCGTGGTGTGCGGCGACTGGAACATCTGCCACCGGGAAGCCGACCTCAAGAACTGGAAGACCAACCGCAAGAACGCCGGCTTCCTGCCCGAGGAGCGGGAGTGGCTCGGTGCGGTGTACGAGGAGGGCGGTTACGTGGACGTGGTGCGGGCGCTGCACCCGGACGCCGAGGGTCCGTACTCCTGGTGGTCCTACCGCGGGCGGGCCTTCGACAACGACGCCGGCTGGCGCATCGACCTCCAGGTGGCGACCCCGGGGCTGGCCGGCCGGGCCGTGAAGGCCTTCGTCGAGCGCGCCGAGACGCACCCGGAGCGCTGGTCCGACCACGCGCCCGTGACCGTCGTCTACGAGCTCGGGGTCTGAGGCGGGGAACCCGGCCTCTGGGGTTCCGGGGTGGCGGGCCCGTTCTGGTGCAGGCGGTCCATCGCCATGGTGAGTTCCGCCTCGACCACGCTCTTGGCGAGCGGGCGCAGGCGGGTGACGGCGTCCTCGTCGCCGCTCAGGTGGGTGGCGAGCAGCTCGGTGAACAGGGCCGCCAGGGCGTCGGCGTGCGCGCGGACCCGGCGGCCCGTCTCCAGGACCGCCGCGAGCGGCACGCCCTCGCGGACCAGGGCGGAGGAGACGTCCAGCAGCCGGCGGCTGACGTGCACGATCTCCTCGCCGTCGGTGGCGAGGTAGCCGAGGTCCAGGGAGGCGGCCAGGTTCTCCGGGGTGACCTCGCCCTCGAAGTAGTCGGCCAGGGCCTCGGGGGTGAGCCGGACGGGGGTCTCCTCGGACCAGCCGATGCCGAGCAGGCGTCCGAGCTGGCCGACGTCGCGGCCCTGTTCGAAGGCGGCGGTCAGTTCGGCGATGCCGCCGAGGGTGTGGCCGCGTTCCAGGAGGGCGGCGATGGTGCGCAGGCGGGCCAGGTGCTGGTCGTCGTACCAGGCGATGCGGCCCTCGCGGCGCGGGGGCGGCAGGAGTCTGCGCTCGCGGTAGAAGCGCAGGGTGCGGACGGGTATACCGGCGGCTTCGGCCAGTTCCTCCGTCCGGTACTCGCGCACTGTGCTTCCGGCCTCCGTCGTCGGTGATTTTTCCGCCACACCCGCAGCCTAGGGCGTACCGGCGGTAACTTTCCGGGCGCGACCCCTACCCATGGGTACGGGGCTGCTCTACTCTCCCGATTGTGCCAGTGATTGCTGGCAGGGTTGGTGTGGTGCGCGGTGTGGTGGCTGGACTGGCTGGCGGAAGCGGAGGCGGCGGGTATGGGCGGCGGCAACGGCAAGGGCGCGGGCGGGCGTGAACACGTACGGGTGGCGGTGATCGGGTCCGGGTTCGGTGGGCTCGGGGCGGCCGTACGGCTGCGGCGCGAGGGGATCACGGACTTCGTGGTCCTGGAACGGGCCGACTCGGTCGGCGGCACCTGGCGGGACAACAGTTATCCGGGATGCGCCTGCGACGTGCCGTCCCACCTCTACTCCTTCTCCTTCGCGCCCAACCCCGACTGGCCGCGCACCTTCTCCGGGCAGCCGGCCATCCGGGAGTACCTGGAGCACGTCGCCGACACCTTCGGGCTGCGCCGGCACATCCGCCTCGGTCACGAGGTCGAGCTGATGCGCTGGGACGCGGACGAGCTGCGCTGGGAGATCGAGACCTCCGCCGGGGACCTCACCGCCGACGTCGTCGTCTCCGCGACCGGGCCGCTGTCCGACCCGAAGATGCCGGAGATCCCGGGGCTCGCGGAGTTCCCCGGCAAGGTCTTCCACTCGGCGCGCTGGGACCACGACTACGACCTGCGCGGCAAGCGCGTCGCCATGATCGGGACGGGCGCCTCGGCCATCCAGATCGTGCCGGCCATCGCGCCCGAGGTGGAGCGGCTCACGCTGTTCCAGCGCACCCCGCCGTGGGTCATGCCGCGCACCGACCGGGCCATCAGCGCTGTCGAGCGCTGGCTGCACCGCCAGCTGCCCTTCACCCGGGCGGCGCGGCGCGGGCTGCTGTGGGGGATCCGCGAGCTCCAGGTCAGCGCCTTCACCAAGCGCCCCCAGCAGCTCGGGCTCGTCGAGTCGCTCGCCAAGGCCAACATGGCGCGTTCGATCAAGGACCCGGCGCTGCGGGCCAAGCTGACGCCCTCGTACCGGATCGGCTGCAAGCGGATCCTGCTCTCCAGCGAGTACTATCCGGCGCTCGCCCGGCCCGACGTGGACCTGGTCGCCTCCGGGCTGAAGGAGATCTGGGGGTCGATGCTCGTCGCCGCCGACGGGACGCAGACGGAGGTGGACGCCATCATCTTCGGCACCGGCTTCCACGTCACGGACATGCCGATCGCCGACCGGGTCGTGGGCGCGGACGGCCGGACCCTGGCCGACACCTGGAAGGACGGGATGCAGTCGCTGCGCGGGGCGACGGCCGCCGGCTTCCCCAACTGGATGACGATCATCGGCCCGAACACCGGCCTCGGGAACAGTTCGATGATCCTGATGATCGAGTCGCAGCTGAACTACATGGCCGACTACATGCGCCAGCTCGGCGTCCTGGGCGGGCGCGCCGCGCTCGCGGCCCGGCCCTCCGCCGTCAACCAGTGGAACCGGCGCGTCCAGGCCCGGATGGAGCGGACCGTGTGGAACACCGGCGGTTGCACGAGCTGGTACCTGGACGCCCAGGGCCGCAACACCACCGTCTGGCCGGGCACGACGGGCGAGTTCCGCAAGGAGACGCGGACCGTCGACCTGTCCGAGTACGAGGTCGTACGCGTACGGGAGAAGGAGCGCGACCGGGTACCCGCGGCGGCCGAGGCGGACCGGGGCGCCGGGCGGGGGGCCGCGTGAGCCGGCCGGCGCACGTCACGAGCGGGCGGTACGCGCCGCCCGCCCCCGCCCGCACGCTGCACGCGGTCTCCGCCGACGGGGCGCGGCTGCACGTGGAGGTGCACGGCGAGGAGGGGGCCCCGGCGGTGGTGCTCTCCCACGGCTGGACCTGTTCCACCGCCTTCTGGGCGGCCCAGATACGCGAACTGGCCCGGGACCACCGGGTCGTCGCCTACGACCAGCGCGGCCACGGCCGCAGCCCGGCCGGCGGTCCCGCCTACAGCACCGGCGTGCTCGCGGACGACCTCGTCGCCGTGCTCGGGGCCACGCTCGCCCCCGGGGAGCGGGCCGTCGTCGCCGGGCACTCCATGGGAGGGATGACGGTCATGGCCGCCGCCGGGCGGCCCGAGTTCACCGAGCACGTCGCGGCCGCCCTGCTGTGCAGCACCGGCAGCTCCGGGCTGGTCGAGCGGTCGACCGTACTGCCGCTGCGCGCCGGGCGCGTGCGGACCCGTATGACCGGCGCGGTCCTCGCGGCACGCGCCCCCCTCGGGCCGGTCACGCCCGCGGCGCGCGCCGTGCTCCGGTACGCGACCATGGCGCCCGGTTCGGCGCCCGAGCGGGTCGAGGCCTGCGCACGGATCGTCCACGGCTGCCCGGCGCCGGTCCGCCGCGCCTGGTCGCGGGTGCTGGCCGGGCTGGACCTGGACGTCGAGGTCGGCCGGCTGGCCGTGCCGACCGCCGTGCTCGCCGGCCGGGACGACCGGCTCACGCCCCTGGCGCACGCCCGGGGGCTGGCGACCGCGCTGCCGCACTGCGTCGGCCTCACCGAACTCACCGGTGTCGGCCACATGACCCCGGTGGAGGCGCCCGAGGCGGTCACCGGGGCCGTCCGCGAACTGACGTCCCGGCACCTGCGGCACCCAGAAGATCGACAAGTCGACAAGACCGTGCCGTCGCAGCAGACCGGGCAGGCCGGGCAGGCGGCGGACGAGACCGAGAAGGAGAACGTCGCGTGAGCGCTCAGAGGAGTCTGGAAGGCCAGGTCGCCGTCGTCACCGGCGCCGCCCGCGGGGTCGGCGAGCTGCTCGCCCGCAAGCTGTCCGCGCGGGGCGCGAAGGTAGCGCTGGTCGGGCTGGAGCCCGAGGCCCTCAAGGAGGTCTCGGAGCGGCTGCACACCGACAGCGCCCACTGGTACGCCGACGTCACCGACCACGAGGCGATGGCCCGGGTCGCGGGGGAGGTCAAGGAGCGGTTCGGGAAGGTCGACGTCGTCGTCGCCAACGCGGGCGTCGCCGCCGGCGGGCCCTTCGCCGACTCCGACCCCGAGGCCTGGCGCCGGGTGATCGAGGTCAACCTGATCGGCGGGGCGGTCACCGCTCGCGCCTTCCTGCCCGTCCTCACCGAGAGCCGCGGCTACTTCCTCCAGATCGCCTCGCTCGCCGCGATCACCCCCGCGCCGATGATGACGGCGTACTGCGCCTCCAAGTCGGGGGTCGAGGCGTTCGCGCACTGCCTGCGCGCCGAGGTCGGGTACAAGGGCGTCAAGGTGGGCGTCGGTTACCTGTCCTGGACCGACACCGACATGGTGCGCGGCGCCGACGAGAACGAGGTGATGCGGGAACTGCGGCAGCGGCTGCCGTGGCCCTCGAACCGGACGTATCCGCTCGGGCCGGCCGTCGACCGCATCGTGGCCGGCATCGAGCGCCGCTCGCCGCACGTGTACGCGCAGTGGTGGCTGCGCGGTATGCAGGGGATGCGGGGTTACCTGCCGGGGATCATCGCAACCGTCGGGCAGCGGGAGATGAGGCGCTTCGAGCCGCGGCTGGCGAGCGTCTCGAAGGGGCTCGTGGGAGCGGGCGGGGCGGCGGACGAGGAGGAGCGGGCCCGGCACGTCTAGCCGGCCCGTCGAGTCGACTCGTCCGGCCGGGACTCCCGTCGAAGTTTCGGTCGGAATGCGAGGAATGTCGGGCCGTGCCAGGCTGATCGGGCCGAGCACGGCCGGGCCGGTCCGGGCCGGGCATCCCTTTCAGGAGGACAGCATGGGTCTGAAGGATCAGTTCCACGCGAAGGCGAAGCAGCTGGCGGAGCGGGCCGAGACCACGGCGCATGCCGCCCGGGACGAGGCGTCCGAGCGCTCCGCGCCGACCGAGCCGGCCGCGCGCCCGCAGGCGCGGAAGGCCCGTGAGGAATTCGACGACAGTTTCGACCGGTAGAGCCGGTAGACCGATAGACCGGTAGACCGATAGGCCGGTAAGTCGTCACGCCTGACGCGCGGTACGAGCGGTACGAGCGAGGGGCCCGGTCCACCGACCGGGCCCCTTCCGCGCGCCCCCTGCTGCCTCGCCTACCGCGGTGGCAGCTTCGGCCGGCGCCGGTCCGGTACGTCGGTGTAGCCGGGCGGTACGGCGGCGGGGTCCTGTTCCAGCAGCTCCAGCGCCAGGTGTACGGCGTCGTCCAGCTGGGCGTGGCGGCCCTCCGCCCAGTCGAGCGGTGTGCGCAGGATCGCCAGGTCGGGCTCCACGCCGTGGTTCTCCACCGACCAGCCGTACTCCGGGAACCAGGCGGCGTTCATCGGCACCGTGATGACGGTGCCGTCGCCCAGGGTGTGCCGGCCGGTCATCCCGACCACACCGCCCCAGGTCCGCTGGCCCACCACCGGGCCGAGACCCAGCAGTTTGAACGCGGCGGTGATCATGTCCCCGTCGGAGGAGGTCGCCTCGTCGGCCAGGGCGACGATCGGGCCGCGGGGCGCGTTGGAGGCGTACGAGACCGGCTGCGCGCCCCGGGTCAGGTCCCAGCCGAGGATCGAGCGGGTGAGCTTCTCGATGACGAGTTCGCTGATGTGCCCGCCGGCGTTGCCGCGTACGTCGACGATCAGCGCGGGCCGGGAGACCTCCAGGCGCAGGTCGCGGTTGAACTGGGCCCAGCCGGAGCCGCCCATGTCGGGGATGTGCAGGTAGCCGCAGCGGCCGCCGCTGAGCTCGCGGACGACCGCGCGGCGCTTGGAGACCCAGTCCTGGTAGCGCAGGGGCCGTTCGTCGACGAGGGGGACGATGGCGACGCGGCGGGCCCGGCCCTCCCCTTCGGCCGGCCGGAAGGTGAGTTCGACGGTGGTGCCGCCGGCCGCCGCGAGCAGCGGGTAGGGGCCGGTCACCGGGTCGACGGGCCGGCCGTCGACGTGGGTGAGGACGGCGCCGTCGCGGATGCCCGTACCGGCGAGCGGGGAGCGGGCCTTGGAGTCGGAGGACTCGCCGGGCAGGATCCGGGAGACCGCCCAGGCCCCGTCGCGGTGTACGAGGTTGGCGCCGAGCAGGCCGATGGCGCGCTGGTAGTGGGGCGGGCCCTCGTTGCGGCGGGCGGGGGAGACGTAGGCGTGGGAGGTGCCGAGTTCGCCGAGGACCTCGCGCAGCAGGTCGGCGAACTCGTCGGGGGAGGCGACGCGTTCGACGAGGGGGCGGTACTGGCGCAGTACCGCGTCCCAGTCGATGCCGCACATGCCCGGTTCCCAGAAGTAGGCGCGGATGAGGCGTCCGGCCTCCTCGTAGGCCTGGCGCCATTCGGCGGCCGGGTCGACCTCGTGCAGGATGCGCCGCAGGTCGAGGTAGACGGTGGAGTCGCTGTCGCCGGATTCGGTGGCGGGGACCGCGCGCAGGTCGCCGTCGTCGTTGAGGACGAGGCGGGTGCCGTCGCCGCTGGCCGCGAACCAGTCGAGGCCGGAGGCCAGTTCGCTCTTGCGGGCCTTGGTGATGTCGAAGTGTTCGAGCGTCGGCTTTCCGCTGGTGTCGGCGGGGTTGGCGAAGGTCTCGCCGAGGGCGCCGGAGATGGGCCAGCGCAGCCAGACGAGGCCGCCGCCGTGTACGGGGTGCAGGGCGGAGTACTTGGAGGCGGCGACGGGGAAGGGGGTGACCCGGCTCTCCAGGCCCTCCACCTCGACGGTGACCGAGCCGTCGCCGTCTCCGGGTTCCCCCTCGACGGGGTCGAGTCCGCCCGCCGCCGGCCGGCCGTCGGGCAGGAGCGCGAAGGGGGAGGGGGTGGCCGAGGAGAGCGGGACGAGGTAGGGGCGGCAGCCGAGCGGGAAGGAGAGGTCGCCGGTGTGGACGTCGTAGACCGGGTCGAATCCGCGCCAGGACAGGAAGGCGAGGTAGCGGCCGTCGCGGGTGAAGACGGGGTTCTCGTCCTCGAAGCGGCCGTTGGTGACGTCGACGACGGTGCGGGCGCCGGGTCCGGAGATGCGGGCCATCCGGATCTGTCGCAGGGAGCGGCCGATGCCGGGGTGCGACCAGGTGAGCCAGCAGCCGTCGGGGGAGAAGGCGAGGTCGGTGACGGGCCCGTTCTCGGACCGGGCCAGCTCGGTGACCTCCCCGTCGGCCTCCTGCGACGCGTCGAGCAGGAGCAGCCGCCCGTCGTTGGAGGTGATGGCGAGGCGCTCCCCCTCGGGGTCGGACAGCAGTTCCAGTACGCGGCCCAGCTCGCCGGAGGCCAGCCGGCGCGGGGCGCGCTCGCCGGAGGCACGGGGCAGGGAGGCGATCTCGATCGCGTCCTCGCCCTCGGCGTCGGTGACGTAGGCGACCTGTCCGCTGCTGCCGAGCATCTCGGGCAGCCGCACCCGCACGCCGGGGGTGTCGGCGATGGTGCGGGCGGGGCCGTCGCGGTGGGTGAGCCAGTACAGGCTGCCGCGTACGACGACGGCGCTGGCCCGGCCGGTGGAGTCGACGGAGAGGGAGTCGACGTTGCTGGCGGCCGGCACCTGGTACGTACGCCGTCCCGCGCGCGGGCCGCCGAGGCGGACCTCCAGCTTGCGGGGGGTGGCGTCCGCGTCGAGGGAGTCCACCAGCCAGAGGTCGCCCGCGCACTGGTAGACGACGCGGGCGCCGTCGCTGGAGGCGTGCCGGGCGTAGAACTCGTCGTGGTCGGTGTGGCGGCGCAGGTCGGTGCCGTCGGGGAGGCAGGAGTAGAGGTTGCCGATGCCCTCGTGGTCGGAGAGGAAGGCGATGCGGCCGTCGACGAACATGGGCGAGTCGAGGTGGCCCTCGATGTCCTCCAGCAGCCGCTGCCCGTGCAGCCAGAGCCGGCCGGTGGCGCCGCCCCGGTAGCGCTTCCAGGCGGCGGGCTCGTGCGGGGGCTTGCCGGTGAGCAGCAGGCTGCGGCGTTCGCCGGCGGGGCCGTCGGGGGCGTGGACGGCGATGTCGGAGACCGGGCCCCAGGGCAGCCGGCCGCCGGGGCTGCCGTCGGTGGGCAGGCAGTAGGCCCAGGCGAAGTAGGAGAAGGGCTGGCCGTGCGAGGAGACGGCGAGGATGTCGCTGCGGCCCTCCTCGTCGGGCGGGCTCCAGCCGCAGACGCGCGTGTCGGTGGCGCCCCAGTACGTGAGCCGGCGGGCGGGGCCGCCGTCTACGGGGGCGAGGTGGATCTCGGGGTCGAGGCTGCGCCAGGTCGTGAAGGCGATGTGCGTCCCGTCGGGGGAGAAGCGGGGGTGTCCGACTCTGGTCCGGTCGACGGTGATCCGCCAGGCGCGGCCGGGGCTCTGGCCCGCGGGGACCAGGGGGGCGACCCACAGGTCGTCCTCGGTGGCGAAGCACAGCAGGTCGTCGTGCAGGTGCGGGAAGCGGAGGTACGCGACGTCGTGACTCACCCCCCAATGCTTTCCGGGGCAGGGGGGCGCGGCAACTCGTACAGGTGATCCACGCGTGACCCGCCCGTGCCGACCGGTGCGTGACCCACGCCACGCCCCGATCGAAACGGAACGGTTTCGTTTCGCTAGCGGGCGGGGTATCGTCTGAGGAGTACGAAACGGTTTCGTTCAGTTGCTTGCGGAGAGGGGGTCGCCATGAAGGGAAGCTGCCGGGTGGGCGACGTCATGTCGGCCCGGCGCAGCCGGATCACCCCCGAACGCGAGGCCGAACTCCACGGGGCGGTCCTCGACCTCCTGCGCGAGGTCGGTTACGAGGCGCTGACCATGGACGCGGTCGCCGCCCGTACGAAGTCCAGCAAGGCCACCCTCTACCGCCAGTGGGGGAGCAAGCCGGAGCTGGTCGCCCAGGCCCTGCGGTGCACCCAGCCGGTCTCCCTGCGGGAGATCGACACGGGCACGCTGCGCGGGGACATCGCCCTGATGGTCGAGCGGTCCGACGACGCGCAGATGGCCAAGGACACCGCGCTCATGCGGGGTCTGACCCATGCCGTCCACGAAAGCCCGGAACTCCACCGGGCGCTGCGCGACCTGCTGGTGGACCCGGAACTGAACGGTCTCCAGGAGATGCTCCGGCGCGCTGTGGAGCGGGGTGAGATCCGGCCGGACTGTCCGGCGCTGGATTTCGTGCCGCACATGCTCATCGGGGCGTTCATCGCGCTCCCGCTGATCGAGGACCGGCCTGTCGACCGGGCGTTCCTCGGCCAGTTCGTCGACGCCGTCGTCTTCCCCGCCCTCGGCGTCTGACTCCCCGCGCACCGCAGCACCCGTACCCGTACTCGTATCCGTACCGCCTGCCTTTTCCGCTGTTCCTGACACGCCGCTCTCGTCGTCGGGCCGGCTTTTGACGCCCTGATCCGTCCCGGATCCATCCCACGACCTGAAACGGGAGAACCACGACGTGGCCACCTTCCTCTACCGGCTCGGCCGAGGTGCCTTCAGGCGCCGCGGCCTCGTCGCCCTCGTCTGGGTGGCGCTGCTGTTCGCCGCGGGCTTCGGCGCCGCGACCGCCTCGGCACCCACCTCCGGCTCGTTCTCCATACCCGGCACGGAGGCCCAGAAGGCCTTCGACCTGCTGGACAAGAAGTTCCCGGGCATGGCCGCCGACGGCGCCACCGCCCGGATCGTCGTCAAGGCCCCGGCCGGCGCCAAGGTCACCGACCCGGCGCCCAAGGCCGAGGTCGAGAAGCTCATCTCCGGCCTGAAGGGCGGCGCCGGCGCCGCCCAGATCGCCAGCGTCGAGGACCCGTACCAGACCAAGGCGGTGAGCCAGGACGGCACCACCACCTACGTCAGCGTGAAGTACAAGGTCAGCGGGATGGAGCTGAAGGACGACACCCGCGACGCGCTCAAGGACTCCGGCCACGACGCGCAGCGCGCCGGGCTCCAGGTGGAGATCGGCGGCGACGCGCTGATGGAGGCGCCCGAGACCGGCTCCGGCGAGGTCATCGGCATCATGATCGCGGCGATCGTCCTCGTCATCACCTTCGGTTCGCTGATCGCGGCCGGGCTGCCGCTGCTGACCGCGCTGATCGGCGTGGGCATCGGCGTCTCCTCCATCACCGCGCTCGCCAACGTGCTGGACCTCGGCTCCACCACCTCCACCCTCGCGATGATGATCGGCCTCGCGGTCGGCATCGACTACGCGCTCTTCATCGTCTCCCGCTACCGCGCGGAGCTCGCCGAGGGCCGCGAGCGCGACGAGGCGGCCGGCCGGGCCGCCGGAACCGCTGGTTCCGCAGTCGTCTTCGCCGGTCTGACCGTGGTCATCGCCCTGGTGGGCCTGGCCGTCGTCAACATCCCGATGCTGACCAAGATGGGTGTCGCGGCCGCCGGAACGGTGGTCATCGCGGTGCTCGTCGCCCTCACCCTCGTCCCGGCCATCCTCGGCTTCGCGGGCAAGAAGGTGCTGCCCGCCGGTACGAAGAGCAGGCTGTTCGGCAAGGGCAAGCCGGCCGGCGCCCAGCCCAAGGCCAACGGCGGCACCCGCTGGGCCCGCTTCGTCCTGCGCCGCCCGGTCATGGTGCTGCTGGTCGGCGTCATCGGCCTCGGCGCCATCGCGATCCCGGCGAGCAGGCTGGAGATGGGCCTGCCGGACGACGGCTCCAAGCCCACCTCCACCAGCCAGCGCAAGGCGTACGACCTGCTGTCCGAGGGCTTCGGCCCCGGCTTCAACGGCCCGCTGATGGTGGTCGTCGACGGAGACAAGGCGCTCGCCGACTCCACCGCCGAGCGGATCAAGGGCCTGGACGGGGTGGCGGCCGTGATGCCGCCGGTGCAGAACGAGGCCAAGGACGCGGCGATCGTCAGCGTCATCCCGAAGGACCGGCCGTCCTCCGTCGAGACCGAGGACCTGGTCCACTCGATCCGCGAGGGCAACGGCAAGGACGTGTTCGTCAGCGGCCAGACCGCGATGAACATCGACTTCTCGCAGAAGATGAACGACGCGCTGCTGCCCTACCTGGCGCTCGTGGTCGGCCTCGCCTTCCTGCTGCTGATGCTGGTCTTCCGCTCGGTCCTGGTCCCGCTGAAGGCGGCGCTCGGCTTCCTGCTGTCGGTCGTCGCCGCCCTCGGCGCGGTCGTCGCGGTCTTCCAGTGGGGCTGGCTCGGCTCGCTCTTCGGGGTGGAGCAGACCGGTCCGATCATGTCGATGATGCCGATCTTCATGGTCGGCGTGGTCTTCGGCCTGGCCATGGACTACGAGGTCTTCCTGGTCACCCGGATGCGTGAGGCGTACGTCCACGGCGAGCGCCCGGGCCAGGCCGTGGTGACCGGCTTCCAGTACAGCGCCCGGGTGGTCGTGGCCGCCGCCGTCATCATGATCGCCGTCTTCTCCGGCTTCCTCGGAGCGAGCGACGCGATGGTGAAGATGATCGGCTTCGGCCTGGCCGTGGCCGTCCTCTTCGACGCCTTCGTGGTCCGCATGGCCATCGTGCCGGCGGTGCTGGCGCTGCTCGGCCACAAGGCCTGGTGGCTGCCGAAGTGGCTCGACCGGATCCTGCCGAACGTCGACGTGGAGGGCGAGAGCCTGCGCAAGCACCTCGGCGACGCCGGTTCCGGTGGCGACCCGGACAAGGACCGCGAGCTGGTCAACGCCTGACGCCTGACGCGCGCCCAAGCATGACAGCGGCGGCCCCGCACCCGGAATCCCGGGTGCGGGGCCGTCGCGCGTGATCCGGCGGCGGGCGTTAGGCCGGCCGGGTGGCGGTGGCGTACGTACGGCGTAGGAAGCGGCGCAGCGCCGCGATGTCGAACTGGATGACGGCGACCCCCTCCGGGGAGTGGAACTCGACGATCGCCTGCACCCGCCCGCACGGCCAGATGCGGACGTCCCCGGTCCCGGTCGGCGCCGACAGGCCCGCCTCCAGCAGGGCGCGCGGGAAGACCCACTCGTTGTCGGTGTCCTCGGGGGACAGCTCCGCCGGGAAGACGACGCGTACGGCGAGCGGCTCCGCCGAGGTGAAGCGCAGCGCGACGGGGATCGCCCGGTAGAGGGGGTCGTCACTGATCACGCGGGCGCGTACGCGCTCCTCGACGGCGGTCGCGGTCACGGTCGCTGGGGGGTTCTCGGCGGTGGCTGACATCGGCCAGACTCCTCGAATTCGGAACATATGAGTCCGTTTGTCCGTCCAGACTCGCACATTCCCACGAATCCGCGCGGCACTATTTGTGACGCAGCCGCTCTTGCCAACCATTTGCAACTGGGCACTATCCTTGAACGGTTAAACAGCTTGTGAGGAAGAGGAAGCGGAGCCGCTCCATGCATGTGCCCGACGGATTCATCAACGCACCCGTCTCGGTGGCCGCCGGAGCAGTGGCCGCCACCGCCGTCGCGGTCAGCCTGCGCGGCGCCCGCCGCGAGCTCGACGAACGCACCGCCCCGCTGGCCGGCCTGGTCGCCGCCTTCATCTTCGCCGTGCAGATGCTGAACTTCCCGGTCGCCGCCGGCACCAGCGGCCACCTCCTCGGCGGCGCGCTCGCCGCCATACTCGTCGGCCCCTACACCGGCGTGCTCTGCGTCTCCGTCGTCCTGCTCATGCAGGGCATCCTCTTCGCCGACGGCGGCCTGACCGCCCTCGGCGTCAACATCGCCAACATGGCGGTCGTCACCGTCGTCGTCGCGTACGCCGTCTTCCGCGGGCTCCTCAAGGTGCTGCCCGCCGGCCGGCGCTCGGTCACCGTCGCCGCCTTCGCCGGGGCCCTGCTCTCGGTGCCCGCCGCGGCCGTCATGTTCACCCTCTTCTACGCCCTCGGCGGGACCACCGACGTCTCCCTGGGCAAGGTGTTCACCGCGATGGTCGGCGTGCACGTCCTCATCGGCATCGGCGAGGCCGTCATCACCGCCGCGACCGTCGGCGCCGTGATCGCCGTACGGCCCGACCTGGTGTACGGGGCGCGCGGCCTCGCCACCCCGCTGAAGCTGCGCGTGGACGGCGAACTCGTCGACGCCCCGGCGCCCGCCCCGGTCGCCTCCCCGGCCGCCGTTCCCGCCGCCGCCCGCTCCACCCGGGCCGTGTGGGCGACCGGCCTGGTCACCGCCCTCGTCCTCGCCGGCTTCGTCTCCTACTACGCCTCCTCCAGCCCCGACGGCCTGGAGAAGGTCGCCGCCGACAAGGGCATCGACGCCAAGGCGCGGGAGCACGCCGCCGCCGGTTCCCCGCTCGCCGACTACAGCGTCAAGGACGTCGGCGACGCGCGCCTGTCCGGCGGCCTCGCCGGCGTCATCGGCGTCGGCGCGACCATCGTCGTGGGCACCGGGATCTTCTGGACCGTGCGCCGCCGCCGCGCGCAGGACCTGACCGCCGCCTCCACGGCCGCCCCCGTCCGCTGACATGGGGGCCGGACACGCGCACAAGCTCTACCGGCACGGGCACTCGCCCGTCCACGAGCTGCCGCCGCACTGCAAGATCGCCGCGACGTTCGCGTTCGTGATCATCGTCGTCTCCACCCCGCGCGAGGCGATGTGGGCCTTCGGCCTGTACGCCGTCCTCCTCGCGGCCGTCGCCGCGCTGGCCCGCGTACCGGCCGGATTCCTGCTGCGCCGGCTGCTGATCGAGATCCCGTTCGTGGCCTTCGCCGTGCTCATGCCCTTCGTGGCCGAGGGCGAGCACGTACGGGTCCTCGGCCTGTCGCTGAGCCTGTCGGGCCTGTGGGGCGCCTGGAACGTACTGGCCAAGGGCACCCTCGGCGTGGCCGCCTCCGTCCTGCTCGCCTCCACCACCGAACTGCGCGCCCTGCTCCTCGGGCTCCAGCGGCTGAAGCTCCCGCCGCTGCTGGTCCAGATCGCCTCCTTCATGATCCGCTACGGGGACGTGATCACCGACGAGCTGCGCCGGATGTCCATCGCCCGCCGCTCGCGCGGGTTCGAGGCGCGCGGGATCCGCCACTGGGGCGTGCTCGCCAAGACCGCCGGCGCGCTGTTCATCCGCTCCTACGAGCGCGGCGAACGCGTCTACCTGGCCATGGTCAGCCGCGGTTACGCCGGCTCCATGCCGGTGATCGACCACGTCACGGCCGGCCGCGCCCAGTGGGCGTACGCCGCCGTGCTCCCGGTGACGGCGCTCGCCGTCTGTCTGATGGGATGGACGCTGTGACCGCTCCTTCCGCCTCCGCACCCGCCCCCGCCCCCGACCGTCCGGCCCCCTCCCTGGAGGTGTCCGGCGTCGCGTACGCCTACCCCGACGGCCATCAGGCGCTCTTCGGCGTCGACCTGACCGTCGCCGCCGGGGAACGGGTCGCGCTGCTCGGCCCCAACGGCGCCGGCAAGACCACCCTCGTCCTCCACCTCAACGGCATCCTCGGCGGCGGCGTCGGCACCGTGACCGTCGCCGGGCTGCCCGTGGAGAAGCGCAACCTCGCCGAGATCCGCCGCCGGGTCGGCATCGTCTTCCAGGACCCCGACGACCAGCTCTTCATGCCGACCGTCCGCGAGGACGTCGCCTTCGGCCCGGCCGCCGCCGGGCTGCGCGGCGCCGAGCTGGAGGCGCGGGTGCGCGAGGCGCTCGAACAGGTCGGCATGGCGGAGTTCGCCGACCGGCCGCCGCACCACCTGTCCTTCGGGCAGCGCCGCCGGGTCGCGGTGGCGACCGTACTGGCGATGCGGCCCGAGATCCTCGTCCTCGACGAGCCCTCCTCCAACCTGGACCCGGCCTCCCGGCGCGAGCTCGCCGACATCCTGCGCTCGCTGGAGGTGACCGTCCTGATGGTCACCCACGACCTGCCGTACGCGCTGGAGCTGTGCCCCCGCGCGGTCATCCTCAGCGAAGGGGTCATCGCCGCCGACGGCCCCACCGCCGGCCTGCTGTGCGACGAGGCGCTGATGGGCGCCCACCGCCTGGAGCTGCCGTTCGGCTTCGATCCCCGGACGGCCGCGGCGCGGCGGCCGGCATAAGGGCCGGTCGGAGGTTGTTCGGGTGAACGTGGACAGGAACACGGCGGATATCCAGGGCGCGGTGGACGAGGGCTACGAGCCCGTCAGGGACGCCTTCGCGCGGAACTTCGAGGTGCTCGGCGACCGGGGAGCGGCCGTCGCCGTGTACCGGGACGGCCGCAAGGTCGTCGACCTGTGGGCCGGCACGAAGGACGCGAACGGCTCCGAGCCGTGGGGCGAGGACACCGCCCAGATCGTGCGCTCCGCGACCAAGGGCGTGGCCGCCGGCGTGGCGCTGCTGCTGCACCAGCGCGGGCTGCTGGACCTGGACGCGCCGGTGGCCTCGTACTGGCCGGAGTTCAAGGCGGGCGGCAAGGACCGGACCCTGGTCCGCCAGCTGCTCGCCCACCAGGCGGGCGTCCCCGCGCTGGACCGGGGCCTGACCACGGCCGAGGCCGCCGACGGCGTCTCCGGGGCCCGGGCGGTGGCCGCGCAGACGGCCTTCTGGGAGCCGGGCACCGCGCACGGCTACCACGCCCAGACCTTCAGCTGGCTGCTGTCCGAGCTGGTCCTGCGGGCCACCGGGCGCACGGTGGGCGGGATCCTGGCCGAGGAGATCGCCGAGCCGCTGGGCCTGGACTTCTGGATCGGGCTGCCGGAGGACCAGGAGCACCGGGTGGGCCGGGTGGCGCCGGTCGAGCCGCCGCAGGGGGCGGGGCAGCTGAGGACCCGGCCGAGGCGAAACGTTTCGGAGGCGTACGCGGACCCCGAGTCCCTCACCCGGCGCGCGTTCGCCGCCATCGATCCCGCGCCGGACGAGAACGACCCCGTCTACCGGGCCGCCGAACTCCCCGCCTCCGCCGGCATCGGCACGGCCCGGGCGCTGGCCCGCTTCTACGCCGCCACGGTGGGGGTGGTCGAGGACGGCGCGCGGATCTTCACCCCGGCCACGACCGCCCTCGCGGGCCGGGAGTTCGCGGCCGGCGCCGACCGGGTGCTGGTCGTGAACACCCGCTTCGGCCCCGGCTTCATGCTGCACGGCCCCGCGTCGCCGCTGCTGTCGCCCGCGTCCTTCGGGCATCCGGGGCGGGGCGGCTCGCTGGCGTTCGCCGACCCGGAGGCGGGCGTCGGCTTCGGCTACGTCACCAACGCCCACGCCAAGTCGGTCACCGCCGACCCGCGCGCCCAGGCGCTGGTCCGCGCACTACGCACCTGCCTCTAGGCCTGCGGCCCGCGTACGGGGGGCCGGCGCGGCGGCGGTACGGGTGCTTTCGGGTGCGGCGCCGTTGCCGGGGGCCAGCCCCCGGACCCCCGCGCCTCAAACGCCGGCGGGGCTGATTTTTGCCGGCCGGGGCCGGCTCCGCGCAGCGGCCCGGCCTGCGGGCCGGGGCGAAGCCGGGCGTTCGGCCGCGGCCGGGCCGTGCGGGCGACAGGGTCAGGAAGACAGGACCTGGGCGACGATCGGGCCCGCCGCGTCCGCGCCGTGGCCGCCGCCTTCGACCATCGCGGCGGCGGCGACGTCGCCGCTGTAGCCGGTGAACCAGCTGTCCGGGCTCGCCGCGCCGTCGACCTCCGCCGAGCCGGTCTTCGCGCCCTTGTCGGAGCCGCCGACCGGGGACATCGCCGTCGCCGCCGTTCCGCTCGTGGCGGTCTGCCGCATCATCCGCACCAGCTGCGCCGACACCCCCGGCGCCAGGGGGCGGGAGGCGGTGGCCAGCGGGCGGCCGTCCAGGGAGGCCTTCACGAGGACCGGCTGGCGGAACATCCCCGTGCGGGCCGTCGCCGTGATGGAGGCGATGTTCAGCGGGTTCATCCGGATCGCGCCCTGTCCGATGTACTCGGCGGCCGCCGCCGGGCCCGAGGTCACCGGGACGGAGCCGTCCTGCGAGGGGATGCCGGTCTTCCAGTCCAGCCCGATGCCGAACGCGTCCTTCGCCACCCGCGGCAGCGCGCCGCTGTCCTTCACGTCGTCGATGAGGCTGATGAAGGCGGTGTTGCAGGACTTGGCGAAGCTGTGCGCGAAGGGCTGGCCGTGCGAGGAGAAACCGTCCTGGTTGCGGAAGACCTTGCCCTCCCACGAGGCGCTCGGCGGGCACTCCGCCGGCCGGTCCGCCGCGACCAGCCCCTTCTCCAGCAGCATCGCCGCCGTCACGATCTTCATGGTCGAGCCGGGGGCCCGCCCGCCCAGCATCGCCGCGTTGAAGCCGTCTCGGCGGTGGTTGGCCACCGCCAGGATGTCGCCCGTGCTGGGCTGGACGGCGACGACCGAGGCCTCGGCGTGCGCGGCCACCGCCTTCTCGGCGGCCGCCTGCACGTCCGCGTCCAGGACGGTCTCGATCTGCCCGGCCTTGCCCTCGGCCAGCGTCAGCAGGGTCCGCTTGGGGGCGTCGGCGGAGGCGGGTTCGATCCACACCTCGACGCCCGGGGTGCCGCCGGCCTTCTCCCCGTACGTCTTGCGCAGCGCGTCCAGCACCGGCCCCAGCGACGGGTACCGCTCGGCCGTCAGCTCCTTGCCGTGCCGGTCGACGGCCTTGACCGGCGGGCTCGCCGGGGTGCCCGCCCGCAGCCGTTCGTCGCGCTGGAGCTGCGGGTGGATCACCGAGGGCTGCCAGTCGACGAGGGCCTTGCCGGTGGTGGCGCCGCGGACGACGGTCAGCTGGGAGTCGTAGGCGAGGGGCTTGACCGTGCCCTCGTAGGTGATCTCGGCCTCGACCTTGAACGGCACGGTGGTGCCGTTCGGCGTGCCGGGGGTGATGACGGCCTTCGACACGTACGCCTTGGCCCTGTAGTCGGCGACCGCCGTCCGCGCGGCCTGCGCGTTGTTCGTCAGGTCCGCCGCCGCGCGGTCGTCGCCGGACGCCCAGGCGGCGAGGAACGCCCGGGCGGTCTCCGCCGTCTCCCGCTCGGTGACCGGCCCGCTCGTCTTCTGCGCACTGCGCGCGCTGCCGGCCGGCTCGCCGGTCCCGCCGCCACCGCCGTCCCCGACCAGGCTGTAGACCCCGTACCCCGCCCCGCCGGCCATCGCGAGAAACACCCCGCCGACGATGGCACCCTTCGCCGCCCCGTTCATGCGTTCCCTCCCCAGGAACCCCCGTTCTCTGAACGTGTTCAAAGAACTCCTGGTGCGGACCTTACGCTGTGCGCGCACGCCACCACGCTGTTATCACCGGACCGTGATGTCGTACGCGTCACACACCGGACGTCGGCTCGGACCGCTAGACCCAGGTGTCCAGCCACATGCGGCCGCGCCAGGAGTCCATCGGGAGGGTGCCGCCGGTGTAGATCGGCCAGAAATAAATGAAGTTCCAGACGATGAGCAGGACCAGGACGCCCGCCGTGATCGCGCCCAGCGCGCGCCGGCGTTCCGTCGAGCCCGCCGGGCCCAGCAGGGCGCCGATCATCATCGCCACCGCCAGGCACAGGTACGGGACGAAGACGACCGCGTAGAAGTAGAAGATGGTCCGCTCCTGGTAGTTGAACCAGGGCAGCAGGCCGGCGGTCAGCGCGCACGCGATGGCGCCCGCCCGCCAGTCACGGCGGAAGAACCACCGCCACAGCACGTACAGCAGCGCGAAGCAGCCCGCCCACCACAGCAGCGGGGTCCCCAGGGCCAGGACCTCGCGGGCGCACTTGCCGGCTTCGGTGGCCGGGCAGCCGTCGGTGCCGGGCGAGGGGGACTCGTAGAAGTAGGAGACGGGACGGCCGAGGACGAGCCAGCTCCACGGGTTCGACTGGTAGGTGTGGCCCGAGGTCAGGCCGACGTGGAAGTCGTAGACCGTCGTCTCGTAGTGCCACAGGCTGCGCAGCCACTCGGGGAGGAAGGACAGCGAGCTGTGCTGGTCGTTCTTGGCGGCCCAGTCGCGGAAGTAGCCGCCCTTGCCGTTGTCCGGGCTCAGGATCCAGCCCAGCCAGGACGCCAGGTACACGCCGATGGCGACGGGGACCGTCGACAGGAACGCGGGCAGCGCGTCGCGGCGCAGCATCGCCGCGTACGGGGAACCCGCGCCGGCGGTGCGGCGCGCGGCCGCGTCCCACAGCACGGTCAGCACGCCGAAGAAGGCCAGCACCACCAGGCCGTTCCACTTGGTGCCGAAGGCGAGGCCGAGGCAGACGCCGGCCAGCAGCCGGTACGGGCGCCAGCCCAGCCGCAGCGTCCGGGCGACGTGCGGGTCGGGGCGCGGCCGGTCCTCCTCGTCGAGCGGGAGCGCCGCCGCGAGCCGGGCCCTGGCCCGGTCGCGGTCGATGAGCAGCGCGCCGAAGGCCGCCAGGACGAAGAACATCAGCACGAGGTCGAGGAGGGCGGTGCGGCTCATCACCAGGTGCAGGCCGTCCACCGCCAGCAGCGCGCCCGCCAGGCAGCCCAGGAAGGTGGAGCGGAAGAGCCGGCGGCCGATCCGGCACAGCATCAGGACGGACAGGGTGCCGAGCAGGGCGGTCATGAACCGCCAGCCGAAGGGGTCGAAGCCGAACACCCACTCGCCGAGCCCGATCACCCATTTGCCGACGGGCGGGTGCACGACGTAGCCGGGGTCCAGGGGCAGCGGGACGCCGTCGGGATTCGACAGGATCGACTTGTCGATATCTTTGGGCCAGCTCGCCTCGTAGCCCTGCCGGATGGTGGCCCACGCGTCCTTGGCGTAGTACGTCTCGTCGAATATCACCGCCTTGGGGCTGCCGAGGTGCGTGAACCGCAGCACGCCCGCGACCAGCGTGATCAGCAGCGGCCCGGCCCACGCCATGACCCGCTGCCAGGCGCCCCGGCTCGCCTCGGGCACGCCGAGCGCCGTCCAGAGCTGGGCGGACGGGCGGGCGTACGGGGGCACGAGGCGGGTGCGGACGTCACCGGCCGGACCGGCCGGCGCGTAGCCGAAGCCCCGCAGGCGGCGCAGCCAGACGGACGGCTCGGGCGCGGAGTCGCCCGCGCCCGTCGGGACGGGCGGGGCCCCCGCGGGGCTGGGCGGCGGCGTCGCGGTACTGGTCACCGGGTCATCGTAGGGAACACGGCTGGGGGAGCCCCAGTCCCCGGCCCGTCCCCGCGTGAGTCGCCGCCGTTCCCGGCCCGTTCACCGCCCCGGCTGCGGGCACGGCTGCGGGTACGGCCGCGCCGGTCCGGATGGGCGGGCGCCGCCGGTCCGGGAGCGCCGGCCGCCGCCGATGAGAGGATGGCCGGGTGACAGCCGAACAGTCCCGCACCGCCGAAGCCGCCTCCCCGCTCTCCCCGGCCTCCCCGGCCGGCGGCGTGCTCGTCCTGGCCGGAACCCCCATCGGGGACCTCGCCGACGCCCCGCCCCGGCTCGGCGCCGAACTGGAGCGGGCCGACGTCATCGCCGCCGAGGACACCCGCCGGCTGCGCCGTCTGACGCAGGGGCTCGGCGTGCACACCACCGGCCGGGTGCTGTCGTACTTCGAGGGCAACGAGTCCGCCCGGACCCCGGAACTCGTCGAGGCCCTGGAGGTCGGCAAGCGGGTGCTGCTGGTGACGGACGCGGGCATGCCCTCGGTGTCCGACCCGGGCTACCGGCTCGTCGCCGCTGCGGTGGCGAAGGACATCCGGGTCACCGCCGTTCCCGGGCCCTCCGCCGTACTCACCGCGCTCGCGCTGTCGGGGCTCCCGGTGGACCGGTTCTGCTTCGAGGGGTTCCTGCCCCGCAAGGCCGGCGAGCGCCTGGGCCGGCTCCGCGAGGTGGCGGGCGAGCGGCGCACGCTCGTCTACTTCGAGGCGCCGCACCGGCTGGACGACACCCTGGCTGCCATGGCCGAGGTCTTCGGCGCCGACCGGCGGGCCGCCGTCTGCCGGGAACTGACCAAGACGTACGAGGAGGTCAAGCGCGGCGGCCTCGGCGCCCTCGCGCAGTGGGCCGCCGAAGGGGTGCGCGGCGAGATCACCGTCGTGGTGGAGGGCGCCCCGGCCGCCGCGCCCGGCGACGTCGACGCCGAGGAGCTGGTGCGCAGGGTGCGGGTGCGCGAGGAGGCGGGCGAGCGGCGCAAGGAGGCCATCGCGGCGGTCGCCGCAGAAGCAGGGCTACCCAAGCGCGAGGTCTTCGACGCGGTCGTTGCGGCAAAGAACGCGGCACAAACGGTGCCGTAAATCGGTAAAGAGCCGACCTGAAAAGCAAAGCTCAGACCGTGCACCGGCGCTTTTGGGCATGACTGGCCCAAAGGCCGTCCAACACTGGACAGGACCTGATGCGCTCCCGCCCGAAGAGGCGTCCACTGGCAATGGCACCAGTGGAACAAGAGGAGCTGGCATGAGCGAGATCGCAGACACCCCGGTACCCGCACCCGTCGCCGTTTCGGACGCCCCCGTCTCCACACCTGCCGTACAGACCGTGCACGAGGCGTACTCCTTCGCGTGCATGAAGTGCGGCTACGGGTGGGAGCAGGCCTACGCGATAGAACACCACGTCGACGGCAAGGGTCAGCCGTTCATCATGTACACGGTCAAGGGTGAGCGGGTGCCCTCCCCGCTGTCCAACCCGACGTGCCTGAACTGCGGCGGACACGTCGTACGGATCATGCGCGCGGGCCAGGTCTCCTCGGTGCTCGGCATGCTCGACCAGCTCTACCACCACCGCGTCGCCCCGGGCATCGCCGGGCCGGTCCCGGCCGGCGCCGACGTCCCGCGGCCCCCGAAGCAGCGCGAGGCGGCGCGGCGCAAGGCCGCGCCCTCGCACGACGCCCCAGGGCCGGTCGCGGTCGACGCGGCGTCGGAGCAGCGCCGGGGCTGGTTCGGCCGTCTGCTGGGGCGCCGCCGCCGGTCATAAGATCGGCCGTATGACACGCGAAGACAAGCCGGGGGCGAAGGACGCCCCGCCGCCGCTGCCCGAACCCCTCCGGGTGGCGGTGGCCGACTCGCACACCCACCTCGACATGCAGTCCGGCACCGTGGCGGAGGGCCTGGCCAAGGCCGCCTCGGTGGGCGTGACCACGGTCGTCCAGGTGGGCTGCGACGTGAAGGGTTCCCGGTGGGCCGCCGAGACGGCCGCCGCGTACGAGAACGTGCACGCGGCGGTGGCCCTGCACCCGAACGAGGCCCCGCGCATCGTGCACGGGGACCCTGGGGGCTGGTCGCGCCAGGGGGTGCGGGCCGGCGGCGGAGAGGCGGCCCTCGACGAGGCGCTGGCCGAGATCGAGGCGCTGGCCGCGCTGGACCACGTCAAGGCGGTCGGCGAGACCGGACTCGACCACTTCCGCACCGGGCCGGAGGGGATGGCCGCGCAGGAGCGTTCCTTCCGGGCCCACATCGAGATCGCCAAGCGGCGGGGCAAGGCGCTGGTCATCCACGACCGCGACGCCCACGCGGACGTGCTGCGCGTGCTGCGGGAGGAGGGGGCGCCCGAGCGGACCGTCTTCCACTGCTACTCCGGGGACGCCGAGATGGCCCGCGCGTGCGCGGCCGCCGGGTACTACATGTCCTTCGCGGGGACCGTCACCTTCAAGAACGCCGCGCCGCTGCGGGAGGCCCTCGCGGTGGCCCCGCTGGAGCTGGTGCTGGTCGAGACGGACGCCCCGTACCTCACTCCCGCGCCGTACCGCGGGCGGCCGAACGCGCCGTACCTCATTCCGCTGACGGTACGGGCGATGGCGGCGGTCCGCGGCCTGGATGAGGACGCCATGGCCACGGCGCTGGCCGCCAACACGGCGCGTGCCTTCGGGTACTGACGCACGCACCCGGACGCACACACCCGGACACACACACCCGTTCGCCCGACACGCTGGGTAGTCGAACGGCTTTGGCGCGTGACGGCCGCTCCCGTTAGGGTGCCGTGCCCGAACCAGCCGGGGCCGGACCAGTGGAGCGAGCGACGTGAGCGATACCCAGGGCAGTCACCGCCGTGCCCCCTGGCCGGAGCCGGCCCCACCGCCCGCCCCCGGCGCCGAGCCCGGGGTGCCGGCGCCCCGGGCCGAGGGCCGGCGGGCCGGGCGGCGCCGCAAGGGGGCCGACCGGGAGCCCGCCCCGGCCGCCGCCGCCCCGGCCCCCGCCCCCGCCCGGGCCGGCGGCCGCCGCCGGGCCGGAGCCGCCGCGCCCCCGGAGCCGGCCGGCCGCCGCCGGGGCGCCGCCGCCGGCCCGGACACCACCCCCGCCGGCCCGGATCCCGATGCCCCTCCGGCCGGCCGCCGCCGGGCCAGGGTCCCCGCCCCGGCCCCCGGAGCCGGCCCCGCCCCCGCCCCCGGCGGCACCGGACGCCGTCGGGCCGTGCCCGTACCGGCCGCCGGCGGGGACGCCCCGGCCGGGCGGCGCCGCCGGGCGGCGGCCCTCACGCCCGTCCCCCGCGACAGCTGGCGGCGCATCGTGCCGCAGGCCCTGGTGGTGGCCTTCCTCGCGGGCGGCACCACGGCCTTCGTCGCCGCCGACAAGGCCGTCCGCCTCACCGTCGACGGCGTCCCCCGCACCCTGCACACCTTCGCCGGGAGCGTCGACGACCTCCTCGACGCCGAGGGCCTCGGCGTCGGCCCCCACGACCTCGTCGCCCCCGCCCGCGCCTCCGCCCTCGACGACGGCGAGGAGGTCGTGCTGCACTACGGCCGGCCCCTGCACCTCACCCTCGACGGCCAGAGACGCCAGGTGTGGACCACCTCCCGCACCGTCGAGGGCGCCCTGCGCCAGCTCGGCGTCCGCGTCGAGGGCGCCTACCTCTCCGCCCCCCGCACCGCCCCCGTCCCCCGCTCCGGCCTCACCCTCGGCGTGCGCACCGAACGCGGGGTCACCTTCATGGCCGACGGCCGCGAACGCACCATCCGCACCAACGCCGCCACCGTCCGGGAGGCCCTCGACCAGGCCGGCATCACCCTGCAGGGCGAGGACACCACCTCCGTGGCGCCCGATTCCTTCCCCCGCGACGGCCAGACCGTCACCGTGCTCCGCATCACCGGCACCCGCGAGGTCCGCGAGGAACGCATCCCGTACACGACCGAGCGGGTCGACGACGACACCCTCTTCGCCGGCACCGAGGTCGTCGAGCGCGCCGGGCGGCCCGGAGCGCGCCGGGTCACGTACGGGTTCCGTACGGTCAACGGGGTCCGCCAGGAGCCGCGCAGGCTCGCCGAGGAGGTGGTCCGGGAGCCGGTCGACCAGCTCGTCAAGGTCGGTACGAAGCCGCTGCCGGGCTCCGTCGCGGGCGCCGACGGCCTCGACTGGGACGCGCTCGCCCGCTGCGAGTCCGGCGGCCGGGCCTCCGCCACCGACGCCTCGGGCACCTACGGCGGCCTCTACCAGTTCGACGTACAGACCTGGCAGGCCCTCGGCGGCAGCGGCCGCCCGCAGGACGCCCCGGGCGAAGAGCAGACGTACCGGGCGAAGAAGCTCTACGTGCAACGGGGGGCGAGCCCCTGGCCCCACTGCGGCCGTAGGCTTTACCGGTGAGCACCGCAGAGCAGCAGCCCCCCGCGACCCCTTCCGACGCCCTCCTCGGCCCGGCCGACATCCGAGAGCTGGCCGAGGTCCTCGGCGTACGCCCGACGAAGCAGAAGGGCCAGAACTTCGTCATCGACGCCAACACGGTGCGCCGGATCGTACGGACCGCCGAGGTGCGGCCGGACGACGTGGTCGTCGAGGTCGGCCCCGGGCTCGGCTCGCTGACGCTCGCCCTGCTGGAGGCCGCCGACCGGGTGGTCGCCGTCGAGATCGACGACATCCTGGCGGCCGCGCTGCCCGCCACCGTCGAGGCGCGGATGCCGCACAAGAAGGACCGGTTCGCCCTCGTCCACTCCGACGCGATGCTGGTGACCGAGCTGCCCGGCCCGGCGCCGACCGCGCTGGTGGCGAACCTGCCGTACAACGTGGCCGTGCCGGTGCTGCTGACCATGCTGGACCGCTTCCCCACCATCGAGCGGACCCTCGTCATGGTCCAGGCCGAGGTCGCCGACCGGCTCGCCGCCCGCCCCGGCAACAAGGTGTACGGAGTCCCCTCGGTCAAGGCCAACTGGTACGCGGACGTCAAGCGGGCCGGCTCCATCGGCCGCAACGTCTTCTGGCCCGCCCCGAACGTCGACTCCGGACTCGTCTCCCTGGTGCGCCGCGCCGAGCCGGTGAAGACCACCGCGTCCAAGGCGGAGGTCTTCGCGGTCGTCGACGCCGCCTTCGCCCAGCGCCGCAAGGGCCTGCGCGCGGCCCTGGCCGGCTGGGCCGGCTCCGCCGCGGGCGCCGAGGCGGCCCTGACCGCCGCCGGCATCGCGCCGCTGGCCCGGGGGGAGTCCCTGACGGTGGAGCAGTTCGCGGCGATCGCCGAGCACAAGCCCGCCGCCGAGCGGCCCGCCCTGTGAGCGCCGCCCCGGGCGCGGGCGTGACCGTACGGGTCCCCGCGAAGGTCAACGTCCAGCTGGCGGTGGGGGCGGCCCGCGCCGACGGCTTCCACGACCTGGCCAGCGTCTTCCTCGCCGTCTCGCTGTTCGACGAGGTGACGGCGACCCCGGCCGGCGCGCTCACCGTCACCTGTACCGGCCCCGACGCCGGCCAGGTGCCGCTGGACCGTACGAACCTCGCCGCGCGGGCCGCCGAGGTCCTGGCCGCCCGGGCCGGCGTCGAGCCCGCCGTCCACCTGCACATCGCGAAGAACATCCCCGTCGCGGGCGGCATGGCGGGCGGCAGCGCGGACGGCGCGGCGGCCCTGCTGGCCTGTGACGCGCTGTGGAAGCTGGACACCCCGCGCGCGGAACTGCTCGCCCTGTGCGCGGAGCTGGGCAGCGACGTCCCCTTCAGCCTGGTCGGCGGCGCGGCCCTCGGCACCGGGCGGGGCGAGCTGCTCACCCCCGTCCCGGCGGGCGCCTTCCACTGGGTGTTCGCCGTCGCCGACGGCGGGCTGTCCACTCCGGCGGTGTTCCGGGAGTTCGACCGGCTGACCGAGGGCGTCGACGTACCGGCGCCGCAGGCCTCCCCGGCGCTGCTGGCCGCGCTCGCCGCCGGCGACCCGGACGCCCTCGCCGCCACCCTGACCGGGGCCAACGGCCTCCAGCCGGCCGCGCTCTCGCTGCGCCCGCGGCTGGCGGCCACCCTCGCGGCGGGCACCGAGGCGGGCGCGCTGGCCGCGCTGGTCTCCGGTTCCGGTCCCACCACGGCCTTCCTGGTGCGCGACCCGGAGTCCGCCGAGAAGGTCGCGGCGGCGCTCGACGCCTCCGGAACGTGCCGCGCCACCCGGATCACCGCCTCCCCGGCCCCCGGGGCGACGGTGCTGCCCGCCTGAGGCCGCGGGGCCGGGATGCCGCGCGGCGCCGTCCGGCGGCCCGGCGCCCACGGCCCCGTCCCGGCCCGCTCCTCACCCACCGTCCCCCGGCCCCCGCTCCCGCCGCGCTGTCCGGCGGCCCGTCGCCGGGTCTCGCCCCGCTCCCGCCGCGGCGCCCCGGGGTACCTAGGCGGCGGATGAGTATCCGCGCCCTGTCGACGGCCCGCCCGGGCGCGGGACGGTGTGGGCATGACAGTCAGCGCGCGCGCCATGGCCGCGGCCACCCCCACCGCCCGGGACCGCTACGTCGACCTCCTGCGGGTGGCCTCCCTCGCCACCGTCGTCCTCGGCCACTGGCTGATGGCCGCGGTCGGCCCGGACGGCATAGGCAACCTGCTCGCCCTGGTCCCGCCGCTCCAGGTGCTCACCTGGGCCCTCCAGGTCATGCCGGTCTTCTTCTTCGTCGGCGGGTTCTCGCACGCCCTGTCGTACCGCTCGCTGGAGCGCCGGGCCGGCGGGCGGCCCGCGTACGCGGCCTTCCTGCGTGCCCGCCTGCACCGGCTGCTGCGCCCCACGCTGGTGTTCGTCCTGCTCTGGGCCGCCCTCGCGCTGGCCGTGCAGCTCGCCGGGCACGGCGGCGGCCCGCTGACCGGCGCCGCGCTGCGGATGGTCACGCAGCCGCTGTGGTTCATCGGGATCTACCTCGCCATGGTGGCCCTCACCCCGCCGCTGCTGCGGCTGCACGCCCGCCGCGGCTGGGCCGCCTTCGCCGCCCTCGCGGGGGCCGCCGCGCTGGTCGACGTCCTGCGCTTCGCGCTCGGCGTCCCGTACGTGGAGTTCCTGAACTTCGCCCTCGTCTGGCTCGCCGTGCACCAGCTCGGCTTCCTGCGCGCCGACGGCCGCCTCACCCGGCCCGGCGCCCTCGCCGCCGCCGGGGCGGCCGGGGCCGTCCTGCTGGTGGCGCTGGGCCCGTACCCGCTGTCCATGGTCGGGATGCCCGGCGAGAAGGTCTCCAACATGGCCCCGCCCTCCCTGGCCCTGCTCTGCCACGGCATGTGGCTGGTCGGCGCCGTCCAGCTGCTCGCCCGGCCCGCCGGGGCCTGGCTCGCCCGCCCGCGGGTCTGGCACGGGGTCGTCGCCGCCAACGGCGTCGCCATGACGGCCTTCCTGTGGCACCTCACCGCCATGCTGGGCGTGTACGCGGCCCAGCTCGCCCTCGGCCCCGCCCTGCCCGAGCCCGCCACGGCCGGCTGGTGGGCGCAGGTGCCGGTACGGATCCTCCTCGCGGCCGCCCTGACCGCCCTGCTCGTCGCCTGCTTCCGGCGCTTCGAGGCCCCGGCCGCGCGGGGCGCCCGTACCGGGTCCGGGACCGCCGGCGGCGGGCCGGCCGCCGCGGCCGGGATCACCCTGTGCCTGCTCGGCGTCCTCGGCCTGTCCCTGACCGGCCTCGGCGGCCTGCTGGAGGGCCACACCGCCGTCCTGATCGCCCTGCCGGTCACCGCTCCGGCCGCCATCGGCATGGTGCTCGCGGGCGCCTTCCTGGTGGAACGGTCGGGGTCGGCGCGGAGCGTTAGGCTGAGGGGCTGATCCACACCCCTTCCCTGGAGCGCGTCTGATGGCCGTCAATCTGGTCAATGTCGAGGCAGTCAGCAAGGTGTACGGCACCCGTACCCTGCTCGACGGCATCTCCCTCGGCGTATCCGAGGGGGACCGGATCGGTGTCGTCGGCCGCAACGGCGACGGCAAGACCACCCTCATCCGGATGCTCGCCAAGCTGGAGGAACCCGACAGCGGCCGGGTCACCCAGAACAGCAGCCTCCAGATGGGCGTCCTCACCCAGCACGACTCCCTGGACCCCTCGGCCACCATCCGCCGCGAGATCATCGGGGACATGGCCGACCACGAGTGGGCCGGCAACGCCAAGATCCGCGACGTGCTGACCGGCCTCTTCGGCGGCCTGGACCTGCCCGGCTTCGGCCAGGGCCTGGACACCGTCATCGGCCCGCTCTCCGGCGGCGAGCGCCGCCGCATCGCGCTCGCCCAGCTGCTCATCGCCGACCAGGACCTCCTCGTCCTCGACGAGCCCACCAACCACCTCGACGTCGAGGGCATCTCCTGGCTGGCCAAGCACCTCCAGGAACGCCGCTCGGCGCTCGTCTGCGTCACCCACGACCGTTGGTTCCTCGACCAGGTCTGCACCCGCATGTGGGACGTGCAGCGCGGCGCGGTCCACGAGTACGAGGGCGGCTACAGCGACTACGTCTTCGCCCGCGCCGAGCGCGACCGCATCGCCGCCACCGAGGAGTCCAAGCGGCAGAACCTGATGCGCAAGGAGCTGGCCTGGCTGCGCCGCGGCGCCCCCGCGCGCACCTCGAAGCCGCGCTACCGCATCGAGGCCGCCAACGAGCTGATCGCCGACGTGCCGCCGCCGCGCGACACCTCCGAGCTGATGAAGTTCGCCAACGCCCGCCTCGGCAAGACGGTCTTCGACCTGGAGGACGTGACCGTCCAGGCCGGCCCCAAGACCCTGCTCCAGCACCTCACCTGGCATCTGGGCCCCGGCGACCGCGTCGGCCTCGTCGGCGTCAACGGCGCCGGCAAGACCTCCCTGCTGCGCGCCCTCGCCGAGGCCGCGCGCACCCAGGGCGACGTCCAGCCCGCCGCCGGCACCGTCACCGTCGGCAAGACGGTCAGGCTGGCCTACCTCTCCCAGGAGGTCGGCGAACTCGACCCGTCGCTGCGCGTCCTGGAGGCCGTCCAGCGCGTGCGCGACCGCGTCGACCTCGGCAAGGGCCGCGAGATGACGGCGGGCCAGCTGTGCGAGCAGTTCGGCTTCACCAAGGAGAAGCAGTGGACGCCCGTCGGCGACCTCTCCGGCGGTGAGCGGCGTCGGCTGCAGATCCTGCGGCTGCTGATGGACGAGCCCAACGTCCTCTTCCTCGACGAGCCCACCAACGACCTCGACATCGAGACCCTGACGCAGCTGGAGGACCTCCTCGACGGCTGGCCCGGGTCGATGATCGTGATCTCCCACGACCGGTTCTTCATCGAGCGCACCACCGACACGGTGATGGCGCTGCTCGGCGACGCCAGCCTGCGGATGCTGCCGCGTGGGCTCGACGAGTACCTGGAGCGCCGGCAGCGGATGATCGAGGCGGCCGCCCCGGCGCCCGCCCCGGCCGCCGCCAAGTCCTCCTCCTCGGGCGACTCGCGCGCCGCGAAGAAGGAACTCCAGAAGATCGAGCGGCAGCTGAACAAGATGTCGGACCGCGAGTCGAGCCTGCACGCGCAGATCGCCGAGCACTCCACCGACTACGACAAGGTCGCCAAGCTCGACACGGAGCTGCGGGAACTCATCGCCGAGCGCGACGACTTGGAGATGCGCTGGCTGGAACTGGCCGAGGACGCCTGAGCGGCGGCCCGCACGGGCCGCCCCGTACCGGCGTCGGGTGGCCGGACGGCGCCGGTGCGGGCGCCCGGATAACGGCCTCGTCACGGGCCGGTCCGCCCTTGGGAACAGGGGCCGGACCGGCCCGTCGCATGTCAGCCACGAGTGATAGAAAGGGGCGGTTCCCGCCGTCCCCCCTCTCCACCGCCCGACGCCGAAGGTATGCGCTGATGACCGAGCCGCCCCAGCCGCCGAACCAGCCGCCGCCGCCCTCCGGTTACGGACACCTGCCGGGACCGCCGCCGCCGGGGTACGGGTACCCGCCGCAGGGCGCCAACCCGTACGCCCAGCAGCCGCAGCAGTCTCCGCCCCCCTATCCGCCGCAGGGCGGTTACGGTTTCCCGCCGCCCGGTATGCCTCCCGTCCCGCCCGGCGCGCCCGCGCCCGGCGGTCCCGGGGCGGGCCGCCGCAAGACGGCGGCCCTGATCGCGGCGGCCGTCGCGGGCGTCCTCGTCCTCGGTACGGGCGCCTGGTTCGTCTTCGCCGCGGACGACGGCACCGACCCGAAGCCGCCGCTCGCACAGGGCTCCGCCTCCGCCGGCTCGCAGCCCTCCGCCTCCCCGTCGGTGGACGACGGCGACGGCTCCGGCAACGGCGGCCCCGAACGGGGCGACCTCAACGCGGGGCGCAAGCAGGGCGAGGACAAGGTCCTGTGGCTGAAGACCGCCAAGCTCCAGGGGCCCGGCGCGGGCATCCCCACCAAAGGCCAGTGGGTGGTCGGGGACACCGTCGTCAAAACCCTCGACAAGGGCTTCGTCGGCTACGCCGTCACCGACGGCAAAGAGCGCTGGAAGGCCGACGCGGGCGCCGAGATCTGCGGGCTCACCGACCAGACGACCCCCGACGGCAAGACCGTCGTCCTCGTCAAGGACGGCGACGGCTCCAACGCCGACTGCAACCGGCTGAAGCTGATCGACCTGAAGGCGGGCAAGGAGGTCTGGACGAAGGAAGTCCAGAAGGAGGGCCTCTTCGACAGCGCCATCGACGCCTCCGTCGCCTTCACCGGCGACACCGTCGTCGTCAACCGGCTGGGCGGCACCAGCGCCTTCCGGCTCAGCACCGGCGAGCGGCTCTTCGCCGGGGGCGGCCGCGAGGGCTGCCGGCCGGACGCGTACGCCGCCGGCAACGGCAAGCTGATCGGCATCGCCACCTGCCTGGACGACGACCACACCGTCGAGATCCAGGACGCCGACCCGCTGACCGGCCAGAAGACCTGGTCCTACCGGCTCCCCAAGGGCTACCGGGTGAACGCCGTCTACTCGGTCAACCCGACCGTCGTCGACGCCTCGAACCGCGACACCAAGCAGCGTTCCATCATCTCGCTGGGCCCCGACGGGCAGAAGCGCGCCACCATGTCCGCCGACGGCAACTTCGCGGTCAACTGCGGCGCCAGTGGCAGCGCCAGCGGCCTGCAGAGCTGCGCCGGCCAGGCCGTCGACGGCGACACCCTGTACCTGAACACGGACGGCGACGAGGCCACCGGTAACGAGATCGTCGCCTTCGACCTCGCCACCGGCAAGGCCAAGTGGCGCACCCGCGCCGGGCACAAGAAGGCGTTCAGCCCCCTCAAGGCGGCGAACGGGCAGCTGACGGCCTACCGCACCAGCGCCCTGGACGAGCCCGGCGAGATCGTCTCGCTGCCGGCCGGCGGCGGTTCGCCCCAGGTGCTCCTGCGCCTGCCCTCGGGCCCCGCGGCGCGGATCGAGGGATCCTTCATGTTCGCGAAGCGGTCCTACGAGGGCGGTCGTTTCTTCCTGTCCGTGACCTCGCTGCAGGGCGACGGCGAGGACGAGAAGCTCCTGATGGTCTTCGGCAAGTGAACGAGTCCACCGAGCCGCCCAGCGAGAGGCAGTAGCACCCCAAGATGAGCACCCCGAGTACCCCGCCGCCGCCCCACCAGCCGCCCCCGGGCGGTTACGGCGCGCCCCCGCCGGTCCCCCCGCTCCCGCCGAACGCCCCCCAGCCGCCGGCGCACCCCCCGGCCCAGCCGCCGGCGCCGCAGCAGCAGCCCGGTTACGGCTACCCGCAGTCCCCGCCGGGCTACGGCTACCCGCCGCAGTCCCCGCCCGCTTACGGCTACCCCCAGCAGCCGGCCCCCGCCCCGCAGGCTCCGGCCCGCACTGGTGGCGGCGGCGAGGTACGCACCCAGCTGATGATCGTCGGCGCGGCCGTGCTCGCCATGGCCCTGATCATCGGCGGCGGCTTCTGGTACGTCTCCGGCGACGACGCCCCCGGCACGCCGCGCCCCGCCGCGAGCGGCGGCGACTCCCCGGGCGGCGACAAGCCGGCCGCGGCCGGCGGCTCGGAGAAGGTGCCGGCCAACACCAAGTCGCGGCTGGTGGCCAAGGTCCCGAGCCCGACCCCGGCCGACGTGGTCTCCGTCGACGGCTCCTGGCTGACCGACAGCACCTACGTCAAGTCCGACGTCGGCAAGGTGGTCGGCTACAACCTCGTCGACGGCGGCAAGAAGTGGGAACTCCCGCTCCCCGGCAACGTCTGCGGCGCCACCAAGCACATCAGCGGCGACAAGTCGGCCATCCTCTTCGCGGAGACCATGGCGAGCGACGCCAACAAGTACCCGCAGTGCACCCAGGTCGGCGTGATCGACCTGAACGCCGGCAAGCTGCTGTGGTCCGCCAACGCCAAGTCCTCCACCGGCGGCGACAAGCCGGTGGCCTTCACCGAGGTCACCCTCAGCGGCCAGACGGTCGCCGCGGGCGGCCTCAGCGGCGGCGCCGCCTGGAACCTCGCCGACGGCAAGTCCCTGTGGGCCCCGAAGACCGACGGCGAAGGCTGCTACGACCTCGGCTACGCGGGCGGCGAGGCCCTCGCCGTCCTGCGCAAGTGCGGACGCAGCGGCAACCAGACCCTCCTCGCCCAGTCCCTCGACCCGGCCAGCGGCGCGCCCAAGTCCTCTTACAAGCTGGCGCCCGGCATCGAATGGGCCGGCATCATCTCCACGAAGCCGCTCATCGTCGCGGCCAACGTCGGCAACACCGCCAAGAACGCCACCAACGTCAGCGACCTGTTCGTCATCGACGACGGGGGCCAGCTGAAGGCCCACATCGGCCTCTCGGACGGCAACTACGCGCCCAAGTGCCCGGCCACCGAGGTCGAGCAGTGCGCCAACATGGTCGTGGGCAACGGCAAGGTCTACCTGCCCACCTACGAGCACCAGGGTTCGGCCTCCGTCGGCCGCACCAACGAGATCGTCTCCTTCGACCTGGAGACCGGCAAGGCCACCTCCGACCGCGCCGACGCGGGCGAGCGGTTCACCATGGCCCCGCTGCGCATGGACGGGTCGAGCATCATCGCCTACAAGGAACCGCCGTACGACGGCGGCGGCCAGATCGTCAGCATCGACGGCAAGACGATGAAGGAGACCCTGCTGATGCAGAACCCGGTGGACACCACCGGGAAGCGCACCGAGACGAACTTCTCGCCCGAGTTCTCGGAATACCGCTACCACAACGGCCACCTCTTCATCGCCCGGACGATGGTGCGCAAGCCGTACTCCGACAAGGGCGACCCGGAGTACCTCTTCGTCTCCTACCTCGCGAACTGAGCGCGGCCGGGCCCGGAGCGGCCGGGCCCGCGGCGATCGGGCCTTGAGTGATCCGGCCAGGAGCCCCCGGAAGATCAGCCCTTCCGGGGGCTTCTCGCGGTTACCGGCACGCCCCGTCGAACAAGCGTGTAGCTTGCCGGGTCAGATGGATCTGGGGTGGGAGCCTTGATGGGCGTACGGGTCGTGGTGGTCGACGAGCACCGGCTGCTGGCCGAGGCGCTCGCCTCTGCCCTGAAGCTGCGCGGGCACCGGGTACTGGCGGCCGCCGCGCCGACGGCCGGCGCCGCCGAGCTGGTCATCGGCCGGGCACCGGAGGTGTGCCTGTTCGGCACCGCCACCCCCGCCGAGCCGGGGGTCTTCGAGCCCGTCGCCCGGATCCGGCGGGAACGCCCGCAGATCGCCGTCGTGGTGCTCGGGCCGGTCCCCAACCCGCGGGGCATCGCGGCCGCGTTCGCCGCCGGAGCGGCGGGCTACGTACGCCACGACGAGCGCGTCGAGGGAGTGGAACGGGCCCTGGCCAAGGCGCGGGCGGGGGAGGCGGCGGTCTCCCCGCAGCTGTTGCAGGGGGCCTTCGCGGAGCTGCTGAACCCGGCCGCCCAGCCCGACGACGAGGGCAGCCGGCTGCTGCGGCTGCTGACCCCGAGGGAGGTGGAGGTGCTCGTCCGGGTCGCGGAGGGGGAGGACACCCGGCTCATCGCCGCCGGGATGGAGATCGCGCCGAGCACCGCCCGGACGCACGTGCAGCGGGTGCTGATGAAGCTGGGCGTGGGCTCCCGCCTGGAGGCGGCCGCGCTGGCCGCCCGTACCGGACTCCTCGACCGGGCGGGGCTGCCGGCTCAGGGACGGCCGTCGGCGGGGTGAGACCGCGGGGCGGGGCGAGACCGTACGCCGTGATGAGGTCGAACGGCGGGCGATTTCCCCGGAAGCGCTCGATCCGGTAAGCAGGCGGTGCACGCGCCCCGTGTGCGTCCGCGAGAGGTTGGAGTGCGAGTGAGCAAGTACCTGGTCACCGGCGGTGCCGGATACGTGGGCAGCGTCGTGGCGGCCCACCTCCTGGCGGAGGGCCACGAGGTGACCGTCCTCGACGACCTCTCCACCGGCTTCGGCGAGGGCGTCCCGGCCGGCGCGACCCTGGTCGGCGGGCGCGTCCAGGACGCCGCCGAGCACCTCGACCCCTCCTTCGACGCCGTGCTGCACTTCGCGGCCTCCTCGCAGGTCGGCGAGTCCGTCGCCGACCCGGGCAAGTACTGGGACAACAACGTCGGCGGCACCCTCGCCCTGCTCACCGCCATGCGGGAGGCGGGCGTGGGCACGCTGATCTTCTCCTCCACCGCCGCCACCTACGGGGAGCCCGCCGACGGGATCCTGACGGAGACCTCGCCGACCGCCCCGACCAACCCGTACGGGGCCTCGAAGCTGGCCGTCGACCACATGATCGCGGGGGAGTGCGTGGCGCACGGCCTCGCCGCGGTCTCGCTGCGCTACTTCAACGTGGCCGGCGCGTACGGCGAGTTCGGCGAACGGCACGACCCCGAGACGCACCTGATCCCGCTGGTGCTCCAGGTGGCCCTCGGCGAGCGGGAGTCGATCTCGGTGTTCGGCGAGGACTACCCGACCCCGGACGGCACCTGCGTGCGCGACTACATCCACGTGGCCGACCTCGCGGAGGCCCACCTGTCGGCGCTGCGCGTCGCGGCCCCGGGCGAACACCTGGTGTGCAACCTCGGCAACGGCAGCGGCTTCTCCGTCCGCGAGGTGATCGAGACGGTCCGCAAGGTCACCGGCCGGGAGATCCCCGTGACGCCCGCCCCGCGCCGGGCCGGCGACCCCGCCGTGCTGGTGGCCTCGGCGCGGAGGGCGCGCGAGCGCCTCGACTGGGTGCCGACGCGCTCGGACCTGACCCGCATCGTGTCCGACGCCTGGGACTTCGCCCGCGCGCGGCGCTCCTGACGGCCGGCGCCCTCGCGTGCGCCTTCGTCCCTCCCCCCCCCCACGCCCCGCACGCCCCCGTACGGACCGACGTCCCGCGCGGGGGCGTGCGCGTACCGTCCGGGCGCGGGCGGCGGGCGCCGTGCGCGGGCGCCCGGCGTGCGTACGCCGGGTGACATGCCACCCGCGCACCTGCCGGTGGCACGCGCCGGTCGGGAATCGGCCCCGTCGGCCGTCAGAACCGGCGAATTCCAGCCAGGCGACCGTCCGTTGCGGACCGTCCCACCGGAAAATCCCGGGAAAAACTTCCGCTATTCGGCCAACCGCGAGACCCCGCCCGCTCTACGCTGATGCGTGACACCGGTGGGGGCCGGTGTGGATTCAGGGGTCGAGACACGCCGGGTACGGCGTCCGGTCCGGGGTAGTGCTCAGATGTCGCGGCGGCGGCCGTGGCGGCCGTGGGCCACCCGGCTCGGGCGTCGTACCCGCAGTCGTCCGTTCCCCGACCCTTGGGGGTTTTGTGGTCCGTATCCGGGTTCTGGTGGTCGACGACCACCGCATCTTCGCCGAGTCTCTGGCAGCCGCGCTCGCGGCCGAGCCGGACGTGGACGTGTCCGCGGCCGGCAGCGGTCCCGCCGCCACGCGCTGCCTCGACCGCGCGGCGGCCGAGGGCCGCCGTTTCGACGTGCTGCTCGTCGACGCCGACCTCGGCGGCGTGACCGGCGCCGTCCCCGCGCCACGGGAAGCGGGCTCGGGGCCGCCGCCGGCCGCCCCGGACGGGATCGCCCTGGTCGCCGGGGTGCGCGTGGCCCACCCCGGGGTGCGCACCGTGGTCCTTGCCGAGCGCGACGACCCCCGCCGGGCGGCGCTCGCCCTCCAGGCCGGGGCCTCCGGGTGGGTGGCGAAGGACTGCTCGCTGTCGCGTCTGCTGGCGGTCGTACGGGGCGTCCTGCGCGAGGAGACCCATCTGCCGCCCGCGCTGCTCACCGGTGTCCTGCGGGAGCTGACGGCCGCGCGCAAGCACCGCAGCGACAGCGAACGGCTCGTGGAGTCCCTCACCCCGCGCGAGCACGAGGTGCTGCGCTGCATGGTGGCGGGGCTGGGCCGCAAGGACGTGGCCGCACGGCTGTTCCTGTCCCCGCACACCGTCCGCACCCACATGCAGAACGTGCTGGGCAAGCTCGGCGTGCACTCCACCCTGGCCGCCGTGGCCCTGGCCCGGCGGGCCGGCGTACGCCCCGCCGAGCTAACCGGGGATGTTGTCGAACGGAGCGGTCAACTGGCGTAGCAGCGCCGCGAGGTCGCCGCGCTGGGCGGCGGAGAGCCGGCCCAGGATCGCGCGCTCCTGGGCCAGCAGCCCGGCGAGCGACTGGTCGGCGCGGTCGCGCCCCTCGGGGGTGAGCCGGACCAGCACGCCGCGCCGGTCGCTGGGGTCCGGGAGCCGCTCGACCAGGCCCTTCTTGGCCAGCCGGTCGATGCGGTTGGTCATGGTGCCCGAGGTGACGAGCGTCTGGGTCAGCAGCTGGCCGGGGGAGAGCTGGTAGGGCGCGCCGGCCCGGCGCAGCGAGGTGAGGACGTCGAACTCCCACGGCTCCAGGCCGTGCTCGGAGAAGGCCAGCCTGCGGGCGCGGTCGAGGTGGCGTGCGAGCCGGCTGACGCGGCTGAGCACTTCGAGCGGTTCCACGTCGAGGTCAGGGCGCTCGCGCCGCCATGCCGCGACCAGTCGGTCGACCTCGTCCTCCATGCCGATCAGTGTAAGGGGTCTGTCGACATGAAGTCTCTTCAGATCGAGAATCTTGACATCGAGAGATAATCGGGCGGAGCATGGGGCAGAGAGGGGCCGTCAGGGCGGCTTCCGCTTCCGACCGTCCCATGAGCAGGGAGGCTCGAACATGCATTCCGACACCGCTCCGGCGGCGCGATCCGGCGCGGCCGGCGCCGCACCCGACGAGGCCGCCGACGCCGCCGACGGCCCCGCGCCCGGCGGCCCCTCGGCCCCGGCGCCCGTCTGGGATCCCCAGCAGTACCTCCGCCACGCCGGGCACCGGGCCCGCCCGTTCCTCGATCTGCTGGGCCGCATACCGGAGCCGCCCACCGCCCCCGCCCGCGTCGCGGACCTCGGCTGCGGGCCCGGCAACGTCACCGCGCTGCTCACCGACCGCTGGCCCGACGCCCGCGTCACCGGCTACGACCTGTCCCCGGAGATGCTGCGCCGCGCCGAGGCCGAATACGCCGGACCCACCCCGGGCGGCGGCGCCCTCGACTTCCGCCACGGCGACCTCGCGCACTGGACGCCCGAGGAGACGTACGACCTGATCGTCTCCAACGCCGCCCTCCAGTGGGTGCCCGGCCACGCGGGCTCCTTCGCCCGCTGGATCAACGGCCTGCGCCCCGGCGGCACCTTCGCCTTCCAGATCCCCGGCAACTTCACCGCCCCCAGCCACCGCCTGCTCGCCGAGCTCTGCGACACCCCCCGGTGGCGGGAGCGCCTCGGCGGCCACGGCGCCCGCTACGTGCACGTCCTCGAACCCGCCGAGTACCTCGACCGCCTCACCGGACTCGGCTGCGCCGCCGACGTCTGGGAGACCACCTACCACCAGCTGCTCCAGGGACCCGACCCCGTCCTCGACTGGGTCAAGGGCACCGCCCTGCGGCCCGTCCTCACCGCGCTCGGCGACGACCGGGAGGCCGCCGAGGGCTTCCTCGCCGAATACCGCGAGGCGCTGCGCGAGGCCTACCCGGCCGGACCGCGCGGCACCGTCTTCCCGTTCCGCCGCGTCTTCGCCGTCGCCCGCAAGGAGGCCTGAGCGTGCTGAGCGCCCTCGACCACGTCCAGCTCGCCGCGCCGCCCGGCTCCGAGGACGCGCTGCGCGCCTACTACCGGGACGTGCTCGGCATGACGGAGGTCCCCAAGCCCGCCGCCCTCGCCGCGCGCGGCGGCTGCTGGTTCGCCGCCGGGGACGTCCGGCTGCACCTCGGCATCGAGGAGGACTTCCGGCCCGCCCGCAAGGCCCACCCCGGGCTGCGGGTGACGGGCATCGAGGCCTACGCCGGCCGGCTGCGCGCCGGCGGGGCCGAGGTCGTCTGGGACGACGGCCTGCCGGGCCACCGCCGCTTCTACTCCGCGGACCCCGTCGGCAACCGGCTGGAGTTCCTGGAACCCCACGCCCCGCAGGCCTGAACCCCGAGCACACGACGGCGCCCCGCCCCCGGGGATCCCGGGGCCGGGGCGCCGACGCCGCGCGGGGGTGCGCGCGTACGTCCTCAGCTCCTGCGGTGGCCCACCAGCCGGGGCCTGGCCTCCAGGTTCTCCAGCCCGTGCCAGGCCAGGTTCACCAGGTGCGCCGCGACCTCCGCCTTCTTCGGCCGGCGCGTCTCCAGCCACCACTGGCCCGTCAGCGCCACCATCCCGACCAGCGCCTGCGCGTACAGCGGCGCCAGCTTCGGGTCGAAGCCGCGGGCCTTGAACTCCAGGCCCAGGATGTCCTCCACCTGCGTGGCGATGTCGCTGATCAGCGAGGCGAACGTACCCGTCGACTGGGCGACGGGGGAGTCGCGCACCAGGATCCGGAAGCCGTCCGTATAGCTCTCGATGTAGTCGAGCAGCGCGAACGCCGCCTGCTCCAGCAGCTCCCGCGGGTGCCCGGCCGTCAGCGCGCCCGTCACCCCCTCCAGCAGCTGGCGCATCTCACGGTCCACGACCACCGCGTACAGGCCCTCCTTGCCGCCGAAGTGCTCGTAGACCACCGGCTTGGACACCCCGGCCTTCGCCGCGATCTCCTCCACCGAGGTGCCCTCGAAACCCTTCTCCGCGAAGAGGGCGCGGCCGATGTCCAGCAGCTGCTGACGCCGTTCGGCGCCCGTCATCCGGACCCGGCGGCCTCGCCGGGGCTTGTCACTGCTGGAACTGCTGCCGTCGATCGCCACGTCCCCCATCATGCCGCGTTCGACGGCTCTTCCTTGCGCCGGGCGTCGATGCGGTCCGCCGACGGCCAGCGCACGTCCGTGGCCCAGCCGAGCTGCTCGAACCAGCGGATCAGGCGGGCGCTGGAGTCCACCTGGCCGCGCAGGACGCCGTGCCGGGCCGACGTCGGGTCGGCGTGGTGCAGGTTGTGCCAGGACTCCCCGCACGACAGCACCGCCAGCCACCACACGTTGCCGCTGCGGTCCCGGGACCTGAACGGCCGCTTGCCCACAGCGTGGCAGATGGAGTTGATCGACCAGGTCACGTGGTGCAGCAGCGCCACGCGGATCAGCGAACCCCAGAAGAACGCCGTGAACGCGCCCCACCAGGACATCGTCACCAGGCCGCCCACCAGCGGCGGGATCGCCAGCGAGACGAGCGTCCACCACACGAAGTCCCGGGAGACCCGCCGGAGCGCCGGGTCCTTGATCAGGTCCGGGGCGTACTTCTGCTGGTCGGTCTGCTCCTCGTCGAACAGCCAGCCGATGTGCGCCCACCACAGGCCCTTCATCAGCGCCGGCAGCGTCTCGCCGAACCGCCACGGCGAATGCGGGTCGCCCTCGTGGTCGGAGTACTTGTGGTGCTTGCGGTGGTCGGCCACCCAGCGCACCAGCGGCCCCTCCACCGCCATCGAGCCCATGACCGCGAGCGCGATGCGCAGCGGCCGCTTGGCCTTGAACGAACCGTGCGTGAAGTAGCGGTGGAAGCCGATGGTGATGCCGTGGCAGGCCAGGAAGTACATGAACACCATCAGGCCGAGGTCCAGCCAGCTCACCCCCCAGCCCCAGACCAGCGGCACCGCCGCCAGCAGCGCCACGAAGGGCACCGTGATGAAGAGCAGCAGCGCGATCTGTTCCACCGACCGCTTCTGCTCACCGCCGCGCGTCGCGGACGGCGCGGCCTCACTCGAACGTGGGGAGGACGTCGCGGCGTCCTCGATCAGATCGGGACCGTTGGTCATGGGGTTCCCCTGGGGGGTGAGAAGTCGGCGGGTGCGGAGTCGCAGACCCTACGGCTCCGTAACCTACGGCATCGTAAGTATGGCAAAGGTGAACGACGGGGCAAGGGGAGCACGCCCCGAGGCCACACTCTCCGGACGCCCCCGTCACCCACCCGCCGCGACCAGGGCGTCCACCCCGTGGGCGCCCTGCCCGGGCACGAGGACGCGCCACCTATCCTGGTGTCGTCGGACAGCGCGGTCCGCACGGGCAGCCCGGCTGCGCCCCGGCGGCACCGCCGCCGCACGCGTCCCGGGAAGCCCACAGCCCAGTAGCGCTCGAACACTGCAAGGAGCCGCACCTGTGAGCAGTGCTGACCAGGCCGCCCAGGCCCCCGTCACCCCCACCACCGTGACTTCGGCGGAAACGGCGAACGCGGAGCTGCGCGCCGACATCCGCCGCCTCGGCGACCTCCTCGGGGAGACCCTCGTACGCCAGGAGGGCCAGGACCTCCTCGACCTCGTCGAACGCGTACGCGCCCTCACCCGCACCGACGGCGAGGCCGCCGCGGCCCTCCTCGGCGACACCGACCTGGAGACCGCCGCCAAGCTGGTGCGCGCCTTCTCCACCTACTTCCACCTCGCCAACGTCACCGAACAGGTGCACCGCGGCAAGGAGCTGCGCGCCCACCGCGCCGCCGAGGGCGGCCTCCTCGCCCGTACCGCCGACATGCTGAAGGACGCCGACCCCGAGCACCTGCGCGAGACGGTCAGGAACCTCAACGTGCGGCCCGTCTTCACCGCGCACCCCACCGAGGCGGCCCGCCGCAGCGTCCTGAACAAGCTGCGCCGCATCGCCGCGCTCCTGGAGGAGCCCGTCGCCGGCGCCGGCGACCGCCGCCGCCACGACCTGCGCCTCGCCGAGAACATCGACCTCGTCTGGCAGACCGACGAGCTGCGCGTGGTGCGCCCCGAGCCCGCCGACGAGGCCCGCAACGCCATCTACTACCTCGACGAGCTGCACGCCGGCGCCGTCGGCGACGTCCTGGAGGACCTCGCCGCCGAGCTCCAGCGCGTCGGCGTCGAGATCCCCGCCGGCACCCGGCCGCTGACCTTCGGCACCTGGATCGGCGGCGACCGCGACGGCAACCCCAACGTCACCCCGGACGTCACCCGCGACGTCCTGATCCTCCAGCACGAGCACGGCATCACCGACGCCCTCGAACTCGTCGACTTCCTGCGCGGCCTGCTGTCGAACTCGATCCGCTACACCGGCGCCACCGAGGAGCTCCTCACCTCCCTCCAGGCCGACCTGGAGCGCCTCCCCGAGATCAGCCCCCGCTACAAGCGCCTCAACGCCGAGGAGCCGTACCGCCTCAAGGCCACGTGCGTGCGCCAGAAGCTCGTCAACACCCGCGAGCGCCTCGCCAAGGGCACCGCCCACGAAGAGGGCCGCGACTACCTCGGCACCGCCGAACTGCTCGCCGACCTCACCCTCATCCAGACCTCCCTGCGCGAACACCGCGGCGCGCTCTTCGCCGACGGCCGCATGGACCGCACCATCCGCACCCTGGCCGCCTTCGGCCTCCAGCTCGCCACCATGGACGTACGCGAACACGCGGACGCCCACCACCACGCGCTGGGCCAGCTCTTCGACCGCCTCGGCGAGGAGTCCTGGCGCTACGCCGACATGCCCCGCGACTACCGGCAGAAGCTCCTCGCCAAGGAGCTGCGCTCCCGCCGGCCGCTGGCCCCCACCCCGGCCCCCCTCGACGCGGCCGGCCAGAAGACCCTCGGCGTCTTCTCCGCCATCAAGGACGCGTTCGAGAAGTTCGGCCCCGAGGTCATCGAGTCGTACATCATCTCGATGTGCCAGGGCGCCGACGACGTCTTCGCCGCCGCCGTCCTCGCCCGCGAAGCGGGCCTGCTCGACCTGCACGGCGGCTGGGCCAAGATCGGCATCGTGCCGCTGCTGGAGACCACCGACGAGCTGCGCGCCGCCGACGTCATCCTCGACGAGATGCTTGCCGACCCCTCCTACCGGCGCCTCGTCTCCCTGCGCGGCGACGTCCAGGAGGTCATGCTCGGCTACTCCGACTCCTCCAAGTTCGGCGGCATCACCACCAGCCAGTGGGAGATCCACCGCGCCCAGCGCCGGCTGCGCGACGTCGCCCACCGCTACGGGGTGCGCCTGCGCCTCTTCCACGGCCGCGGCGGCACCGTCGGCCGCGGCGGCGGCCCCTCGCACGACGCGATCCTCGCCCAGCCCTGGGGCACCCTGGAGGGCGAGATCAAGGTCACCGAGCAGGGCGAGGTCATCTCCGACAAGTACCTCGTCCCCTCGCTGGCCCGCGAGAACCTGGAGCTGACCGTCGCGGCCACCCTCCAGGCCTCCGCCCTGCACACCGCGCCCCGCCAGTCCGACGACGACCTGGCCCGCTGGGACGCGGCCATGGACATCGTCTCCGACGCCGCGCACGCCGCCTACCGGGCGCTGGTCGAAGACCCGGACCTGCCCGCGTACTTCTTCGCCGCCACCCCCGTCGACCAGCTCGCCGACCTGCACCTGGGCTCGCGCCCCTCGCGCCGCCCCGACTCCGGCGCCGGCCTCGACGGGCTGCGGGCCATCCCGTGGGTGTTCGGCTGGACCCAGTCCCGCCAGATCGTCCCCGGCTGGTACGGCGTCGGCTCGGGCCTGAAGGCCCTGCGCGAGGCCGGCCAGGACCAGGCCCTCGCCGAGATGGGCGAGCGCTGGCACTTCTTCCGCAACTTCCTGTCCAACGTCGAGATGACGCTGGCCAAGACCGACCTGCGGATCGCCCGCCACTACGTCGACACCCTCGTGCCCGACGACCTCAAGCACGTCTTCGCCCGCATCGAGGCCGAACACGAGCTCACCGTCCGCGAAGTCCTGCGGATCACCGGCGGGACGAAGCTGCTGGACTCCAACCCGGTCCTCCAGCAGACCTTCGGCGTCCGCGACGCCTACCTGGACCCGATCTCCTACCTCCAGGTCTCCCTGCTGGCCCGCCAGCGCGCCGCCGCCGCCCGCGGCGAGGAACCGGACCCGCTGCTGGCACGGGCCCTGCTGCTCACCGTCAACGGCGTGGCCGCCGGCCTGCGCAACACCGGCTGACCCGTCCCGCGTGCGAGAAGGCCCCCGCCACCGGATCCCTCCGGTGGCGGGGGCCTTCCCGTACGCCCTACGAGTTGTACGTCGACTGCGCCCGCTCCAGGCCCTCCTGGACCAGGCACTCCACGGCGTCCGCGGACCGGTCCACGAACCAGTCCAGCTCCTTGCGCTCGGTGGAGGAGAAGTCCTTCAGGACGAAGTCCGCGACCTGCATGCGGCCCGGCGGGCGCCCGATGCCGCAGCGCACCCGGTGGTAGTCCGGGCCCATCGCCTTCGTCATCGACTTCAGGCCGTTGTGCCCGTTGTCCCCGCCGCCCAGCTTCAGGCGCAGCGTCGGGTAGTCGATGTCCAGCTCGTCGTGGACGGCGACGATCCGCTCCAGCGGCACCTTGTAGAAGTCGCGCAGCGCCGTCACGGGACCGCCCGACAGGTTCATGAACGACATGGGTTTGGCCAGCACCACGCGCCGGTTCGCCGGGCCGGGCGGCCCCAAGCGGCCCTCGACGACCTGGGCGCGGGCCTTGTGCGCCTTGAACTTGCCGCCGATCCGCTCGGCCAGCAGGTCGGCCACCATGAAGCCGATGTTGTGGCGGTTGCCGGCGTACTCCGGTCCGGGGTTCCCGAGACCGACGATCAGCCAGGGCGCCGCGTCGTCCGACATCAAAAGCTCCTTAAGTGCCTGGAACGAAGACGACCGCCGTCCCGCTCCAGTGGAGCCGGACGGCGGTCGGTCAGCAACTGCTGAGGGGGTGGGGCGAGGCTCAGGCCTCGGTGCCCTCGGCGTCGGCGGCCGGCTCCTCGGCCTGCGGGGCGACGACCTGGAGGACGGCGATGTCACCGTCGACGGCCAGCGTGGTGCCGGTCGGCAGGACCAGGTCCTTGGCGTGGATGGTGGCGCCGGCCTCGAGGCCCGCGATGGAGACGGTGACCTCGGTCGGGATGTGGGTGGCCTCGGCCTCGACGGAGATGGTGTTCTGGAGGGTCTCCAGCATGTTGCCGCCGGCGGCCAGCTCGCCCTCGGTGACGATCGCGACGTCGACGGTGACCTTCTCGCCCTTCTTGACGATCAGGAAGTCGACGTGGGAGATCGAGCGCTTCAGCGGGTGCTTCTGCACGGCCTTCGGGATGACCAGCTCGGTGCCGGCGTCGCCGAGGTCCAGGGAGAGCAGGACGTTCGGGGTGCGCAGCGCCAGCTGGAGGGCGTGGGCGTCGACGTTCACGTGCTTCGGCTCGGTGCCGTGGCCGTAGATGACACCGGGGGTCAGGGCGTCGCGACGGGCCTGGCGGGCGGAGCCCTTGCCGAAGGTGTCACGGATCTTGGCGGAAAGCTTGACCTCGGACATGCTCACTCCTCGTGGGGTGACGGAAATGGGACGACGGTCACCCGGCCGGAACGGCCTGCTACGAAGAGCGCGTCGATAACGGAGCGTCCGGACCCGGAAAAAAACGGGCACGGCCTCCCTCGCCGAGCAACTCATGGAGTGTACCCGGGGAGGGAGGCCGTACCAAAAAGGATCTACGGCGCAGCGGTTACTGCTGCTCCTCGAAGAGGCTGGTGACCGAGCCGTCCTCGAAGACCTCGCGCACCGCGCGCGCGACCATCGGGGCGATCGACAGCACCGTGATCTTGTCGAGCTCCAGGTCCGAGGGGTCCGGGAGGGTGTTCGTGAACACGAACTCGCTGACCTTCGAGTTCTTCAGGCGGTCGGCGGCCGGGCCCGACAGGATGCCGTGCGTGGCGGTGACGATGACGTCCTCGGCGCCGTGCGCGAAGAGCGCGTCGGCCGCGGCGCAGATGGTGCCGCCGGTGTCGATCATGTCGTCGACCAGGACGCAGACGCGGCCCTTGACCTCACCGACGACCTCGTGGACGGTCACCTGGTTGGCGACGTCCTTGTCACGGCGCTTGTGCACGATGGCCAGCGGCGCGTCGAGACGGTCGCACCAGCGGTCGGCGACGCGTACGCGGCCGGCGTCCGGGGAGACGATCGTCAGCTTGGTGCGGTCCACCTTGGCGCCGACGTAGTCCGCGAGGACCGACAGGGCGGAGAGGTGGTCGACCGGGCCGTCGAAGAAGCCCTGGATCTGGTCGGTGTGCAGGTCGACCGTGAGGATGCGGTCGGCACCCGCGGTCTTCAGCAGGTCGGCGACCAGACGCGCCGAGATCGGCTCGCGGCCCTTGTGCTTCTTGTCCTGACGGGCGTAGCCGTAGGACGGGATGATCACGGTGATGGAGCGTGCCGACGCGCGCTTCAGCGCGTCGATCATGATCAGCTGCTCCATGATCCACTTGTTGATCGGAGCCGTGTGGCTCTGGATCAGGAAGCAGTCCGCGCCACGGGCCGACTCCTGGAAGCGGACGTAGATCTCACCGTTCGCGAAGTCGAAAGCCTTGGTCGGCACGAGGCTGACTCCCAGCTGGTGCGCGACCTCCTCGGCCAGCTCGGGGTGGGCGCGGCCGGAGAAGAGCATCAGCTTCTTCTCGCCGGTCGTCTTGATCCCGGTCACAGCACTGTCTCCTCAGACGTGTGAAAAGCTGCTCGCCCCCGTGTGCGTCCGTCCCGCACACGGTGAGCCAGCCGAATTGCGTGCACTATCACGGTACGCCGTCCAGGGCGTCCCCGTTTCCGGTCAGTTCACCTCAGGGGCGGCCGGAGTCCCCCTCCGCCGACGACTGCGCCGCCGTCGCGGCGGCGCTGCCGGGACGCTTGCGGGCCACCCAGCCCTCGATATTCCGCTGCTGGCCCCGGGCCACGGCCAGGGCGCCGGGCGGCACGTCCTTCGTGATGACCGAGCCCGCGGCGGTGTAGGCGCCGTCCCCGATCGTGATGGGCGCCACAAACATGTTGTCCGAACCCGTCTTGCAGTGTGAGCCGACGGTCGTGTGGTGCTTGTGCTCGCCGTCGTAGTTCACGAAGACACTGGCCGCGCCGATGTTCGTGAAGTCACCGATCGTCGCGTCACCCACGTACGACAGGTGCGGCACCTTCGTGCCCTCGCCGATCGTCGCGTTCTTCATCTCGACGTACGTACCGGCCTTCGCCTTCAGACCGAGGTTCGTGCCGGGCCGCAGGTACGCGAACGGGCCGACGCTGGCCTGCTCGCCGATCACCGCGCCGTCCGCCACCGTGTTGTCCACGCGGGCGCCCGCGCCCACGCGGGTGTCCTTCAGCCGGGTGTTCGGGCCGACCTCGGCCCCCTCGGCGACGTGGGTGGCGCCCAGCAGCTGCGTGCCCGGGTGGACCAGGGCGTCCTGCCCGAAGGTCACCGTCACGTCCACGAAGGTGCTCGCCGGGTCCACGACCGTCACGCCCGCGAGCATCGCCCGCTCCAGCAGACGCGCGTTCAGCAGGGCGCGGGCCTCGGCCAGCTGCACCCGGTTGTTGATCCCGAGGACCTCGCGGTGGTCCGGCCCGACCGCCGCGCCGACGCGGTGGCCCGCGGCGCGCAGGATGCCGAGCACGTCCGTGAGGTACTCCTCGCCCTGGCTGTTGTCCGTGTCGACCTTGCCGAGGGCCTCCGCGAGGAGCCGGCCGTCGAAGGCGAAGACGCCGGAGTTGATCTCGCGGATCGCACGCTGCGCGTCGGTGGCGTCCTTGTGCTCGACGATGGCCGTCACGGCGCCGCCCGCGTCGCGCACGATACGGCCGTAGCCGGTGGCGTCGGGCACCTCGGCGGTGAGCACGGTGACGGCGTTGCCGTCGGCCGCGTGGGTGTCCGCGAGGGCGCCCAGCGTCTGCCCCGTCAGCAGCGGGGTGTCGCCGCAGACCACGATCACGGTGCCGTCGACTGGGCCGCCGAGCTCCTGGAGGGCCATCCGGACGGCGTGCCCGGTGCCGTTCTGCTCGTACTGGACGGCGGTGCGCACGCCGGGGTCGACGGCCGCGAGGTGCGCGGTGACCTGCTCGCGCGCGTGGCCGACGACGACCACGAGGTGCGCGGGGTCCAGCTCGCGGGAGGCGGCGACGACGTGACCGACGAGCGAGCGCCCGCTGATCTCGTGCAGGACCTTGGGAGTGGCCGACTTCATGCGGGTGCCTTCACCCGCTGCGAGTACGACGACGGCTGCCGGGCGGGTTGCGCTCACGGGGGTGCCCTTCGGCTTCGGGGGTGGACCCAGGAAGGATAGCGGGGGCCCCGCACCCGCCAACGAAGGCGGGTCCCGGCCGAAACGGCCGGGACCCGGATCTGCAATGCTCCCCCGCCAGGACTCGAACCCGGACATAAGGCACCAAAAGCCTCAGTGCTGCCAATTACACCACAGGGGATGGCAAACCGGACATTCCATCACTTCGGTAAGCCAGCGGACCCAACTATGCCGCACCATGCGCCCTCGACGCGACGGTATAGCCCGCAACTTGCGGAGACCTGGACGAATGCGGGATCCAGGCTCGGGGAGTGGGCGGTTCAGTCGTACGTGCGATGACCGGTGGTTTCCGGGAAATCCCTTCGCCGGCGTGCTGTGGGGCCTGCGTACGCTGGACGGCATGACCGGTACGGGGGAAGAGCGCGAGGGGACGGGCCGTGACGGGCCCTGGTGGTGGGAGCGGCGGCGGGCCGCGCTCCTGGACGTGGGGCTGGCCGTGCTGTCCGCGGCCGAATGCGGTGTGGAAGGGGTGGGCTTCGCCCGCGAGGCGGGGATCCCGGTGGCCGCCGGGGTGCTGTTCGGGGTCGTGGTGGGGGCCGTCCTGCTGCTGCGGCGGCGCCGGCCGATCGCCGTGGTGCTGGTCGGGATCGCCGTCACCCCGGCCTCGATGGGCTTCCTGCTCGCGGTGGTCGGGCTGTACACGCTGGCCGCCTGCGAGGTGCCCCGGCGGATCACCGCCACGCTGACGGCGATGTCGCTGGCCGGCACCTTCGTGGTGATGTACCTGCGCACCCGGGGGGACCTGGAGGGGGACACCACGCTGGTCCTGGTGCTGTCCGCCTTCGTGGCGGTGGCGCTGACCGTGCCGCCCGTCCTGCTCGGCCTGTACATAGGGGCCCGGCGGCGGCTGATGGAGAGCCTGCACGAACGCGCGGACTCGCTGGAGCGGGAGCTGTCGCTGCTCGCGGACCGGGCGGAGGAGCGGGCCGAGTGGGCCCGTACGGAGGAGCGCACGCGGATCGCGCGCGAGATGCACGACGTGGTGGCGCACCGGGTGTCGCTGATGGTGGTGCACGCGGCGGCGCTCCAGGCGGTGGCCGCGAAGGATCCCGCCAAGGCGGCGCGGAACGCGGCGCTGGTCGGGGACATGGGCCGGCAGGCCCTGACGGAGCTGCGGGAGATGCTCGGCGTGCTGCGGGCCGAGGCGCCGAAGCCGAAGCCGGCGGCGGTCGCGGAGGTCGCGGCGGTGGCGATGGCGGCGGCGGTGGCCGGGCCGGCGGGCGGCTTCGAGGACGGGCCCTCGCTGGACGGGCTGGAGTCGTTGGTCGGGCAGTCGCGGGCGGCCGGGATGAGCGTCGAGGTGCGGGTGGACGGTGAGCGCGTCGGCGGTTACCCGGCGGAGCTGGAGCAGACGGCGTACCGGGTGGTGCAGGAGGCGCTGACCAACTGCCACAAGCACGCCCCGGGCGCGCGGGTCGTCGTACGGCTCGCGCACCGGGACGGGGAGATCGCCATGCAGGTGCAGAACGGGCCCTGCGGGGCGGACGTGGAACAGGCCGCCCTGCGGCTGCCCAGCGGCGGCAACGGCCTGGTCGGCATGCGGGAGCGGGTGCTGGCGCTGGGGGGCGTCTTCGTGTCCGGGCCGACGGACGAGGGCGGCTTCAAGGTGTCGGCCGTGCTGCCGTCCGCCGCGCTGCCGTCGGCCGGCTAGGAGGGCCCCGCGGGGCCGGGTGGTCAGGGGGCTGTGGTGAGGCGGGCCGGCTGGAGGCCGGTGAGGAGGAGGGTGAGGGCTTCGTCGAGGCTGGCGCCCAGGTACCAGTCGCCGGTGTGGTCGATTCCGTAGACCCGGCCCTCGCGGTCGATGGCGAGGTGGGAGCCGCCGTCGGCGTCGGTGCCGAGCGGGCAGAGCTGCGTGGACAGGGCCCGCCCGAGGTCGGCGAAGGTGCGGGCCAGGTGCAGTCCGGACAGGGGGTCGACGCGCAGGGTGGCGGGCGCTATCTGGCGGCCCGGCCCGGGGGCCGTCACCGTGAGCCCGCCGAACTCGGCCCAGGCCTCGACGGCCGCCGGGAAGACGGAGTGCCGGTGCCCGGCGGGGGTGGTGTGGTCGCGCAGGGCGCCGGCCCAGTACTCGGCCTGCTTGATGTCCCAGCGGCCGGGCTCCCAGCCGGCGGTGCGCAGGGCCGAGTCCACCGGTCCCGGGAACCGGGTGGCGGAGGAACGGTCGTAGGAGGCGGAGGAGGCGGTCATGGCTGCTACTCGGGGTGGGTGAGGTCGACGGGGCGTACGCCGAAGTGGGTGAGGAGCGCGTCGCAGGAACGGCAGGGCGGCGCGTAGCTGCCGTGCAGCGGGTCGCCGTCCTCGCGGATGCGGCGGGCCGTGATGCGGGAGTGCTTGAGGGAGCGGCGGGCCTCGCTCGCGGTCAGCGGCTTGCGGGAGGCGCGCCGGCTGCGGGCGGCCTCGACGGCGGCCAGGTGGCGGGAGAGCAGGAGGGCCTCGGGGCAGCGCCCGGTGAAGCGTTCGCGCTGGCCGCTGGTGAGGGTGTCGAGGAAGTCCTGGACGAGGGGGTGCAGTACGGGCGGCCGGTCCCCTTTGCCCGCGGTCCCCGTGAGGGTCTCGCCGCGGACGGAGAGGGCGGCGGCGACGGTCGGCAGGATGCCGTCGCGGCGGAAGCGCAGCACGGGCGGCGGGGTGGGGCCGTCGGTGCTGCTCCAGCGCAGGCGGGGGTCGCCGGCGGGGCCGGTGTCCGCCGGCCGTGCCGGTCCGGGGTGGTCCACGTGGTCCGCGTGGTCCGCCCGGCCCGCCGGGTTGTGCGTGGTCGCCGTCTGCATGGTCGCTTCTTCCCTCCCGTGGCCGCGGTGGTGGCCGCCGTCGCGCACGCCCCCGTGTCGCGGGGACAGCCTGTCAAATGTCCCCTGTGGTGTGGAAGCGGGGTCGAATATTCGTATCAATTCGGATGTTCCCGCCCGGTGCGCGCACCCGTGGCCGGGGGACGGCCGACCCCCTTGCCCGAGCACATAGGCTGTGGTGAACCAGCCAGATCCAGCAGGGGGCTACCGCCATGACGACAGGTCGGCTCGGGCAGCAGGCCGCGCCACCCAACGCCGCTTACTCGGGGCAGGTCGTGCACTTCCCGGACCCGGTCCGGGCCGCCCGCCATCCCCACGGCGTGCGGATGGACGCGGACGGGCATCCCGACTTCTCGCGGTACGCGCGCGCGGCCGTGGAGATCGCCGAGCCGCCGGAGGGCTTCGGCGCCGACGAGCTGCGCCTGACGGACATCGTGTCCGCGAACGCGGCGATGCGGGCGGCCGGCCACGACCTGTGGGACACGGTCGGCCCGGTGGCGACCCCGCACGGCTGGACCTGGCACCACGTGGCCGCGTCGCGGCGGATGGAGCTGGTGCCGGTCGAGGTGAAGGCGCTGCTGCGGCACCACGCGGGTCTGGCGACGGCTCCCGTGGACCACGACAAGCGCGGCACCCGTCCGCTCCAGGAGGCGCGTCCGGCGCACCTGGGGCTGCCCAAGTCCCTGGTGTCGGTGTCCGAGCAGCAGGTGCAGGGCGTCGAGGAGGACCTCGGCTACCGGCTGCCGGAGGCGTACCGCTCGTTCCTGAAGGCGGCGGGCGGCTGCGCGCCGGTCGGCGCGGGGCTGTTCGTGGAGCTGGGGCTGCTGGTGGACCAGCCGTTCTTCACGGTGCGCGAGGAGGCGGCGGTCAACGACCTCGTCTACGTCAACAAGTGTCTGCGGGACCATCTGACGAAGGACTACCTGTGCGTGGCCTTCGTCCAGGGCGGGCTGCTCGCGGTGAAGGTGAAGGGCGAGGGCGTCGGCTCGGTCTGGTTCTCCCCGTACGACGACGGCCGCGACCGGGACGGCTGGTCCGTCCAGGAGCGGGTGGAGCGGCTGTTGCTGCCGTGCGGTGCCGATTTCGATGCCTTCCTGGAACGACTGGCGGGCAACCCGCCGGAGTTGGAGACGGTGGCCGGTCTGATGGTGGACGGCGGATTCGCCCGCTCGGTTCCGGTGGCCGGTGCCGCGATGGGTGAGGGGTGATCGGGGCGTGGTGACGTTCGCGCAGGCGCAGGAGCGCGCCGAGGAGTGGATCAACGGGGACGTGCCCGCGTACCAGCACCGCGAGGTTCGGGTACGGGAGTTCGGGCTGGGCTTCGTGGTGTGGGCCGAGGACCGGCCCGCCGGACCGGTGTCGGGCGGGGGCCGGCAGCGGCTGGTCATCGCGCGGGACAGCGGCGAGGTGACCCTGTGGCCGGGGCTGCCGGTCGGCGAGGTGATCCGGCGTTACGAGGAGGAGTACGGGGCTGCCGCGACGGCCGCGGCCTCGGAGGCCTCGGTGCCGCAGCCGCGCATCGACTCGGAGCAGACCTCCTTCATGCTGAGCCCGCCGGAGTGGCTCCAGGAGGCGGCGGACCGGGCGGGGATCCCGCGGGCGGAGCCGGCCGCGGAGCCGGTGGCGGCCCGGCGCGGGGGAGAGGTCCCGTACGAGCCGACCGCCGAGGACGGGGTGCCGGCCGGGGCGACGCCGTGGGCGGGTACCGATGTGAGCTCCGACGGTGACGACGTCTGCGTGCCGCTGCCCGCGACGGTGTTCGCGCCGCCGCTGTCCGGCTCGGACCTGGAGGAGGGGCCGTCCCGCCCCGGGGTGGCGCCGGAGGCGAAGACCACGCTGATGGCGGGCGGCAGCGGGCTGCCGAAGACGGCGGTCGCGCCCGCCCTGGGCGCCGCCGACATCGCCGACGCGCCGACCAGCAGGGCGCAGGGCCCGCGGGCGGGGGCTTCGGGTGGACCGGGTGGACCGGGGGGTCCGGGGGTTCCGACGCCGCCGGGGCCGCCCGGGGCTCCGGGTGTGCCGGGTGCCGCGCCGCAGCATGCCGCGACGATGCTGGCCGGGCCCGCCGCCGTGCAGCCGCCCCGGCCGCCCGGTCCGCCGACGCCGCCGCCGGGGGCTCCGACGCCGCCCGGGCCGCCCGGCGCCCCGGGTGCTCCCGGCGTACCCGGCGGGGGCCTCGACCATGCCGCGACGATGCTGGCCGGGCCCGGTGCCGTGCAGCCGCCCCGGCCTCCGGGTCCGCCCGGGGCGCCGACGCCGCCCGGTCCGCCCGGTGCTCCCGGTGGCGGGATCGATCACGCCGCGACGATGCTGGTCGGCCCCGCCGCGCCGACGCCGCCCGGTCCGCCCGGGGCACCGGCGCCGCCCGGCCCGCCGGGGGCTCCCGGTGCGCCCGGCGTTCCCGGCGTTCCCGGTGGGGGGATCGGCCATGCCGCGACGGTGCTGGCCGGGCCCGGTGCCGTACAGCCGCCCCGGACTCCGGGTCCGCCCGGGGCGCCGACCCCGCCCGGACCGCCCGGTGCTCCCGGCGCCGCCGGTGCTCCCGGGGGCGGGATCGACCATGCCGCGACGATGCTCGCCGGGCCCCCGCCGGGGGCTCCCGGCGGCGGCCGGCCGGCCGCGCCGCAGCAGCCGCCGGTCCCGTCCGGCGCGCCCACGGTCGGCCCCGGCTACCAGGCGGTGCTGCGCTACCGCGCGCCCGACGGTTCCGAGCAGCAGCTCATCCGCCGCTCGGCGCCCGGCACCCCGCACCCGGAGTGGCAGATCCTGTACGAGCTGCGCGCGATGAACGTGCCGCCGCAGCAGGTGCTGGAGCTGCACACCGAGCTGGCCTCCTGTGAACTGCCCGGCGGTTACTGCGCCCGGATGATCCGGGAGACCTGGCCGCAGGTGCGGATCACGAGCGTGGCCCCGTACGGGACCGACCACGCAGGACGTCAGCAGGGCATGCGCCACCTGCTCACCCATCAGGGTGAGCTGCACCAGGTGGCGGACGGCCCGGCGCGCCCGGCGCCGGTGCGCGCGCCGCTGCCGCAGGTCCAGCTCCAGCCGGCCATTCCGATGGAGGCCATCGCGCAGGAGCTGGCGGGGGCGTTCGGGCCGCAGGGGGTGTTCCGGTTCGACCAGCGGGCGGTGTCCCGTCAGGGCGTGCCGGAGATCGTGGCGCAGACGCTGATGTGGGCCGGCCTGCCGGTGGACTTCGGGCCGTTCTTCTGGGCGCAGGCGGTCCCCGGGCAGCCGGTGCCGACGCTGGCCGAGCTGGCGGCGCAGCGGCAGGTGCAGCCGGCGTCCGACGCGGGCTCGTACCTGGTGGTCGGCAGTGACTTCGGCAAGGCGCTGTGCGTGCAGTACGGGACCGCGCACATCGTGGCGGTGCCGGTGGAGGGCGGACCGGGAGGGGCGCCCGTGCCCCCGCAGTTCGTCAACTCCAGCCTGCCGCAGTTCGCCCGCTCGCTGGCGATGCTGGGTCACATGTGGCGGCTGCGCCAGCATCTGACGCCGGAGCAGGCGGGCCGCTGGACCGTCGATTTCCAGGCGAATCTGGCGGGCCTCGACACGGCGGCGCTGGCCTCTCCGGAGAGCTGGTGGTCGGTGCTGCTGGAGCAGATGTGGGACGGTCTCCTCTGATCGGGTGATCGGATGTATGGCCGGGCCGGTACCTCCGACGGGGGTACCGGCCCGGCCGTTCAGGCTTCTGACACCCGATGACGCATCCTTGACAGCAATCCCCGCGAGAGAGGCGCTTCCAGGATGAGTGCACCCATGTCACCTCAGGGACCCCAGGGTTTCTCGACCGTGCGAGGCCGCGGCTACCGGACGGACGAGGTCGACCGGTACCTGTCCCGGCTGTCCGGGAGCCGGGACGAGGCGTGGGAACGGGTGGCGCGGCTGACCGTCCTGGCCAAGCGGATGGAGGCGGAGGCGGAGCGGCTGCGCGAGGTGGTGGCGTCGCTGGCACCGCAGGCGTACGACGACCTGAGCGAACGCGCCCGGCACATCCTGGCGCTGGCCCAGGAGGAGGCGGAGGTCCTGCGGAGCGACGCGCGGGCCGACGCGGCGGAGGCGGTGGGCGCGGCCGAGGCGCACGCCGCGCGGGTGGCGGAGCTGGCCCGGCACGACGCGGAGGCGGTGCGGGAGCAGACCGAGGTGCGGGCGCGCCAGGGGCTCCAGCGGGCGCAGCGGGAGGCCGACACCCTGCGGGCGGAGGCGCGCGAGGACGCCGAGGGCCTGCGGGCCGAGGCGGCGGCGGCCCTCGACGAGACGCGGCGGCGGGCGGAGGTGCTGCTCGCCGAGCTGGAGAAGGAGCACGCCGAGCGCTGGGACGCGGCCGGGCGGGAGCAGGCGGCCCGGGAGGCGGAGCAGGAGAGCCGGTACGCGGAGCAGGAGCGGTACGCCGAGGCCCGGCTGGCGGAGGCCCGCCGGGGCTTCGCGGAGGCGGAGGAGTCGGCGCGGCACGGCCAGGAGGACGCGGAGGCGCGCGCGGCGGAGGTGCTGGCGCAGGCGCGGGTGCAGGAGGAGCGCATCGGCCGGGAGACCGAACGGATCCTGCGGGAGCACGCGGAGGCCCAGGAGGAGATGCGGGCCCACATGGACCACGTCCGCTCCAGCCTGGCGGCCCTCACGGGCCGTGCCCCGGCGGAGGGCTGACGCCGGCGCCGGTCCCGGCCACGGCCACGGCGTCGGTCCCAGCCACGGCGTCGGTCCCGGCCACGGCGTCGGTCCCGGTTCCGGTCCCGGCCACGGCCACGGCGCCGGTTCCGGTCTTGGCCCCGGCCACGGTTCCGGTCTTGGCCCCGGCCACGGTGCCGGTCTTGGCCCCGACCTCGGCGTCGGTTCCGGTCTTGGCCCCGACCTCGGCGCCGGCCCTGACCCTGGCCTCGGCCCCGGTCCTGGCCCTGGTCCCGGCCCCCGCTTCGGCTGAGGGCTAGCCCTGCCCTTGGTCCCGGATCGGGCCCGGTCCGGGCGCCGGTGGCAGGGCGTCCGCGCCGGAGGCGGCGGCTCCGGCGGCGGGCCGGGCGGCGGGGACGGGGGGCGGCTCTGACACCGGCACGGCGGGCGGTTCGGGCATCGGCACGGCGGGTGGCTCGGACGCCGGGTCGTAGCGGTACGGGTCGCTGCGCAGGCCGCGGGAGGTGACCACCACCGTGAACGGGGGTCGGAGCGCGGGCGGCAGAGGGGCCGTCAGGGCAGCCGTCACCGGGTCCGCGGCGACCGGCAGGGTGGTGTCGTCCACCGTGAGGCGGGGTTCGGCGAAGCCGCCGCCCTCCACCGTGAGCAGGCCGTCGGCGGTGCTGACGCGGGTGATGACCGGGTTGGCGCGGGTGGCCAGCTTGTTGACCAGGTAGACCCCCGCCGGAGCGCCGGTCAGGGCCCAGATTTCGGCGGGCAGCCGGGGGAGCCCGGCGCCCACGTCGGAGAGGAAGAAGAGGACGACGTAGAGCATCGTGACCGCGCTGAGGGCCACGTACTGGAGGTCGACGAGGTCGGTGCGGCCGCTGTCGTTCGCGATGAGTTCCCGCAGCGGGCGGCGGCCGGTGGCGGTGGGCTTCGGGGCCGGCTTGGCCAGGGTGCCGCTCTCCACGCGGATGCCGACGACCGTCTTCGCCGCGATCAGGGCCGCGTACGGGCCGCCGAGCAACGGCAGGTACACCGTGGTCAGGCTGGACAGGGGGCCGTCGGGGCGCTGGAAGTACGCGGTGCCGCCGCCCGCCGTCAGCCCGTAGGCGAGGATCGCGAGCAGCAGCCAGACCAGGATCACCGTCCAGGCCAGGGCGAGGGTGGTGGAGGTGGAGAGCCGGCCGTCGCGGCCGGTGACCGTGCCGGGGTGGTGGTAGAGGCGCAGGCCGACGGCGCCGGCCAGGACGGCCAGTAATGCCAGTGCGCCGAGTGTGGATGCCATGTGTCCCCCCGGGTGCGGTGTTCCGGTGAAGAGGGTCACCCACCGATCCCGGGCATGACAAGCCGCTCCGGCTGCGGGCGTGTCACTCCGCCTCGGGCAGGACCGGGAAGCGCCGGGGGGCGACCAGCAGCAGGACCAGCAGGGCGGCCACCGCGGCGGCCGTCGCGCCGAGGAAGATGTGGTCCACGGCCGCCGCCACCGCGTCCCGCAGGTGCTGCGCGGCGGCCGGCGCGAGGGAGCCCGGCTCGGCCAGGGCCCGTGACACGTCGTCGAGCCGCTCCGGGAGCCCCGCCGTCGGCGCGTCCGCCAGCCGGGCGGCGACGGTCGCGTTGGCCACCGCCCCCAGCAGCGCGGCTCCCACGCTCTGCCCGACGGTGCGGCAGAACAGTACGGAGGCCGTCGTGGTGCCCCGCTCGGCCCAGCCCACCGTGGACTGCACGCCGACGATCAGCGGCAGCTGGAACAGCCCGAGGGCGGCGCCCAGCAGCAGCATGACCAGCGCGGGCTGCCACGGCCGGGCGGGGTGCGGGAGCAGGGTGAAGGAGAACAGGATCACGGCGGCCAGGGAGATGCCGAGGACGGCGGTGTCGCGGAAGCCGATGCGCCGGTACACGTGCTGGCACAGGGCGGCCGACAGGGGCCAGCTCAGGGTCATCAGGGCCATCACGAAACCGGCCCCGACCGGCCCGAGGCCGAGTACGGACTGCGCGTAGGTCGGCATGAACACCATGGGGGCGACCATCAGCAGCCCCAGCGCCCCGAGCGCGAGGTTCACGGCGGCGATGGTGCGCCGGCGCCACACCCAGCCGGGCAGGATCGGCTGCGCGGCCCGGCGTTCGGTCCGCACCACCAGGGCGGCCAGGACGGCGCTCGCGCCGAACAGCGCCACTGAGGGCGCCGAGAGCCAGGGCCAGGCGACCCCGCCCTGGACCAGCGCGAACAGCAGCAGCCCGCCGCACGCGAACACGCCGAGCGCACCGGCCCAGTCGACCGGGCCCCGCCGGCCCGGGGAGCGGACGGGCTCCACGAGGTGGCGGGCGGTCAGCCACAGGGCGAGCCCGGCGAGCGGCACGTTGATCAGGAAGGTCCAGCGCCAGCCCGCGTACGTGGTCAGCAGCCCGCCGAGGGCCGGGCCGAGGAGGGAGGAGCTCGCCCACACGGTGGTCATCCGGGCCTGTATGCGCGGGCGGTCGCGCAGCGGGTAGAGGTCGGCGGCCAGGGTCTGGACGGTGCTCTGGAGGGCGCCGCCGCCCAGCCCCTGCACGATGCGGAACGCGATGAGCGCGGCCATGTTCCAGGCGCAGGCGCACAGGACGGAGCCGAGGAGGAAGAGGGCCGTGCCGAAGAGGAGGACGGGCTTGCGGCCGAGGGTGTCGTTGAGCTTCCCGTACACGGGGAGGGTGACGGTGACGGCGAGCAGGTAGCCGGAGAAGAGCCAGGTGAAGACGGAGAACCCGCCGAGGTCGCCGACGATCTGGGGGACGGCGGTGGAGACGATCGTGCTGTCCAGGGCGACCAGGGCCATGCCGAGCATCAGCGAGAGCACCACGGCGCGGGACGGCCGCCCGCGCGGAGCGTCCCCGGCCGCCGCCCGCGGCGCGTCCGGCCCGCCCGGCAGCGGTCCGCCGGGCAGCGGTCCGCCGGGCGCCCGCTCGCCGGGTACGCCCGTCCTGCTGTCCCCTGACCCCACCCTGTCCCCCTCTTCCACGGAGAAACACCATCTCACCGGGGTGCGGCCGTCGGTATCCCTTACACCGGGTCCGCCGGGGGACGCGCGTCCCCTAGGGGTTTCTCCGCACCAGGGCCCAGGGGCCTTTCGTCCCGGCGGAGGAGGCCGCGGGGTCCGCCGCGTCCTTAACTGGTTCATACGGGCGGACGCCGGGGGGTGGGGTTAACCCCCCGGCGGATACGGCGAGGGGCACCAGGGCGCCGGACCCCCGCCACGGCACAGACTTCACGACGGCGACGCGCCCACCCGCGCGCAGCCACCCGGCCACACCGGCCACCCGAACCACCGCGCGTTACACCGGCCACATCGGCCACCCGAACCACCGCGCGCTGCACCGGCCACACCGGCCACCCGAACCACCGCGCGCCACACCGGCAGACGAACCACAGGGGGACACCACCGTGACAACCGCGATGACCGAAACCAGGCACGGGGGGACCGGCGGCCACGGCGCCGTCGCGGCCCGGGCACGCAAGGTCGTCAAGGCCTACGGCTCCGGCGAAACCCGTGTCGTCGCCCTGGACGAGGTGGACGTGGACATCCACCGCGGCCAGTTCACCGCGATCATGGGTCCTTCCGGTTCCGGCAAGTCCACGCTGATGCACTGCCTGGCCGGACTGGACACCGTCACCAGCGGCACGATCCACCTGGACGACACCGAGATCACCGGCCTGAAGGACAAGAAGCTCACCCGGCTGCGCCGCGACAAGATCGGCTTCATCTTCCAGGCCTTCAACCTGCTGCCCACCCTCAACGCCCTGGAGAACATCACCCTCCCGATGGACATCGCGGGCCGCAGGCCCGAGCCCCAGTGGCTGGAGCGGGTCGTCGAGACGGTCGGCCTCGCCGGCCGGCTCAAGCACCGCCCGACCGAGCTCTCCGGCGGCCAGCAGCAGCGCGTGGCGGTCGCCCGCGCCCTGGCCGCCCGCCCGGCGATCATCTTCGGCGACGAGCCGACCGGGAACCTGGACTCCCGGGCCGGCGCCGAGGTCCTCGGCTTCCTGCGCCGCTCGGTGGACGAGCTGGGCCAGACCATCGTGATGGTCACCCACGACCCCGTCGCCGCCTCCTACGCGGACCGCGTCGTCTTCCTCGCCGACGGACGCATCGTCGACGAGATGTACGCGCCCAGCGCCGACCAGGTCCTCGACCGCATGAAGGACTTCGACGCGCGCGGGCGGACCTCGTGACCGTCATGAAGACCGCGCGACGCAACTTCCTCGCGCACAAGGGGCGGATGGCGCTGTCCGCCGTCGCCGTCCTGCTCTCCGTCGCCTTCGTCTGTGGAACGCTCGTCTTCACGGACACGATGAACACGACCTTCGACAAGCTGTTCGCGGTCACCAGCTCCGACGTCACCATCAGCCCGAAGGCACCGGCCGACGGCGCGGACCAGGGCGACGACGGCGGTGGCGCCGGCGCCGACGACGCGATGCGCGGCAGGCCGCGCACGCTGCCCGCCTCGGCTCTGGAGCGCGTCCGCGCGGCCGAGGGCGTCGAGTCCGCCGAGGGCGGTGTCCTGTCGACCGCCGTCACCGTCGTCAACGCGAAGAACGAGAACGTGGGCTCGACCACCGGCGCCCCGACCATCGCGGGCAACTGGACCGAGAACGAACTCAAGTCCATGAAGATCACCTCGGGCCGGGCTCCGCGCGGCCCCACCGAGGTGATGATCGACGCCGACACCGCCGAGAACCACCACCTGAGACTCGGCGACGAGCTGCGCACCATCGCCGTCACCGGCGACATCCGCGCGAAGATCAGCGGCATCGCCTCCTTCACCGTGACCAACCCGGGCGCGGCGATCGTCTACTTCGACACCGCCACCGCGCAGGAGAAGCTGCTCGGCGCGCCCGGCGTGTTCAGCCACGTCAACGTCACCGCCAAGGAGGGCGTCAGCGACGAGCGGCTCAAGGAGAACGTGGCCGCGGCCGTCGGCGCCGGCACGTACAAGCTCCAGACCGCGAAGGAGGCCGCCGACGCCAACAAGAAGGACATGGGCTTCCTCGACGTCATGAAGTACGTGATGCTCGGCTTCGCCGGGATCGCCTTCCTCGTCGGCATCTTCCTGATCTTCAACACCTTCTCCATGCTGGTCGCCCAGCGCACCCGCGAGATCGGCCTCATGCGGGCCATCGGCTCCGACCGGTCCCAGATCAACCGCTCCGTGCTCATCGAGGCGCTGCTGCTCGGAGTGACCGGCTCCCTCGCCGGGGTCGCGGCGGGCGTGGGCCTGGCCGTCGGCCTGATGAAGCTCATGGGCCAGATGGGCATGCACCTGTCCACCGATGACCTGACGGTGGCGTGGACGACCCCGGTCGTCGGCCTGGTCCTCGGCACCGTGGTCACCGTCGTCGCCGCCTACGTCCCGGCCCGCCGGGCCGGCAAGGTCTCCCCGATGGCCGCCCTGCGCGACGCCGGAACCCCCGGCGACCGCAAGGCCGGCGCGGTCCGCGCGGTCCTCGGCCTGGTGCTGACCGGCATCGGCGGTGCGGCCCTGTTCCTCGCCGCCGCGGCGCAGAAGGCCGCGGCCGGGTCGCTGTGGCTGGCCCTCGGAGTGTTCTTCAGCCTCATCGGCTTCATCGTCATCGGCCCGCTGCTGGCCGGCGTCGTCGTGCGGCTGCTCGCCGCCCCGGTGCTGCGGCCCTTCGGTTCCGTCGGCCGGCTCGCCGAGCGCAACGCGCTGCGCAACCCGCGCCGTACGGGTGCCACGGCCGCCGCGCTGATGATCGGCCTGGCACTGGTCGCCTGCCTGTCGGTGGTCGGCTCCTCGATGGTGTCCTCCGCCACCGACGAACTCGACCGGACGGTCGGCGCGGACTACATCGTCGACTCCTCCGCGATGCAGCCGGTCGTGCCGCAGGCCGAGCAGGCCATGCGCGCCGTCCAGGGCCTCGACCACGTCACCGCCTACCGCGAGGTCACCGCGAAGATCACCGCCCCGGACGGCTCCAGCGCGCAGAGCGGCCTGAGCGCCACCGACCCGACCTACGCCCAGGACCTGCGCCGCAAGATGGTCGCGGGCCGGCACGAGGACGCGTACGCCCCCGGCGCCATGTCGGTCGGCTCGCTCTACGCCGACGAGCACCACGTCAAGGTCGGCGACGAGCTGACGGTCGCCTTCACCGGCGGCAGGACCGTCCGGCTGAAGGTCGCCGCGATCACCTCGGACGAGGGCAACATCGACAAGGGCGCCAAGTACGTCAGCACCGCCACCGCCGAGGCCAACCTCCCGGCCGAGCTGCTGCCGCACCCGTTCATGCTGATGGCCAAGGCCCGGCCGGGGCAGGCGGACACCGCGTACGCGGCGCTCAAGACGGCCCTGGCCGAGTACCCGCAGTACACGGTGCGCGACCAGACCGACTACAAGCAGAACCTCAAGGACCAGGTCGGACAGCTGCTGAACATGGTCTACGGGCTCCTGGCGCTCGCGATCATCGTCGCGGTGCTGGGCGTGGTGAACACCCTGGCCCTCTCGGTGGTCGAGCGGACCCGTGAGATCGGCCTGATGCGCGCCATCGGGCTCTCCCGCCGCCAGCTGCGGCGCATGATCCGGCTGGAGTCGGTGGTCATCGCCCTCTTCGGCGCCCTGCTCGGCCTCGGTCTGGGCATGGGCTGGGGCGCGACCGCCCAGCAACTCCTGGCGCTGGAGGGGCTGAAGGTGCTGGAGATCCCGTGGGCGACGATCCTCGGGGTGTTCGCCGGCTCGGCCCTGGTGGGCCTGTTCGCCGCGCTGGTCCCGGCCTTCCGGGCGGGGCGGATGAACGTACTGAACGCGATCGCCGGCGAGTAGCCGCCGCCCGGCGGTCGTACGGGGGAAACACGCCGGTCCGGGGCCGTCCGCGAGGGCGGCCCCGGGCCGGCGCCGCCGTATCCGGGCCGGCGCCGGGGCCGCCACCCTCAGCGCACCCGCTGGAGCAGGACGACCCCGCCCGCCTCGCCCGCCGGGACGAACCGCGACCGGGGGTGCAGCTGCTCGGCGTAGGCGGCGGGGTCCTCCCCGGCCCAGCCCGAGGTGTTGTCGAAGACCAGGTAGGCCGGGAGCGTGCCCCGGGTGTTGCCGATCCAGAAGACCCGGCAGCGGGAGGTGAGCCGGGACAGCGCGCCGTAGTCGGCCTCCACGGCCACCCCGTCCGGGATCCGCGCGAGCAGCCGTTCGACGGCGGCCACCCGGGCGGGCTTCTCGTACGTGGACCGCTCCCCGAGCCGGGCCGTCGGCAGGCTCGTCGCGCTCAGCGCGAGGGCCGCCGCGAGCAGGGCGCCGGGCAGCTGGACGGCGTACGCGCGCAGCCACGGCCGGCGGGCGCGCCGGGTGGCGTCGAGGGCGTCGGCCAGGGCGAGGAAGACGACCGGCATCAGGACGGCGCTGTAGTGGTAGTCGGTGGACCAGTAGTGCGCGTCCCCCGACAGGAACCGCCAGCCGAGGGTGGGCACGGCCACCAGCAGCAGCGGGGAGCGCAGCGCCAGCAGCCCGGTGGTGGGGAGCAGGACCCAGCCGAGGGTGGTGAGTTTCGTGCCGTGGCCCCGCAGGGGGTTGCCGCCGCCGTCGCCGTCGAGCTTCTCCCAGTAGGCGTAGCCGTCGGCGGCGAAGCCCGGTATCACCACCGTGAAGACGAGTACGGCGGCCAGCACCCCGGCCAGCGCGACGCCGAGCGCGAGCCGGACGGTGCGGCGGTCGGTGCGGCCGTCGCCGCCCCGCGCCCGCCAGGCGACGAGCAGCGCGAGCGCGGCCAGGGTGACCCCGAGGTCCTCCTTGACCAGCAGCAGCGGCAGCGCCCACGCGAGCGCGGCCCGCGGGCGGCGCGCGAGCAGCGCCTCCAGGGAGAAGGCCAGCAGCGGCACCGCGAAGCAGATCTCGTGGAAGTCGAAGTCGACGGCCCGCTGGATCCCCCAGGACAATCCGTACGCCGCCCCCAGCGCGAACCCCCGGGCCCGCCCGAGCAGCCGCACCGAGGCCCGGGTGACGGGCACGGCCGACAGGGCGAAGAGCGCGGCCTGCGCCACCAGCAGGGTGACGGGCCCCGGGAACGCCCGGTAGAACGGGGCGATCAGGGCGATGACGGGGCTGAAGTGGTCGCCGAGGATGAGGAACCCCGGCCCCTTCAGGTCCACCACCGGCGCCTGGAGGTGCGCGTAGGCGCGGACCGCCTGCTCGAAGATGCCGAGGTCCCAGGAGCCCGTCTCCATCCGCCGGTGGCGGGTGACGGAGAGCACGGCGTACGCGAGGAACAGCGCGCAGGCGAGCCCGTACGGGGCCCAGCGCCCGGACCGGCCGGCACCGGCCGGGCCCAGCACCCCGCGCGGACCGCGCACCCGCCCGGCCGGCCCGGCCCCCTCCGCCCGCCGCGGCCCCGGCAGCCGCGGGAACCCGCCGAGGCGCAGGGCTCCGGGCAGGGGCAGGGCTCCGCCCGGCCGCCGGGCGAAGGTCACACGAAGGCCGCCGGCCGGGCGGGAGGCCTCGGCCGGGGCGGGGTTCCCGGGGGCGGGGGCCGGGGTGGTCGGTTCGGGCCCGGGGTCCCGGGCGGTGCGGGGGATCCCGGACGTGGTCATACGGACAGATTGTCATCCCGGACCGGAACGCCCCGCTCCGGGCCGGTGTCCCCCCGCGCGGGCCGCAATCCCCCGCGCGGGCGCCACCCCGGCGTCGTAGGGTGGGAACCCCCGGCCCGTCCTCGTGTCGGGCCCTTCGCGTTGTCCCTCCACGCCCTCCCCCAGGATGGAAAGCCCCCTTCATGAGCCTGCACGGACTGCTCGACGCCGTCACCCGGGATCCCGCGCTCGCCGAGGCGGTCACCGCGGCCGGGGACGGCAACCGCATGCACGTGGACCTCGTCGGCCCGCCCGCCGCCCGGCCCTTCGCGATCGCCGCGCTGGCCGCCCGTACCGAGCGCACCGTGCTCGCGGTCACCGCCACCGGGCGGGAGGCCGAGGACCTCGCGGCGGCGCTGCGCTCGCTGCTGCCGCCCGACGAGGTGGTCGACTACCCGTCCTGGGAGACGCTGCCGCACGAGCGGCTCAGCCCGCGCAGCGACACCGTGGGCCGCCGCATCGCGGTGCTCCGCCGGCTCGCCCACCCCCGCAAGGACGACCCGGCCGCCGGGCCCGTCTCGGTGGTCGTGGCGCCGATCCGCTCGGTGCTCCAGCCGCAGGTCAAGGGGCTCGGGGACCTGGTGCCGGTCAGCCTGCGGCAGGGCCAGAGCACCGACCTCGGGGAGATCACCGCCGCCCTCGCGGCGGCCGCGTACGCCCGCGTCGAGCTGGTCGAGAAGCGCGGCGAGTTCGCCGTGCGCGGCGGCATCCTCGACGTGTTCCCGCCCACCGAGGAGCACCCGCTGCGCGTGGAGTTCTGGGGCGACGAGGTCGAGGAGATCCGTTACTTCAAGGTCGCCGACCAGCGGTCCCTGGAGATCGCCGAACACGGCCTGTGGGCGCCGCCCTGCCGGGAGCTGCTGCTCACCGACGAGGTGCGCGCGCGGGCGGCGGCGCTCGCCGAGGCCCATCCGGAGCTGGGCGAACTGCTCCACAAGATCGCCGAGGGGATCGCGGTCGAGGGCATGGAGTCCCTGGCCCCGGTCCTCGTCGACGACATGGAACTGCTGATCGACGTGCTGCCCGCCGGGGCGATGGCCGTGGTCTGCGACCCCGAGCGGGTCCGGACCCGGGCCGCCGACCTGGTGGCGACCTCGCAGGAGTTCCTGATGGCCTCCTGGGCCGCCACCGCGGGCGGCGGCGAGGCCCCCATCGACGTCGGTGCGGCCTCGCTGCGCGGGATCGCGGACGTCCGCGACCACGCCCGCGAGCTCGGCATGATGTGGTGGTCGGTGTCCCCGTTCGCCGCCGACGACACCGGCCTGAGCACCGACACCCTCAAGCTCGGCATGCACGCCCCCGAGGCCTACCGCGGCGACACCGCCCGCGCGCTCGCCGACACCAAGGGCTGGATCGCCGACGGCTGGCACACCGTCTACCTGACCGAGGGCCACGGCCCGGCCGCCCGTACCGTCGAGGTGCTGGGCGGCGAGGGCATCGCCGCCCGCCTGGAATCCCGGCTGACGGCCCTGGAGCCGGGCATCGTGCACGTCTCCTGCGGCTCCCTCGACAACGGCTTCGTCGACCCGGCGCTGCGACTCGCCGTCCTCACCGAGACCGACCTGACCGGCCAGCGCACCGCGACGAAGGACCTCGGCCGGATGCCGACCCGGCGCCGCAAGTCCATCGACCCCCTCACCCTGGAGGCCGGCGACTACATCGTCCACGAGCAGCACGGCGTCGGCCGCTACGTCGAGATGGTCCAGCGCACCGTCCAGGGCGCCACCCGCGAGTACCTCCTCGTCGAGTACGCGCCCGCCAAGCGCGGCCAGCCCGGCGACCGCCTCTACATCCCCACCGACCAGCTGGAGCAGGTCACCAAGTACGTCGGCGGCGAGGCCCCGACCCTGCACCGGCTCGGCGGCGCCGACTGGACGAAGACCAAGGCGCGCGCGAAGAAGGCCGTCAAGGAGATCGCCGCCGACCTGATCAAGCTGTACAGCGCCCGCATGGCCGCCCCCGGCCACACCTTCGGCCCGGACACCCCCTGGCAGCGCGAACTGGAGGACGCCTTCCCGTACGCGGAGACGCCCGACCAGCTCACCACCATCGCCGAGGTCAAGGAGGACATGGAGAAGTCCGTCCCCATGGACCGGCTGATCTGCGGCGACGTCGGCTACGGCAAGACCGAGATCGCGGTCCGCGCCGCCTTCAAGGCGGTCCAGGACGGCAAGCAGGTCGCCGTCCTCGTGCCGACCACGCTGCTGGTGCAGCAGCACTTCGGGACCTTCTCCGAGCGGTACGCGCAGTTCCCCGTCAGCGTGAAGGCGCTCTCCCGCTTCCAGAGCGACACCGAGTCCAAGGCCACCCTGGAGGGCCTGCGCGAGGGCTCCGTGGACATCGTCATCGGCACGCACCGGCTGTTCTCGCAGGAGACGAAGTTCAAGGACCTCGGCCTGGTCATCGTCGACGAGGAGCAGCGCTTCGGCGTCGAGCACAAGGAGCAGCTGAAGAAGCTGCGCGCCAACGTCGACGTGCTGACGATGTCCGCCACCCCGATCCCGCGCACCCTGGAGATGGCGGTGACCGGCATCCGCGAGATGTCGACGATCACCACCCCGCCGGAGGAGCGCCACCCGGTCCTCACCTTCGTCGGCCCGTACGAGGAGAAGCAGATCGGCGCCGCCATCCGGCGCGAGCTGCTGCGCGAGGGGCAGTGCTTCTACATCCACAACCGGGTCGAGTCCATCGACCGGGCCGCCGCCAAGCTGCGCGAGATCGTGCCCGAGGCGCGGATCGCCACCGCCCACGGCCAGATGTCCGAACAGGCCCTGGAACAGGTCGTCGTGGACTTCTGGGAGAAGAAGTTCGACGTGCTGGTGTCGACGACGATCGTCGAGTCCGGCATCGACATCTCCAACGCCAACACCCTGATCGTGGAGCGCGGCGACAACTTCGGCCTCTCCCAGCTCCACCAGCTGCGCGGCCGGGTGGGCCGCAGCCGCGAGCGCGGGTACGCGTACTTCCTCTACCCGCCGGAGAAGCCGCTGACCGAGACCGCGCACGAGCGGCTCGCCACGATCGCCCAGCACACCGAGATGGGCGCCGGCATGTACGTGGCGATGAAGGACCTGGAGATCCGCGGCGCGGGCAACCTGCTCGGCGGGGAGCAGTCCGGGCACATCGCGGGCGTCGGCTTCGACCTGTACATCCGCATGGTCGGCGAGGCGGTGGCCGACTACCGGGCCGCGGTCGACGGCGGGGTGGAGGAGGAGCCGCCGCTGGAGGTCAAGATCGAGCTGCCGGTCGACGCGCACGTCCCGCACGACTACGCGCCGGGCGAGCGGCTGCGCCTGCAGGCGTACCGGTCCATCGCGGCGGCCAACTCCGAGGCGGACATCAAGGCGGTACGGGAGGAGCTCACCGACCGCTACGGCAAGCTCCCGGAGCCGGTGGAGAACCTGCTGCTGGTGGCGGGGCTGCGGATGCTCGCGCGGGCCTGCGGAGTCGGCGACATCACCCTCCAGGGGCCCAACATCCGCTTCGGACCGGTGGAGCTGCGCGAGTCGCAGGAGCTGCGGCTCAAGCGGCTCTACCCGGGGACGGTGCTCAAGCCGGCCACCTCGCAGGTGCTGGTGCCGCGGCCGAAGACGGCCCGGGTCGGCGGGAAGCCGCTGGTCGGGCGGGAACTGCTGGCCTGGACGGGCGAGTTCCTCACCACGATCCTCGGCTCCTAGCGGCTGCCGGACCGGGGCGCGGTGCAGCGGAGCGCCCCGGTCCGTGTGGCCGGGCTGCCTATCATCGGATGATGGTCTCTTCCGTCCCGCTCCGCTCCGCCGCGACGGCGGACCGTCCCGCCCTGCTCCTGCGCCCCTGGCGGGACGAGGACGTGCCCGCGCTGCGGCGCGCGTACGCGGATCCGGTCCTGCGGCGCCGGACCCGGTACCCCGTCGACAGCGCGTCCGAGGGCCTGATGTTCGTCGAGGACCACGCGCGGGAGTGGGAGCGCGGGACCCGGTTCGGCTTCGCCGTGCTGGAGGAGGAGGCGGGGCTGCTGGTGGGCGCCGCCGCCCTCAAGCGGCCCTCCGCCGCCGGGGCGTCGGCCGAGGTCGGCTACTGGACGGCGGCGTACGCCCGCGGCCGGGGCGTCGCGCCGCGCGCCCTGGAGGCCCTCACCGCCTGGGCGTTCGCGGCCTTCTCCGGCGACGGGCTGGAGCGCCTCGACCTGCTGCACCAGCGGGACAACGAGGCGTCCTGCCGCGTCGCCGTGAAGAGCGGGTACGCCTTCGAGACGGAACTGCCCGCCGCCCCGCCCGAGTTCCCGCTCAGCGGACATCTGCACGTACGGCGCGCGGCGCTCTAGCTCAGATCGCCTCGCCCGCCGGGCCGCCGATCTTCGACAGGTCGAGGACGTCGGAGTCCTGCGGGGACGCCGTGTCGACGGGCACGTCGAAGGCCGAGAACACCGCCTCGCCGTCGGTGTCCCCGCTGACGGTCGACTTCAGCACGTACGGCTTGCCCCGGGTGGCCACGTAGTCGGTCTGCGTGCCCTGCCGGGCCGGGGAGGTGACCGCCAGCGCGGGCGTGCCGTCGATGGTGGTGCTCTCGCCCTTGCGCGCGAGCGGGCTGCCCTTGCCGAAGCCGCCGGTCAGCTTGTCGAGGTCGCAGCTGCCGGTCATCGTGGCGGCGCGCGGGTCGGAGACGGGGATCTTCACCCAGCGGTCGGCGAGCGCGGCGACCATCTGGTCCGTCTGCTTCTGCGAGGTGTGCCGTTCCTTCGCCGCGCCCCGCCAGTAGGCGGCGTCGCCGCGGAAGTGCACCAGCTCGCTCGACTTGATGAGGTCGAGCTTCCCCATCCCGTCGAGGCGGACGGCGCCGTTGCAGTTGCCCTTCTTGTCCAGGGAGAGGTCGATCCGCATCGGCTTGCCCTGGTAGTCGACCCGCGCGGTGACGTGCGCCGACCCGGCCGCGCGGGTGGCCTCGTAGGCCTGGGTGAGGATCTCCTGCCCGGACCGGCCGGTGAGCGAGCCGCCGCCGTTCCCGGCGGACGCCGAGGGCGCGGGTGCGGCGGCGGGCGCGGCCGACGGCGCCCGCGAGGCCCGCGCCTCGCGCCCGGCCGCGGCGGCGCCGCCCGGGCCGCCGGGCAGGCAGGCCGTCAGCCCGCCGCCGAGCAGGGTCGCGGCGGCGAGTACCGCCGCGGTGGTCTTCGTACGGCTGCGCATGCTGGTTCCCCCATGGAAAGACATCGGAACCCCGAGCCTAGGGGCCGTCCTTCCCGCCGCCCCGCTCAGGGGGCGTCGACCACGTCCGGCCCGTCCGGCGCCGCCAGCGGCTGCCCGCCGCCGCCCATGCCGGAGTACTCGGCGCGGGCGAAGTCCGGGCCGCCCTCCTGGCGCTTGATCAGATACGGCGTCCCGTCGGCCAGGACGTGATCGGTGATCTCGACGCCCTTCGGGCCGGTGGACTTGAACACGGCCACCCGCCGGCCGCTGGAGTAGGTGTCGGCGTCCCGGCGGATGTCCGAGCGCTCCGTGAAGAGGGAGGCCGGGAAGCCGGCCGCGCAGAGCGCGGTGAGGTGGGAGAGGGAGGGGTCGTCGGCCTTCGCCTTCATCCAGTGGTCCGCGACGCGGGCGGCCTCCTTCGGACGGTCGGCGAACTGGTCCTGGAGGAAGCCCTGGTCGCCCTTGACGTACAGGAAGTCGCCGTCCGAGTAGAGCTCCGCCGTACCGGCCCTGAAGACGGTGACGGTGCCGCCGCAGTGGCCGTCCTGATCGATTTCCAGGACCGCCGAGAGCTTGCGGCCGCGCCAGGTGGCCCCGACGCGCACGCTCACGTACGGGGCTTGCTCCGTGCGCTGGTAGGCGTCCCTGAGGACGGCGGCCGGGTCCTTCCCGGCGAGCGGGTCCGCGGAGGCGGACGGCGCGGCCGAGGACGGGCCCGCCCCCGGCGCGGCGTCCGCCGCGGCGGACTTCGGCCCGCAGGCCGTGACGGACAGCAGGGCGACGCAGCAGGCGAGCGCCGAAGCGGTCGCGGGCACGGCGGAGCGCGGGGTGGTGCGCATGATGGGATCCCCCCTGGGACGGTGCGCGAGCCCTGAGGCTAACGGGACCCACCCGCCGTCGCACGCGCGTTGTCCGCCGGTCCCGGGCGTGGCGCGAGCCTGCAACGGTTGCGTCCATCCCCTCACGGACGGCCGGAAAGGCTGTATACGCTCAGACCCCGCACCTCTTCCGCACGCCTCGTCAGGAGCACCGATGCACGGCCCCGGCCTCCCGCCGCAGCCCGGCCCCCACGGCCACCGCCCCCTGTCGGGCGGCGATATGACGCTGCGCGTGCTCTTCACGGCGCTGCCCCTGCTGAGCTGCGGTTTCTTCGCGTGGGGGTCGATGCTGCGGCTCGCGATCCTCACCCGCAGGGCCCGGGACTGGGCGCTGCTGGTCGGCAGCGGGGTGCTGATGGTGGTCTGCGTCGCCCTCATCGAGGCGGACCACACGCCCGACACCAGCGGCTGGCAGAGCGACCTGGGCGCCGGTGGCTCGATCCTGACCGGTTTCGCGATCTGCGTGTACTACCTCGTCTGCGACATCCGCCACCACGAGACGAAGGCGCCCGCCCCGGCCGCGCCCTGGTACCCGGCGGCCCCGCAGGCTCCGTACGGCGTGGGGCGGACCACCCCCTCCTACGGCTACCCGCCCGCGCAGAGCCCCGCTACGCCGCCGCCCCCGCAGACCTCCCCGCACACCCCGCCGCCCCGCATCGGGCAGGTCCGCGCCGAACTGGACGAGCTCAGCGAGCTGCTGCGCCGGCAGGACCAGGACCGCCCGCCGCGGCCCGGCCAGCCGCCGCGGCCCGGCGGCCCCTTCCAGGACCCGAACGGCACGGCGATCCAGGACCCGTACCGGTGACGGAGCCCGAACGCCTCATCGGCGAGCGCTACCGGCTCGCCGGCCTCCTCGGCCAGGGCGGCATGGGCCAGGTGTGGACCGCCTACGACCAGCGCCTCGACCGGCGCGTGGCCGTCAAACTGCTGCGCCCCGACAAGGTCGCCGGCCCCGGCTCCGTCGCCGAGGAGCTGCGCCGCCGCTTCGTGCGCGAGTGCCGGGTCACCGCCCAGGTCGACCATCCCGGGCTGGTCACCGTGCACGACGCGGGCAACGACGGTGACGAGCTGTACCTCGTGATGGGGTACGTCGAGGGCTCCGACCTCGCCGACCACCTCGCCGCGCACGACCCGTACCCCTGGCCCTGGGCGGTCGCGGTGGTCGCGCAGCTGTGCGCCGTGCTCTCCGCGGTGCACGCGGTGCCGATCGTCCACCGCGACCTCAAGCCCCGGAACGTGATGGTCCGCCCCGACGGAACCGTCCTGGTCCTGGATCTCGGCGTCGCCTCCGTGATGGACACCGACACCACCCGCCTCACCAGCACCGGCACTCCGATCGGCAGCCCCGCCTACATGGCGCCCGAACAGGCCATGAGCGGCGCGGTCGGCCCGTACACCGACCTGTACGCCCTCGGCGTGCTGCTCTACGAACTCCTCAGCGGCAACGTCCCCTTCGCCGGGTCCACCGCCCTCGGCGTGCTGCACCGCCACCTCTACGAGCCCCCGGCCCCGGTGCGCCCCCAGCGCCCCGAGATACCCCGGGAGCTGGAGGCGCTGATGCTGCGCCTGCTCGCCAAGGACCCGCAGGACCGGCCCGATTCCGCGCAGGAGGTCTACGAGGCCCTCGCGCCGCTGCTCCCGGCCCGCGGCAGCCGCCCCCCGAGCGGCCCCATGGACCCCACCCGCCCCTTCCTGCGCCCTCAGGCACCCTGGCCGGACCGGGCCACCGTGATCCCGCCGCGCCCGGCCGACCCGCCGGCCCCGCCCCGGCCGGACATCCCCGGCGCCGTGGACGAGGCGCGCAAGCTGCTGGACGAGGGGCAGCTCACCCGGGCCGTGGACATCCTCGGCGGCATCCTCCCGGCCGCCGCCGCCGAGCACGGCGAGCACTCGCCGGTGGTCCGCTCCCTGCGCAAGCAGTACGCGGCCACCCTGATGGACGACGGCCAGTTCCGCCGCGCCCTGCCCGAACTGCGCCGCCTCGCCGACGCGTTCCCGGCCGGCGACCCGCAGGCGCTGCGCCTGCGCTACGACGCCGCCCAGTGCCTGGAGCAGCTCGGCGAGCCGGCGGCCGCCCTCGCCGAGTACCGCTCGCTGCTGCCCCTGTTCGAGAACCACTACGCGAACCCCGATCCGGGACTGCCGCTGGAGGTCCGCCGCCGCATCGCGCACCTGCTGCTCTCGCTGGGCGACCGGGCCGCGGCCCACGACACCCTGATGCGGCTGCTGTTCGACGCGGACCGGCTGCACGGGCCGGGCCACCCGCTCCCGGCCGACATCCGCCGCACCCTCCAGTGGCTGGGCCAGGTGCGCTGACCCCGGGCGGCGCCCTGGCCTACGTCATCGCCTCTTACGTCACTGCGCCCCGGCGGCGGCGCCCGGCCGCCAGGCCCAGCACCACCAGCGCCGCCAGTGCGGCCGCCGCCGCGCCCGGCAGCAGGCCCGGCGGCCGGAACGAACAGGCCACGGTGCTGGTGCGGCCGTCCAGCGGCACCGCCAGCAGGCCCAGCCGGGACGAGGCCGGGCGGCCGTCACAGGTCCAGCCCGCCACCGCCGGGACGGCGACGACCGCCGTGCCGGTGCTGCCCGGCGGCAGTGTGGCGCGCAGCCCCGAGGCGGTGACGCGGACCGAGGTGGCGGCGGAGGCGCGCAGGGCCGTCACCGCCCGGTCGAGGCGGGCCCGGTCCAGGCAGGACAGCGCCCACAGCGGCGGGGCCGGCCGGTCGAAGACCAGGTGCGAGGCGGGCCCGCGCGAGGTGCCCAGCGGCTGGAGCGCCGCCCGGTTGCGCGGGGCGTTGCCGTTGAGGCGCAGGGGCGGCCCGTCCGCGAGGCGGGCCGTCGCGTTGTACTCCGGGGCCCACAGGAAGGCCTCCGTTCCCGCCCGGCAGGTCCCGGGCGCGACCGGGTCCTCGTACACCTTCGCGCCCAGCAGCAGTTCCTGGTTGGCGAAGGGCGACTCCCCGTAGGCGAGGCCGGGCGGAGCCGCCGGGTGGACGGTGACCAGCGGGGGGACCTCGGCGCGGGCCACCGTGCCGTCCGGCTTCAGGCGGGCGCCGACCGAGAACACCGCGTCCGTCACCGGGTTGTCGAGGCTCTGCACGTTGCGGCCGCGCGAGGTCCAGCCCGCGCCCAGCGCCTGCATGGTGCGGGTGAACACGTCCGGGGTGTGGCTGCTGTAGTAGGAGCCGCCCTCGCCGCCCAGCAGCATCGGATCGTTGCCCGACAGGGCGGGCCGGCCCGCGTCGGTCCGGTACGCGGGCCAGTCGTCGGCGCCGGCCAGGGCCTCGGCGCGCCGGGCGTGGGCCGCGTTCCAGGAGGGGTAGTCGTCCAGCCCGGCCAGTTTGCCCCGGTGCCCGTACGCGGTCGTCGCCGCGGCCTGCGCCACCAGCGCGAGCGCCAGCAGCCCGGCCGCCGGCAGCACCAGCCGCGGCCGGCGCAGCGCCCACCAGGCGGCGGCCGTCAGGACCAGCCCGGCGCCGAAGAGCGCGTACCCCCAGGTGGTGGCCAGCGCGCTGCCGCTCGCCCACCAGATGGCCGCCGCCAGCACCGCCGCGCCCGCGGCGAGGGCCGACGCCGGCGGTGGCCCGGCGGCCAGCCCGGTCCAGGCGGCGATCACCACGACCCCGGCCAGGACGAAGGTCTGCCGGTACGCGCTGCCGTTCGGGGTGGCGAACAGGTGCCAGACCAGATGGGTCGGCGCCCACTGCAGGGACAGCAGTACCGCCGCCACCAGCCCCGCCCACCCCGCGCGGGTCCGGGCGGGCAGGCCCCGGTGGAAGGGGAGCGCGGCCACCAGCAGCAGCGTGCCGGTGCCGACGAAGACGGCCGGGGAGTTGAAGGAGTACGTCGCCGGCATCAGCCGCGCGAACAGGTCCGGCCACGGCACCGGCCCGAACTGCCGCGACCAGCCCGGATAGGCCTGCTTCGAGCTGAGGAACAGCGGTACGAGGACCGGCGCGGCCAGCCCGATCCCGAGCACCACCGTTCCGGCGGCCCGCCCGATCACCAGGGCCCGCTCGCGCACGCCCTCCCGCGTCAGCACCACCCGTACCAGCAGCACCAGGGCGGCGCCCAGCGTGGCCATGTACGCGGTGTAGAAGTTCGCCGTCCACGACACCGCCACCACCAGTACGCCCAGCACCGGCCGCCGCGCGCTCAGCGCCCACTCGCCGGTCAGGCACAGCAGCGGGAAGGCGATCAGCCCGTCGAGCCACATCGGGTTGTAGGAGGCCTCGATCACCGACCAGCCGCACAGCGCGTACGAGGCGCCCAGCAGCCCGGCCGCCCACCACGGCCCCCGCCGCTGGGTGCGCAGCAGCCAGGCCATCGCCGCCGCGGCGGCCGCCATCTTCAGCACGGTGACCACGTACACCGCGAGGTCGATGTCCTCGCGCGGGAACAGCCCGACCAGCACGGCGAACGGGCTCGTCAGATAGGTCCCGAGGTCGGGCAGGAAGCTGGTGCCGTACCCGGACTGCCAGTTGAAGAGGATCCCGCCGTGCGCCCGCCCGTGCAGCAGGTCCCACAGGTGCGCGTGGAACGGCACGAACTGGTTGCCGAGGTCGTTGACGCTGCGGTGCCGCGGCCCGTACGGGAACACGCGCGCGACCGCGTCCCCGCCGCACACGGCGACGAGGGTGACCAGGGCCGCGCAGGCGGACCCGGCCAGGCCGGGCCGGCGCGCGGAGCGCCGTACGGAGGAGGACGCCGGCCGGTCCGCGGCGCGGTGCGGGGCGAGCTGCTGTGTCGACATGGTGGGGCGACCATCCCAGGAACGGGGGGCCCGGGGGTAGCCGGGGAGTGAACTCGCACCCCAACACCCCCGGAATCGTTGGTCGAAGCGGTGGCCCGGACCACCCTGACTGCATACCATCGATCACCGCACGGCCCTTGTGCACCGACGCACAATCTCCCGGCCCTGGAGGCTCCTTTGCACCGTCGCACAGCGCTCTCCGTCTCCGCCGCCCTGCTCGCGGCGGCCCCCCTGCTGGCCGCCTGCTCGGGCGGGACCCGTCCCGGTACGGCGGCGGTCGTCGGCGGGGAACGCATCACCACCTCCGCGCTTCAGGCCCAGGTCAACGACGTCCGCACGGCGCAGAACCGTTCCGGACAGGGCCCGCAGCTGATCGAGGCCACCGCCGGCCTGGAGCGGCTGAAGCTCAACAAGATGATCCAGACCGCCGTCCTGGAGCGGGCCGCCGACGACGCCGGGCTGAACGTGACGCCCAAGGAGCTCGAAGAGGTGCGCAAGGCGCAGCTCCAGCAGGCGGGCGGGGAGAAGGGCCTCCAGGCGGCGGCGCTCCAGCAGGCGCAGCTGGCGCCGGACCAGCTGGAGGCGGACACCCGCTTCAAGCTGCTGCGCGACAAGCTGTTCGCGCACTACGGCAGCCAGGACAAGGCGCTGGCCAGGCTGGGGGCGGCGGCGAAGGCCCTGCACATCGAGGTGAACCCGCGCTACGGGAAGTGGGACGCGCAGCAGATCATCCTCGCCGACCAGGAGACCCCCTGGATCACCCAGCGCACCCGGCCCGAGCAGCAGGCCCTCGGCGGCGCGTGAGGCGCGGGCGGAGGTAGGTTCGGAGGGTGACCGACCACACCGCCGGACCCGCTTCCGCCCCTTACGCCTCCGCCTCCGCCTCCGCTTCCGTTCCCGCTCCCGCCGAGGCCGGGCCCGGGGCCGTGGGCCGGATCGTGCTGCTGACCGCCAGCCACCGGGTCGCCCCCGGGCTGCTGTCCTGGCCGGCCTGGCAGACCCTGCGCGCCGCCGACCTCGTCCTGTGCGCCGACCCGGACCACCCGCAGCTGCCGTACCTGCGCGAGGCGGGGGTACGGGTGACGGTCGGGGAGGTGCCCGACGCCCAGGCGCTCGTCGGGGCCTGCGCGGGCGGCTGTACGGTCGTGGTGCTTCCCGGCGGCGAGGGGGACCAGCGGCTCACGGACGGTCTGGCCCGGCTCGCCGGGTCCGGCCGCGTCAGCATGCCGGACCTGGAGCTGCTGCCCGGTTCGTACGATCTGCCGGGCGCGCGGCTGCTCGACCTGGTGCAGGTGATGGACCGGGTGCGGCGCGAATGCCCCTGGACCTCCCGGCAGACCCACGCGGGGCTGGCGCCGTACGCCCTTGAGGAGGCCTACGAGCTGGTCGAGGCGATCGAGGACGGGGACCGGGCGGACCTGCGCGAGGAACTCGGCGACGTCCTGCTCCAGGTGGTCTTCCACGCCCGCATCGCACAGGAGGCGGCGACGGAAGAAGAAGGAGAAGGAGAAGGAGAAGAAGGAGAAGGAGACGGAGAAGAAGGGGAGGGGCCCTTCTCCATCGACGATGTCGCCGGCGACCTGGTGGACAAGCTGATCCGCCGCCACCCGCACGTCTTCGGGGACGCGCGCGCCGACTCCCCGGAGGAGGTCCGGGAGCACTGGCAGGCCAGCAAGGCGGTCGAGAAGCGGCGGGAGTCGGTCACCGACGGGATCCCGGTCGCCCAGCCGGCGCTCGCGCTCGCCGCCAAGCTCGCCGGCCGGGCCCGCGCGGGCGGCGTCGGCGTGGAGGTGCCGCGGGGCGAGGGCATCGGTTACGCGCTGCTCGCGCTGGCGGCGAGCGCCGAGGCGGAGGGGACGGACCCCGAGACGGCGCTGCGGGCGGCGGCCCGCGCGTACCGGGACGCGATCCGGGCGGCGGAGGGCGTGGCCTGATCCGGCGGCCGGGCGGCCGGGCGGCCGGGGGCGGGGGCCCCGGAGGCCGAGCCGCGGTCCGGTCAGCCGTCGTGGCGGGGGGCGCGGGCGGCGGGGTCGTGCCAGTGCGGGTCGGGGCGGCTCAGGAACCATTCGCCGAAGCCCAGCGGCCGGGCCCCGGCGGCGCCGACGGCGGGGACGGCGTCGTGGAAGAGCCGCTCGGGCGGGGCGCCGAGTTCCTCCAGGAGGTGGGCGGTCTCCTCCACGAACCGCGGGGGCCCGCTGAGATAGACGTCCTGCTCCCGCCACAGGCCCCGGTGGCCGAGGGCGGTGGCGAGGCGGTCGGTGGCCTGGTTGCGGTGCCGCCCGGGGGCGGGGGTGATGTAGGTGACGGCGAGCCACCCGCAGGAGGCGGCGTACGCGTCGATGAGCGGGCGGTCGTAGAGGTGGGCGCCGTCCCGGGCCACCACGAAGAGGCGTACGTCCTGATCGGGAGGGCGCTCGGCCAGGTCCTCCAGCAGCGCCCGGACCGGCGCCCAGCCGGTGCCGGCGGCGATCAGGGTCAGGGGGCGGTCGGCCCGGCGCAGGACCAGGTCGCCGCCGGGGGCGCCGAGCCGCAGCGGCTCGCCCGGCCGGACCTCGCGGACCAGGGCGGTGCTGAGCCGGCCGCCCTCGATCCGGCTGACGTGCAGGTCGACGGTGGTGTCGGGGCGGGGCGCGTTGCCGAGGGAGTACGTGCGCCAGGTGGTCGGGACCCGCTCGCTGCTCACGCTGACGTACTGGCCCGGCCGGTAGGGGAGCGGGGCGTGCGGGCGCAGGGTCAGGACGCCTATGTCCTCCCCGTACCGCAGGTGGCGCACCACCTCGGCGTCCCACCAGGGAGGTTCGTCGCTCTCCCGGGCGCCGGCCGTCATGGTGTCGGCGATGAACTGGTAGGCCTCGCTCCACGCCTTCTCGACGTCGGGGGTCCAGGCCGCGCCGGAGGTCTCGGCGAGGGCGGCGAGCAGGGAGGCGCCGACGGCGGTGTAGTGCTCGGGGCCGACGAGGAACTTGCGGTGGTCGCGTCCGAGGTCGCGTAGATAGGGGACGGAGCTCCCGCTCTCCAGGCGGGTCAGGATCTGGGTGAGCGCGGCGAAGAGCCGGTCGCGCTGGCGTTCCATGTCCGCGGGGGAGGCGGGGAAGAGGGCCCGGAGTCCGGGGTTGTGCCAGAAGAGGTGGGAGTAGAAGTACTTGACCGCGTGCTCGGCCCGTCGCTCCACCACCGCGAAACTGCGTTTCAAGATCCTCACATCCACAAGTCCGAAAGTAGGAACGCCGGACCGAGCGAGGTCAAGCGTCGGCCGATCTACGGACAGCCGCGGCGAACCACCTATTTGGGGTGGCGGCTTCCGGCCGGGATAACGTCATCGGGTGCATGAGCAGACCTCCCCGCCCCCCGCCGATCCCGCCGCCCCCCAGGGCCCGACGCTCTTCGACTGGGAGTTCGCGACCGACCCCTACCCGGCCTACGCCTGGCTGCGCGAGCACTCCCCGGTGCACCGCACCAAGCTCCCCAGCGGGGTCGAGGCCTGGCTCGTGACCCGGTACGCAGACGCCCGCCAGGCCCTCGCCGACCAACGGCTGAGCAAGAATCCGGCCCACCACGCGGAACCCGCTCACGCCAAGGGCAAAACGGGGATCCCCGGGGAGCGCAAGGCGGAGCTGATGACGCACCTGCTGAACATCGACCCGCCGGACCACACCCGGCTGCGGCGGCTGGTGTCGAAGGCGTTCACCCCGCGCCGGGTCGCCGAGTTCACCCCGCGCGTGCAGGAGCTCACCGACCATCTGATCGACAAGATCGTGGAGAAGGCGGGGGACGCGGCCGTCGGCGAGGCCGATCTCATCCATGAGTTCGCCTTCCCGCTCCCCATCTACGCCATCTGCGAGATGCTCGGCGTCCCGCGCGAGGACCAGGACGACTTCCGCGACTGGGCCGGGATGATGATCCGGCACGGTGGCGGCCCGCGCGGCGGAGTGGCCCGCTCGGTGAAGCGGATGCGGACGTATCTCGGGGAACTCATCCACCGCAAGCGGGACGATCCGGGCGATGACCTCATCTCGGACCTGATCCGCGCGAGCGACCACGGGGACCACCTCACGGAGGCGGAGGCCACCGCGATGGCCTTCATCCTGCTCTTCGCCGGCTTCGAGACCACGGTGAACCTGATCGGCAACGGGCTGCACGCCCTCTTCATGAACCCGGAGCAGCGCACCCGCCTCCAGGACTCCCTCGCGGCGGGCGAGAGCGCCCTGCTGGAGACCGGCATCGAGGAACTCCTGCGCTACGACGGCCCGGTGGAGCTCGCCACCTGGCGGTTCGCCACCGAGCCGCTGGCCCTCGGCGGGCAGGACATCGCCGCCGGGGACCCCGTCCTGGTGGTCCTCGCGGCGGCCGACCGCGACCCCGACCGGTTCGCGGACCCGGACACCCTGGACCTCTCCCGGAGTGACAATCAGCACCTTGGCTACGGCCACGGGATCCACTACTGCCTCGGCGCGCCGCTGGCCCGTCTCGAAGGCCAGACGGCGCTCGCGACTTTGCTGACGCGTCTGCCGGATCTGGAACTTGCCGTTCCCCCTACGGACCTGCGCTGGCGCGGCGGACTCATCATGCGGGGCCTGCGCACGCTGCCGGTCCGCTTCACACCCCGAAACGGTTGAGCCGTCCCGGCGGTACCGGTCGGCGCCGCGGCCGCGCCGTGACGGGGCGCCACCGTACGGCCGGCTGACCGGAAGTCAGTCGGGGGCCCGAACTTGTGACATGCGTTCGAAGGGGGCTAGGTTCTGCCGTTACCCAGCCGTTATGCGAAAGGTGCAGCCTCATGCGTTCCGGGAACGGCCGCCACAGACGTCCCCGCCAGGTACCCGCCCTGGTCGTCACCGCCGGGGTCACCGGCTCCGCCCTGGCCCTGCCGCTGCTCGCGGCGGGCGGCGCGAGCGCCGCCGACACCGCCACCTGGGACAAGGTCGCCGACTGCGAGAGCGGCGGCACCTGGAGCGCCGACTTCGGCAGCGGGGCGTACGGCGGGCTCCAGTTCACCCTGGAGCAGTGGAAGAACGCGGGCGGCCTCGCCTACGCCGAGCGCCCGGACCTCGCGAGCCGCTCCCAGCAGATAGCCGTCGCCGAACGGGTGCTGGCCTCCCAGGGTCCCCAGGCGTGGCCGCTGTGCTCCGCCTCGGCCGGACTGACCCAGCAGGGCCCGGCCGCCCAGGTCGACCCGGGCAACACCCCGGGACCGGTGGCCCCCTCCCCGTCCCGGCCGGACAGCGCGGTGCCCCCCACCGGCTCCGGCGGGCGTCCGACCGACTTCGGCGCCCCCACCCCGCAGCCGGGCTCCTCGCCCTCCACCGGCCCGAGCGGCCTGCCGGACTACCCGCTGGGCCCCACCACCGGACTGCCCGTCATGCCCGACCCGGACTACTCGGTGCCCTCCACCGACCCGAGCGTGCCGCCGGCCACACCTCCGGCCTCCCCGGCCGCGCCCGCCACCCCGGCGACCCCCACCGCCCCGGCCACCCCGACGACTCCGGCCGGCCCCTCCGCCCCGGCGGACCCGACGGCCCCGGCCGTCCCGGGAGCCACGCCCGGAGCCACTCCCTCGGCCCCGGCCGGGGAGCAGGCCGACGGCGCGGGCAAGCACCGCGGCCCGGCGGCCGTCGAACTGCCGGCCGCGGCCCGGACGGCGTCGGGCACGGCCGCCGCGGAGCCCTCGTACACGGTGAAGCCGGGCGACAGCCTCACCGCCATCGCGGACGCCAACGGCCTCACGGGGGGCTGGAACGCTCTCTACCAGGCCAACGAGCAGGTCATCGGCGGGGACGCGGACCTCATCAAGCCGGGCCAGAACCTGGATCTAACCAAGGAATAGCGGCAGTTCGGACACCCTTAAAGAGCTGAATGTCCGTTATCGGCAAGTGAGACATGCGTCTCTTCCGGTCAACTGGCGTGTCTCGTTCCGGAACTTCCGCAAACCCCGTTCTCACCTGCGCAAACGTGCTCTTGAGGAACGCAAGTAGGCCGGTTTCTCCCTGATGTCGCGCGTTGAACATCGGGGAGAGACCTGTCTACCTTCTGAATCGCTCGCCACCGCGGGCTCCTTCGACCGCATCGCCGAATCCTGCCGGCGGACGGAGGGAACAGTCGTCGCGTCAAGCGCCGAAGGCAGGAGCGGGGGAACCAAGGTAGGCGCCGGGCAAGGCCGTTCAGACGGCCGCGACCGGCTAGGGGTTAAGCCACGTGCTCGACACGTGACCGGGCAACTCATCCGCCCGAACCCGACAGCTCACCTCGAAGGCGTCGGTGAGGAGAACTCCATGCTGCTTTCCGGCAAGGGCAAGCACCGCCGCGGCTCCAAGGCCGTCCGCATCGTCACGCTCGCCGGTGTCGCCGGTGTCGCCGTCGCGGCCCCTCTGATGGCCGCTGGCTCCGCCAGCGCCGCCACCGCGTCCGAGTGGGACAAGGTCGCCTCCTGCGAGTCCGGCGGCAACTGGTCGATCAACACGGGCAACGGCTTCTACGGCGGCCTGCAGTTCACGTCCTCCACGTGGGCCGCGTACGGCGGCAAGGCGTACGCCGCGCAGGCCAACCAGGCCTCCAAGTCGCAGCAGATAGCCATCGCCGAGAAGGTCCTCAAGGGCCAGGGCAAGGGCGCCTGGCCGTCCTGCGGCGTCGGCCTGTCCAACTCCTCGTACAGCGGCGGCGGCTCGACCACCACCCCGTCGAAGCCGAAGCCCGAGACGAAGCCCGAGGCCGCGAAGCCCGCGAAGCCCGCTCCCGTCAAGCCGGCCACCCCGAAGGCGGAGACCAAGCGCCCGTCCGAGGCCCCGGTCACCCGCTCCGAGCGCTCCGAGGCCCCGGCGCCGGTGAAGACCGCCCCGCAGTCCGGCACCGTGAAGACCGGCAACGGCTCGTACGAGGTCAAGGAGGGCGACACCCTCGGCACCATCGCCCAGGCCAACGGCGTCAAGGGCGGCTGGGAGAAGGTCTTCGAGCTCAACAAGGACATCGTCGACGACGCCGACCTGATCTTCCCGGGGCAGAAGCTGAAGCTCAGCTGAATTCCCGGGCAACACCCGCGGTACCCGTAACACCCGCAGCACCCTCCGCCGCCCGGCACGTGTCCCCCACGCGCCGGGCGGCGGCGTGCTGTCCGTGGCCGCGGGCCTTCCGGTGTCCTCCGGCGCCCTTCGGGCGGGCTCGACCGCGAGCCGTATGTCCGGGAAGGCGGGTATTCGGACCCTTTTTCGTCCCAGGACCCGGGCGGTCGGACGGTCGAGTGCCCGGAGCCGGTTAGGCTCTAGTCGGCAAGGCCGTCCGACGGCCAGACATGCCACCGCACACCCAGCGTCACATCCCAGAAGGAGATGCTCGTGCCGTCCATCGACGTCGTCGTAGCCCGGGAAATCCTGGACTCCCGAGGCAACCCCACGGTCGAGGTCGAGGTGGGCCTCGACGATGGCAGCACCGGCCGTGCTGCAGTCCCGTCCGGCGCCTCCACCGGAGCGTTCGAGGCCATCGAGCTCCGCGACGGTGACCCCAACCGTTACATGGGCAAGGGTGTCGAGAAGGCCGTCCTCGCCGTCATCGAGCAGATCGGCCCGGAGCTCGTCGGCTACGACGCCACCGAGCAGCGGCTGATCGACCAGGCCATGTTCGACCTGGACGCCACCGACAACAAGGCCTCGCTCGGCGCCAACGCCATCCTCGGCGTCTCCCTCGCCGTCGCGCACGCCGCGTCCGAGGCCTCGGACCTGCCGCTGTTCCGCTACCTGGGCGGCCCGAACGCGCACCTGCTGCCCGTTCCGATGATGAACATCCTGAACGGTGGGTCGCACGCCGACTCCAACGTCGACATCCAGGAGTTCATGATCGCCCCGATCGGCGCGGAGTCCTTCTCCGAGGCGCTGCGCTGGGGCGCCGAGGTCTACCACACCCTCAAGAAGGTCCTGCACACCAAGGGCCTGTCCACCGGCCTCGGCGACGAGGGCGGCTTCGCCCCGAACCTGGAGTCCAACCGCGCCGCGCTCGACCTCATCGTCGAGGCCATCAAGCAGGCCGGCTACGTCCCGGGCAAGGACATCGCGCTCGCGCTCGACGTCGCCGCGTCCGAGTTCTACAAGGACGGCAAGTACGAGTTCGAGGGCCAGTCCCGCTCGGCCGCCGAGATGACCGAGTACTACGAGGAGCTCGTCTCCGCGTACCCGATGGTCTCCATCGAGGACCCGCTGTACGAGGACGACTGGGCCGGCTGGAAGACCCTCACCGACAAGCTGGGCTCCAAGGTCCAGATCGTCGGCGACGACCTCTTCGTCACCAACCCGGAGCGTCTGGCCCGCGGCATCGAGGAGGGCTCCGCGAACGCCCTGCTCGTGAAGGTGAACCAGATCGGTTCGCTGACCGAGACCCTGGACGCCGTCGAGATGGCCCAGCGCAACGGCTTCAAGTGCATGATGTCGCACCGTTCCGGCGAGACCGAGGACGTCACCATCGCCGACCTCGCCGTCGCCGTGAACTGCGGCCAGATCAAGACCGGCGCCCCGGCCCGCTCGGACCGCGTCGCCAAGTACAACCAGCTGCTGCGCATCGAGGAGATCCTCGACGACGCCGCCGTGTACGCGGGCCGCTCCGCCTTCCCCCGCTTCAAGGGCTAATCCCGATCCAGCCTCCGTACGTCCCCGCACTCGGTCCCGTACCGTGTGCGGGGACGTATTGCGTAGGGCGCGCACAGGGGAGGCGGGATCATGGCCGGGAACCGGGACCGGTTCTCCACCTTCTCGACGGCGACCCGGCTGAGGCAGCTCGGCGAACGGACCGCCGCGCACGTCTACCGCTCGCAGTCGCGCCGGGTCGTCCGGCGCAGCCGCCTCACCGGCCGGGCGGCCCTGCTGGTGCTCGTCCTCTGTACCCTGGTCGTCGCCCTCGCGTATCCGATGCGCCAGTACGTCTCCCAGCGCTCGGAGATCGCGGACCAGCAGCGGGCCGCCGCCGACGCGCGCAGGCGCCTCGACCAGCTCCGCGACGAGAAGGCCCGCTGGCAGGACCCCGCCTACGCGGAGCAGCAGGCCCGCAGGCACCTGCACTTCCTGCGCCCGGGGGAGGTCGGCTACATCATGACCGACCCCGGATCGGGCGCTGCGGAACACCGCCGCGGCGGACAGAACGGGGCCGAGCGGCCCTGGTACTCCAACGTCTGGGACGGCGTCGACAAGGCCGACCGCCCCGGCGAGTGAGCCCCGCGCGCCCGCCCGTCCCGCCCGCACCCACCCATCCACGAGAACGAAGAGACTCCCTCCAGGCATGCAGACGCCCCCGCCCCAGACCGACCGGACCGAGCCGACCGACGCGGACATCGAGGCGTTCGAGCAGCAGCTCGGCCGCCCCCCGCGCGGGCTGCGCGCCATCGCGCACCGCTGCCCCTGCGGGCAGCCGGACGTCGTGGAGACCGCCCCGCGGCTGCCCGACGGCACCCCCTTCCCGACGCTGTACTACCTGACGTGCCCCCGGGCGGCCTCCGCCATCGGCACGCTGGAGGCCAACGGCGTCATGAAGGAGATGCAGGCCCGCCTCGCGGAGGACCCCGAGCTGGCCGCCGCGTACCAGGCCGCGCACGAGGACTACATCCGGCGCCGGGACGCCATCGAGGTGCTCCAGGGCTTCCCGAGCGCCGGCGGCATGCCGGACCGGGTCAAGTGCCTGCACGTGCTGGTCGGCCACTCGCTGGCGGCCGGCCCGGGGGTGAACCCGTTCGGCGACGAGGCCCTGGCGATGCTGCCCGAGTGGTGGGCCAAGGGCGCCTGCGTGACCCCGTGCGCGGAGCGCGCTGAGGCCGCGGAGTGACCCGGGTCGCGGCCGTCGACTGCGGTACGAACTCCATCCGCCTGCTCGTCGCCGACCTGGACCCGGCCACCGGTGAGCTGACCGAGCTGGACCGCCGGATGACCGTCGTCCGCCTCGGCCAGGGCGTCGACCGCACCGGCCGGCTGGCCCCGGAGGCGCTGGAGCGCACCTTCGCGGCCTGCCGCGACTACGCGGCGGTGATCAAGGAGCTGGGCGCCGAGCGGGTGCGTTTCGTGGCCACCTCGGCCTCGCGCGACGCCGAGAACCGCGAGGAGTTCGTACGGGGCGTCGTGGACATCCTCGGCGTCGAGCCGGAGGTGATCTCCGGCGACCAGGAGGCGGAGTTCTCCTTCACCGGCGCCACCAAGGAGCTGACCGGCCGCACCGACCTGGAACGGCCGTTCCTGGTGGTGGACATCGGCGGCGGCTCGACGGAGTTCGTGGTCGGCGGGGAGCACGTGGAGGCCGCGCGCTCGGTGGACGTGGGCTGCGTCCGGATGACCGAACGCCACCTGGTCGTGGACGGCGAGGTCACCGACCCGCCGACTCCGGCGCAGGTCGCCGCCCTGCGCGCCGACATCGAGGCGGCGCTGGACCTGGCCGCCGAGACGGTCCCGCTGGCGCGGGCCCGCACGCTGGTGGGCCTGGCGGGCTCGGTGACCACGGTCGCCGCCATCGCCCTGGACCTGCCGGAGTACGACAGCACGGCGATCCACCACGCCCGCGTCCCCTACGAGCGGGTCCGCGAGATCAGCGAGCGCATGCTGACCTCGACCCACGCCGAACGCGCCGCGATCCCGGTGATGCACCCGGGCCGCGTCGACGTGATCGGCGCCGGCGCCCTGGTCCTCCTCGCCATCATGGAACGCACGGGCGCCACCGAGGTCGTCGTCTCGGAACACGACATCCTGGACGGCATCGCCTGGTCCGCCGCCGACGCGGTGGAGACGGAGAAGCCGGGGCCCTGACGCGCCGTTGTGTTGCGCCGCGGCGCTCTGGTGAGCCGACCAGAGCGCCGCGGTCGCGTTCGGATGGCGCGGTGGACGTGGCGGCGGTCACCGGCCGTGACGATGAGGACGACGAGCTCGCCGTCCAGCCCCGCAGTGGAACGGAACGCGTACTTCACGCCGGGCCGCCGCCTCGTTCCGTGAACAGGTCGGCGAGCAGGGCGGCCATCGTCGCCGTGGGGCCGCCCCCGGCCAGAACCGCCTCGGCCTCGCGGGCGAGCAGCTCGTCGGCCGCGTCTTCCAGTGCGCGGAAGTCGGCGATGGGGACGAGGGCCGCCACGGGGGCGCCATCGCGCGTGATGACGGTCGGGGAGCCCTGCTCGGCGCGGTTGATGTGGTCGGCGAGGTGGGCACGCGCTTCGCGCACGGTCACGACGTTCTCACTCATGGCCTCAGTGTGCGCTTGCGGCCTGCACCCACGCTGAAGCTCGGGTTCCGCCCGGTGGGTGGGTCGTGGGGTGGGGGAGGGCGGGACGGGTGTGGGCCGTGCGGGGGTGGTGTGGACGATCTTCGGGGGGCCGGAGGGCTTCCGGTCGTACGAAGTTCGTGAAGTTCTTCACAAGAGAAAGCCCCTCGGTCGGTCAACAGAAGGGCCGTTCGAGGGGTTTCGGGGGGTCGCAGGGCCGTTTCTCCGTGCGTTTGTGTGAAGAAGGCAGGCGACGGGTTTCGTATCGGAGGTAGGGACGAAGGCCGGTGGTCCAGTCCGGTCCGGGCCTCGGAGGCCAGTTCAGGACGGGTGAACAACGATCTTCGGGGGGCTGTGGTTCCCGTCGCGCGTCATGATCTGGGTCACGTGGGCGGCGCAGTGTAGCAGAGGCCCCGTAGCACCTTGTGAAGGGGCTCACGAGCGTCACCCCTGAGGGTGCTGGATACTCGTTGCATGAGCACCACGGAGCGTCCCAGGATCCTCGTTGTAGGAGGTGGGTACGTAGGCCTGTACGCAGCCAAGCGCATCATGAAGAAGATGCGCTACGGCGAGGCGACCGTCACGGTCGTCGACCCGCGCTCGTACATGACCTACCAGCCCTTCCTCCCCGAAGTGGCCGCAGGCAGCATCTCGCCTCGGCACGTCGTCGTACCGCTGCGACGCGTGCTGCCCAAGGCAGAGGTCCTCACCGGCCGGGTCACGACCATCGACCAGGACCGCAAGGTCGCCGTCGTCACGCCGCTGGTCGGCGAGGCGTACGAGCTGCCCTTCGACTACCTGGTGATCGCGCTCGGCGCCGTCTCGCGCACCTTCCCGATCCCCGGCCTCGCCGAACAGGGCATCGGCATGAAGGGCGTGGAAGAGGGCATCGGCCTGCGCAACCACGTCCTCGAACAGCTCGACAAGGCCGAGTCCACGACGGACGAGAACGTCCGCCGCAAGGCGCTCACCTTCGTCTTCGTCGGCGGCGGCTTCGCCGGCGCCGAGACGATCGGCGAGGTCGAGGACATGGCCCGCGACGCCGCGAAGTACTACTCCACGATCAAGCGCGAGGACATGCGCTTCATCCTGGTCGACGCGGCCGACAAGATCCTCCCCGAGGTCGGGCCCAAGCTCGGCACCTGGGGCAAGGAGCACCTTGAGTCGCGCGGCATCGAGATCTACCTGAACACCTCCATGGACTCCTGCGTGGACGGCCACGTGGTGCTGAAGAACGGCCTTGAGGTCGACTCCAACACCATCGTCTGGACCGCCGGCGTCAAGCCCAACCCGGTCCTGGCCCTCTATGGCCTGCCGCTCGGCCCCCGCGGCCACGTGGACGCCGAGCCGACCCTCCAGGTCAAGGGCACCGACTACATCTGGACCGCCGGCGACAACGCCCAGGTTCCCGACATGGCCGCCCGCAAGGCCGGCGTCGAGAACGCCTGGTGCCCGCCGAACGCCCAGCACGCGCTGCGCCAGGCCAAGGTCCTCGGCGACAACGTCATCTCCGGCATGCGCGGCTTCCCGCAGTCGGAGTACTCGCACTCCAACAAGGGTGCGGTGGCGGGCCTCGGCCTCCACAAGGGCGTCGCGATGATCGTCATGGGCAAGATGAAGATCAAGCTCAAGGGCCGGCTCGCCTGGTACATGCACCGTGGCTACCACGGCATGGCCATGCCGACCTGGAACCGCAAGATCCGCGTCTTCGCCGACTGGACCCTCGGCATGTTCCTCAAGCGCGAGGTCGTCTCCCTCGGTGCGCTGGAGACCCCGCGCGAGGAGTTCTACGAGGCCGCCAAGCCGGCCCCGGCTCCGGCCGCCGCGACCGCTCCGGCCGCGAAGGCCAAGGCCTCCTGACCCGGCGCACGCCGCCGGGAACCTGAGCAGTACCGCACGTCCCCGAAGGGGCCGCCCGCCATCCGTGGTGCGGGCGGCCCCTTCGGCGTACCCGGCGCCGGGATCCGGTTGACGCGAGCCCGGAATGGGTAGGCCGTCCGGTCGGAACTTCTGGAGGTGCCTACGATGACCGACGCCGCGCCGCGGCTGGCCGCTCTTGCCGAAACCCTGCTGGGCGCCCCCCTGCCCGTCCGCATACGGGCCTGGGACGGCAGCGAAGCCGGACCCCCCACCGGACCCGCCCTGGTGCTGAACCACCGGCGCGCCCTGCGCCGGATGCTGTGGAAGCCGGGGGAGCTGGGGCTCGCCCGCGCCTGGGTCGCCGGGGACCTGACGGTCGACGGCGACCTGTTCGACGTACTGGAGCGGGTGGCCGGGCTGCTCTGGGAACGCGAGCCCGCCGCCGCCCCCGCCCCGCCGCCGCCCCGCGCGGGCCTGGCCCGGCTCGCCGCCCTGCGCCCGCACCTGCCCGCGCGGGCCTCCGGCGCCGCCGGGACGGCCGCGTTACTGCGCGACCCGGCGGCCCGGGCCGCCGTACGGGAACTCGTGGCGCTGGCCCGGCCCTGGACCGCCCCGCCGCCGCCCCCCGAGGAAGCGGTCCGCCACGGCGGACCGATCCACTCCAAGGGCCGCGACCGCCAGGCCATCAGCCACCACTACGACGTGGGCAACGCGTTCTACGCGCGGGTGCTGGGCCCCTCGATGGTCTACTCGTGCGCCTACTGGAGCCCGGGCGCCACCCTGGAGGAGGCCCAGCGCGACAAGCTCGACCTGGTCTGCCGCAAGCTCGGCCTGAAGGAGGGCGACCGGCTGCTCGACGTCGGCTGCGGCTGGGGCTCCATGGCCCTGCACGCCGCCCGCGAGTACGGGGTCCGGGTCACCGGCGTGACCCTGTCGCGCGAGCAGGCCGCGTACGCCCGCAAACGGATCGCCGAGGAGGGCCTGACCGACCGGATCGAGATCCGGGTGCAGGACTACCGGGACGTCAAGGACGGCCCGTACGACGCGATCTCCTCGATCGGGATGGCCGAACACGTCGGCTCCGCCCGCTACCGCGAGTACGCCGACGACCTCTACGCGCTGCTCGCGCCCGGCGGCCGGCTGCTGAACCACCAGATCGCGCGCCGGCCGGAGCCCGACGAGGAGGCGTACCGGATCGACGAGTTCATCGACGCGTACGTGTTCCCGGACGGGGAGCTCTCCCCGATCGGCACCACGGTCGGCGAACTGGAGCGGGCCGGCTTCGAGGTGCGTGACGTCCAGGCGCTGCGCGAGCACTACGCGCTGACCCTGCGGGCCTGGGTGGCGCGGCTGGAGGAGCACTGGGCGGAGGCCGTACGGCTGACCTCGCCGGGACGTGCGCGGGTCTGGCTGCTCTACATGGCGGCCTCGGCGCTCGGCTTCGAACGGGGCCGGCTCGGCGTCAACCAGGTCCTGGCGGTACGGCCCGGGGGCGGAGGGGCCTCGGGGCTGCCACTGCGGACGCGCACCTGGACGGCGTGACGCGGTGACGCCGAGGGCCCCGGGGCGGTGCGCCCCGGGGCCCTCGTGTGCGTACCGCGCCGCCGCTACTCGGTCTTGATGGCGGTCAGCATGTTCAGCCGGGCGGCGCTGCGGGCCGGCCACATGGCGGCCAGGACGCCGACCAGTCCGGCGAGGAGGAAGAAGATCCCGATCCGGTCGAAGGGGATCACCAGCTCGTAGCCGGGGACGGAGCCCGCGATCGTCCTGCCGCCGGCCCAGGCGAGGAAGACGCCGACGCCGATGCCGAGGACCGCGCCGAAGAGCGAGATGACCACGGCCTCCAGGCGGATCATGTTCTTGACCTTGCCCCGGTCGAGGCCGACGGCCCGCAGCATGCCGATCTCCTGCTGGCGCTCGTAGACGGACATCGCGAGGGTGTTGATCACGCCGAGGACCGCGATGATCAGGGCCATGCCGAGCAGCCCGTACATGATGTTCAGGGACGTGTTGATCATGCCGGCCATCTCGTCGCGCATGGCGGCCTTGTCGGAGACCTTGATCGCCGGGTTCTTGCCGAGGGCGTCGATGACGGCCTGCCGGCCGGCTTCGGAGGCGCCGCCGGAGGTCTTGACGAGAACCTCGGGCAGGTACTGCGACTCGTTGTGCGCGGCGAGGAGCTTGTTGTCGAGGACGTAGTCCTCCAGCTGGTCCTTGCCGTCGAAGAGGGCGCCGACCTGGAGCGTGGCCTGTCGGCCGTCGTCGTACCGGGCCTCGACGGTGGACCCGACCGCGAGGCCGCGCTTGGCCGCCTCCTTGGCGGAGACCATCAGCTTGCCCTGACCGAGGGCGGCGAGGTCGCCGGCGGTGGTCTTGACGTTCAGCACCGCGTCGAGGGCGGCCGGGTTGACGCCGCTGACCGTCCGGAACTCGCCGCCGATCTTGACGCTCTCCATGGTCTTCGGGGAGACGGCGGTGACGCCCTTGCCCTTCTCCAGGGCGGGGAGCACCGACGCGTCGAGGTTCATGCCCTCGCCGGCCATGGTGACCCGGTAGTCGGCCTTGATGTTCTGCGTGCTCAGCCGGTCGACGGCCTGGCCGATGGTGATGCCCATGACCGACATCGCGGTGACCAGGGTGAGGCCGATGGTCAGCGAGGCGGCGGTGACGGCGGTGCGGCGCGGGTTGCGGACCGCGTTCTGCGCGGCCAGCTTGCCGGAGACGCCGAACACCTTCTCCAGCAGCGGGCGGACCGCCGCGATGACCGGCCGCGAGAGCATCGGCAGCAGCACGAACAGGCCGATGACCAGGAAGAACGCACCGGCGGCGATGGTGGTGCGGCCCTCGCTCTTCTGCCCGGCGCCGAGCAGGACCACGCCGACGCCGGCGACGGCCAGGACGCTGCCGATGATGTTGCGCAGCACCAGGGACTTCATGGTGGCGGGCAGGTGGACGCTGCCCATGGCGGCGACCGGGGCGATCTTGGCGGTCCGGCGGGCGGGCATCCAGGCGGCCAGCATGGTCACGAGGACACCGACGACCAGCGCGACCAGGACGGTCACCGGGGCGACGACCAGCGGGCCGGCCGGGATCTTCGCGTCGAAGAGGTCCATCGCGGAGCGCATGGCCACCGCCAGGCCGATGCCGCAGGCCAGGCCGATGACGGAGGAGATCAGGCCGACGAGTCCGGCCTCGGCGAGGACGGAGCGCTTGACCTGGCCGCGGTGGGCGCCGACGGCGCGCAGCAGTGCCAGCTCCTTGGTGCGCTGGGCGACCAGCATGGTGAAGGTGTTGTAGATGAGGAAGATTCCGACGAAGAGGGAGACGCCGGCGAAGATCAGCAGGCCGGTGCTCATGCCGGACATGGCGGTCTGGATGTCCTTGGCCTGCTGGGCGGCGAGCGCGGCGCCGGTCTTGGCGTCGGCGCTCTTCGACAGCAGCGGCTTGACGTCGGCGAGCAGCTGGTCGGCGGTGGTGCCGGGCTTGGCCGCGATGGAGAGCTCGCTGTAGTAGCCGGGCTGGAGGTAGAGCTCCTGGGCGACCTTGGTGTCGAACAGGACGAGGCTGCCGCCCGCGTTGACGGCGCCGTCCTCGGTGGTGAAGACGCCGGTGAGGGTGAACTCCCTGACCGGGCCGTTGGTGGCGACGCGGACCTTGTCGCCGACGTGGTAACCGCCCTTGGCGGCGCTGTCCTTGTCGAGGGCGACCTGGTCGTCCGCCAGCGGGCCGGCGCCGTCGGTGAAGGTGTAGCGCGGGTCCTTGCCGTCCTTGACGGGGGCGAAGTTGGAGCCGGCGTTGGCCCAGCCGCTGCCGATCAGCTTGCCGTTCTGGTCGCCGACGCCCGCGAAGCCCTGGACGCGGCCGGAGACGGAGTCGACGCCCTTGACGGCCTTGATCTTGTCGAGGGTGGGCTGGCCTATGCCGGGCTCGCCCTGCTTCTGGCCGTCCTCGCCGCGGGTGCGGCCGTAATCTGTGACGGAGACCGCGACGCCCTCGTAGGACTTCGCGGACTGGTTGGACATGGCCTTGCTGAGCGTGTCGGTGAAGACGAGGGTGCCGGAGACGAAGGCGACGCCGAGGGTGACGGCGAGGACCGTCATCAGCAGCCTGGCCTTGTGCGCGAGGACGTTGCGCAGGGCGGTACGGAACATGGGGTCTCAGTCCTGGGGCTGGAAGTCTGTGCGGAGGGCTGCGGGGGGCCGCGGGGCGGCCCGGCGTCAGCTGGTACGGCCCTTGGCGTCGAAGGCCTTCATCCGGTCGAGCACGCCGTCGGCGGAGGGCTCGCGCATCTCGTCGACGATGCGTCCGTCGGCGAGGAAGACGACGCGGTCCGCGTAGGAGGCGGCGACCGGGTCGTGGGTGACCATCACGACGGTCTGGCCGAGCTCGCGGACCGAGTTGCGCAGGAAGCCCAGGACCTCGGCGCCGGAGCGGGAGTCGAGGTTTCCGGTGGGCTCGTCGCCGAAGATGATCTCGGGGCGGGAGGCCAGGGCGCGGGCCACGGCCACGCGCTGCTGCTGGCCGCCGGAGAGCTGCGTGGGGCGGTGGGAGAGGCGCTCGGACAGGCCGACCATGGCGATCACGTTGTCCAGCCACTGGCGGTCGGGCTTGCGGCCGGCGATGTCCATCGGCAGCGTGATGTTCTCCAGCGCCGTCAGGGTGGGCAGCAGGTTGAAGGCCTGGAAGATGAAGCCGATCTTGTCGCGGCGCAGCTGGGTGAGCTGCTTGTCCTTGAGGCTGCCGAGCTCGGTGTCACCGATGCGGACCGAGCCGCTGGAGAAGGTGTCCAGGCCGGCGACGCAGTGCATCAGCGTGGACTTGCCGGAGCCGGAGGGGCCCATGATCGCGGTGAACTGGCCCTGGGCGAAGTCGACGGAGACGTTGTCGAGCGCGACCACCTGGGTCTCGCCCTGGCCGTACACCTTGGACAGCTGCGTGGCGCGGGCGGCCACGGCCTGGGAGGTGTGGTGCGGGGCGTAGTTCATGGCGGTCACGGGGACTCCTGTCGAGCGGCTGCTGCGGTGGGGACGGAACCGTTCCATCCTCGCCGCGGCCACCCCCGCTCCGGATCAGCCCCGGTGCCCGTTCGCGGGCCCACTGGAGTCTGACCGCACGCGTGTCCGCCTCCTCCTCTGGTATGACAGGAGCCCTGAGGACGGCCGCCCCGGCGACCCGGCACGGCCGCCGCGCGCGGGCGCGCGCCGGGGGCGGGGCGGGGGGTGGCCAGGGGTGGCGGACGGGGTGGCGCGGGGCAGCGAAATCACGTCATTCCGGGGGAGGGGAAGAGCCTTGCCCGGAACGGTGCCGACCGTGACTTATCGGCCCTGACACCCCCTCAAGCGCCAATAAAATCAGACAACATCGGATAGACGGCCGTCTGCCCGCCACCGGGTTCCCGATAGGCTCGGCACAGCGTTCAAGGCTTTTCCACGGGGGCCCGCCGCGCTGCCCGGATGGTGGAATGCAGACACGGCGAGCTTAAACCTCGCTGGCCCTCGGGCCGTGCCGGTTCAAGTCCGGCTCCGGGCACTTCCGCGGCCCCGCCCCGTGTCACCGGTTGGTCCCCGGCACGCCGGCACCTCGCCGCGCCTCCGCCCAAGATCCTCCTTCAGCAGTAGGGTGCTTTCTTTGCGAGCGCATTACTCTTGAAGGCAAGGCCGCGCACGGTGGCCATGGAGGAGTGAGATGAGGAGCAGCAACCCGGTCTTCTCGCGACGGGGGTTCAGCCGCGACAACGGCGGCTACGCGGGCTTCGAGGCGCAGCACGCGCAGGCCGGGACCGCGACCAATCCGTACGCGACGAATCCTTACGCCACCGACCCGGCCACCGGCATGCCGGCGGCGCCGGCGCGCGGCAACGCCATGACGATCGACGACGTCGTGAGCCGTACGGCCATGACGCTCGGCACCCTGATCGTGACGGCGACCCTCGCCTGGATCGCGCTGCCCGTCGACCCGGCGAACGTCAACAAGTCGTACGGCATCGCCGTCGGCGCGGCGGTCGTCGCGTTCGTCCTGGCGATGATCCAGTCCTTCAAGCGCAAGCCGTCCCCCGCGCTGATCCTGGCCTACGCGGCCTTCGAGGGCGTCTTCCTCGGCGTCATCAGCATGGTGACCAGCACCTACATCAGCCCCGGCGTGGTCGTCCAGGCCGTGCTCGGCACGATGTGCGTCTTCGCCGCCGTGCTCGTCGCGTACAAGATGCGCTGGATCCGCGTCACCCGCCGCTTCACCGGCTTCGTGATGGCCGCGGCCCTCGGCTTCGTCCTGCTGATGCTGGCGAATTCGCTGTTCGCCCTCTTCGGCGGCGGTGACGGCCTCGGCTTCCGCAGCGGCGGCCTGGGCATCGTCTTCGGCCTGATCGGTGTCGTCCTCGGCGCCTGCTTCCTCGCCCTGGACTTCAAGCAGGTCGAGGACGGCGTGACCTACGGCGCCCCGCGCGAGGAGTCCTGGCTGGCGGCCTTCGGCCTCACCCTGACCCTGGTGTGGATCTACCTGGAGCTGCTGCGGCTCTTCCAGATCCTCTCCGGCGACGACTAGCCGGACCGGCTCCCGCCCCGGCGGGAGTCCTCCACAGCATGGGGAAGGCCCCGCGAGCGCACTGCTCGCGGGGCCTTCCCGTGTGCGGAGGGGGGAGGGTCAGCCGAACCGGCGGGCGGCCCGGCGCAGGTCGTACTCGTGGATGATCGCCTTGGCCTGGCCGTACGAGAGCTCGTGCGCGCCGCGCAGCCAGCTGACCTTCTCCTCGAACCGGACGAGCGAGGGGCCCTCGTCGACGGTCTGGAGCCAGTCGGAGATCTCACGACCGGTGGTCTGGGGGATTCTGTCGATCATGTTGCGGTGGGTCTGCTCGGAGAACTCTACGGACATGGGCGCCTCCGGGGGTATCGCCGTGTGCTGTTCTCTTCACGTCACCGTGCCGGAGAGTTCGCCCGTTGGCAATGGTGCCGGGACGGCGCGTAGGGTCGCCGGGTGCTCGATACCTCACCCCTGACGGACGCCGTGGAACGATTCGCCGACCGGCTGCGGGCCGCCCCGCAGAGCCGCCTGACGCGCGGGGCCGCCGCCGAGGCGCTGGAGCTGGCCCGGGAGCTCGCCGTACGGGCGCAACGGCTGGAGGCCGCGGCGCAGGGGGCAGAGGGAGCCCGCGGGGATCAGCGGGCGCCCGGGGCGTCCGAGGCGCGGGTGATGCCGGACGCGGGGGTCTTCGTCGTGGGGGACCAGGTGGCGGTGGCCGGCCTGGACCTCGCCGAGGCGCTGGCCGCGCTGCGGGACGGGGGCGGGGATGTGGAAGGCGCGAAGGCCCCGTCCGCACTGCTGGACGAGGCCGTGGCGCTGGTGGAGCGGGCGGAAGTCAGAGCGATGCGATGACCCGGTCCGCCAGGATGTAGACGTTGCTGTCGGGATCCTCGGAGTCACCGCAGGAGAAGGTCAGCGCGTAGGCGCCGGAGATGCCCGAGCCGCCCAGCAGGACGGGCGCGGTGCCCGCGCGCAGGGCCTCGCACAGGCGCTCCGCCGTCTCCCGGTGGCCCGGGGTCATGCACAGCGTGGTGCCGTCCGTGAAGACGTACACGTCCAGGGTGCCCAGGGGTCCCGGGCGGACGTCCGCGAGGGCCGTACGGGCCTCCGCGAGCTCCTCCAGGCGGCTGACCGTGCGCTCGTGGTCGGCGCCGGGGTGCGACTGGACCGGGACGAAGTCGGGGTGCGAGGGGTGACGCCGGCGGGCCGCGGCCAGCTCGGCCGAGTCCTCCGGGTACTCCGCCGCGGCGTCCGGCAGGGAGAGGCCCCCCGCGAGGAGGTCGTCGCCCAGGACCGGCTCCAGGCCGACCAGGTCCGACTGCCGGGGCAGGAAGAGCGGGCCCTCCTCGCCGAGGCCGGACAGGCCGCCCAGCAGCGAGGGGGCGTCGGCGGCGTCGCGGGCCTCCTGCGCGGCCCAGAAGGCCCGCGCTTCGGCCAGCTCGCGCTCGCGCTCCTCGGCGAGGGCCTCGGCGACGGCGGCTCGTATCTCCGCGGCGGGGGACGCCACGGCGCTGCGCGCGTGCGGGACGGTCGCGGCGTGCGGGTGGGCCGGCGCCGCCAGCTCACCGCGCAGGGCCGTGACCTGCTTGCGCAGTCCGTGGACGGCGTGCAGCGCAGCAGCGCCCACGGCCGTGGCAGCGGCCGTGGTCAGCAGCAGGGCAAGAGACATGGCGCTCACTGACTAACTCCTGATTGATTCGATCCCCCGACTTCCTACATCAGCTTGTCCTCCGCTGGGAATGGCGTGCAGTGCATTACGTCATGAATTGGACAGGTCTTTCGGCCTGGCGACCTTGGGGGGAGGGCCGCTGACCTGGGGAAATGCCGAACCCCCAGGATGTAGGTCACATCCTGGGGGAGATTCGGTCACAGCTCGGCCGCGACGGGGTTGGATCCGGCGTCGGCCGGGCGCGGCGACCGGGAGGATTCCTTGCGGGGCCTGGGGGGCCGCGCCCGGGCGCTACCGGGCCCTCACCCTCCGCTACGGCGTCCGGCTCAGCTGAGCCGCTCGATCACCATGGCCATGCCCTGGCCGCCGCCGACGCACATGGTCTCCAGGCCGAACTGCTTGTCGTGGAACTGCAGGCTGTTGATCAGCGTGCCGGTGATGCGGGCGCCGGTCATCCCGAACGGGTGACCGACGGCGATGGCGCCGCCGTTGACGTTCAGCTTCTCCAGCGGGATCTCCAGGTCCCGGTAGGAGGGGATGACCTGGGCCGCGAAGGCCTCGTTGATCTCGAACAGGTCGATGTCACCGACGGTCAGCCCGGCGCGCTTGAGGGCCTGCCTGGAGGCCTCCACCGGGCCCAGGCCCATGATCTCGGGGGAGAGGCCCGTGACGCCGGTGGACACGATGCGGGCCAGCGGGGTCAGGCCCAGCTCGCGCGCCTTGGTGTCGCTCATGATGACCAGCGCGGCGGCGCCGTCGTTCAGCGGGCAGCAGTTGCCGGCCGTGACCAGGCCGTCGGGGCGGAAGACGGGCTTGAGGCCCTGCACGCCCTCCAGCGTGACGCCGGCGCGCGGGCCGTCGTCGGCGGAGACCACGGTGCCGTCCGGGGTGGTGACCGGGGTGATCTCGCGCTGCCAGAAGCCGTTCTTCAGGGCGGCCTCGGCGAGGTTCTGCGAGCGCACGCCGAACTCGTCCATGTCCTGGCGGGTCACGCCCTTGAGGCGGGCCAGGTTCTCGGCGGTCTGCCCCATCGCGATGTAGGCGTCCGGGACGAGGCCGTCCTCGCGCGGGTCGTGCCAGGACGCGCCCGTGCTCTGGGCGACCTCGGCGGTCCGGGCCTCGGCGTCCGCGAAGAGCGGGTTGTGGGTGTCCGGCATGCCGTCGGAGCTGCCCTTCACGGACCGGGAGACCATCTCGACGCCGGCCGAGATGAACACGTCGCCCTCGCCCGCCTTGATGGCGTGCAGCGCCATGCGGGAGGTCTGCAGGGAGGAGGAGCAGTACCGGGTGATGGTGGCGCCCGGCAGGAAGTCCATGCCCATCTGGACGGCGACGATACGGGCGAGGTTGTGGCCCTGCTCGCCGCCGGGGAGGCCGCAGCCGAGCATCAGGTCGTCGATGTCGCGCGGGTCCAGTCCGGGGACCTTCGCGAGGGCGGCCTGGATGATCGTCGCCGTCAGGTCGTCCGGGCGGACGTCCTTGAGGGACCCCTTGAAGGCGCGCCCGATCGGGGAACGGGCGGTGGAAACGATGACGGCTTCGGGCATCGGGGCTCCAAGGGGGTGCGTCGTTGCGGGACCGCAAGCGAAGTTACCGCCCCGTACGGTCGAGGTCACCGCCCTGGATGTGTGACCCCCGTCGCTTCACGGGTTCCGGCCGGGGCCGGGGCCCCTCCAGTGTCCCGCCGCCCGCCCGGTTCGCGGGGCCGTGCTCCCGGGTCCGCGCCTCACCCGCCGGCGGCGCCGGACCGTGGCCGGGCGCCGCTGTTCGCCGCCCCGCAGCCCGTACCGGGATCCCGGCGCGGCCGGACCCGCGGTCGGCGTCAGTGTCCCGGCGGCGACGGGGCCGCCACCACATCCGGCACCCGGCGCCGGCGGCGGTGCTTGAGCAGGGCCCAGGGGCCGCGGGCCGGGGTGACCTCCGTACCCGCCTCGCCCGCCGCCGCGGACGCCGCCTTCGCCACCGGCAGCATGTCCTCGTCGCGCGACACGTCCAGCCGGTCGGAACCCGGCCACAGGCCCAGCGCCGCGCACAGCGTCGGCAGCACCGCCATCGCGGCCGTCGCGTACCCCTCCGCCGAGGGGTGGTAGGAGTCCGGACCGAACATCTCGCGCGGGTTCGCCGCGAACTCCGGCCCCAGCAGGTCCCCCATGGAGATGGTGCGCGCGCCCAGCGCCACGACGCCGATGGTCTGCGCGGCGGCCAGCTGCCGCGAGACCCGTCGGGCCATCCACCGCAGCGGCTGGTACACCGGCTCGATCGTGCCCAGGTCGGGGCAGGTGCCGACCACCACCTCGGCGCCCGCGAGCCGCAGCCGGCGCACGGCCGCCGTCAGCAGCCGCACCGACTGGGTGAGCGGCATCCGCTTGGTCACGTCGTTCGCGCCGATGATGATCACGCAGACGTCCGGCGGCGGCGCGTCCCCGTCCAGCAGCAGCCCCACCTGGCGGTCCAGATCGTCGGACATGGCCCCCGACAGCGCCACGTTCCGCAGCACCACCGGCCGCTCCGCCACCGCCGCGAGGCCCGAGGCCAGCAGCGCGCCCGGCGTCTGGCGGGCCCGCCGCACGCCCAGACCGGCGGCCGTCGAATCGCCCAGCATGCCCATCCGCAGCGGTCCCGGACTCAGCTCCGGCCCGGAGAACTCGCTCCCGTACAGACCGTCGGCACGCGGCGGATCCGGCAGCCCGTTGCCCACCGTCCGCTTCGCGAACTGCACCTCCGCCAGTACCAGACCGACCGCGGCGACCCCCACCAGTCCGAGTCCGCCCCCGCCGTACGCTGCCCCCGCCGCGATCCGGCGGGCCGTTCTCGCCCTGGACACCCTTCAGGCCACCTCCCTCGCTCTTGTTGACCTTCCTGCCCCGTACGCACGGTCGGCCAATCCCTTTCCGCATACTCTGGCCAAACCTCCCGGAGAACCCGTGGAGTCCCCTCCCTGGAGAACATGGTGCAATTCCACGACTCGATGATCAGCCTCGTCGGCAACACCCCGCTGGTGAAGCTCAACCGTGTGACCGAAGGCCTGCGGGCCACCGTCCTTGCGAAGGTCGAGTACTTCAACCCCGGCGGATCCGTGAAGGACCGGATCGCCGTCCGGATGATCGAGGCCGCCGAGCAGAGCGGTGCCCTCAAGCCCGGTGGCACCATCGTGGAGCCCACCAGTGGCAACACCGGTGTCGGACTCGCCATCGTGGCCCAGCAGAAGGGCTACAAGTGCATCTTCGTCTGCCCTGACAAGGTGTCCCTGGACAAGATCAACGTGCTGCGCGCGTACGGCGCCGAGGTCGTGGTCTGCCCGACCGCGGTCGACCCCGAGCACCCGGACTCGTACTACAACGTCTCCGACCGCCTGGTCCGCGAGACCCCCGGTGCCTGGAAGCCCGACCAGTACAGCAACCCGAACAACCCGCGCTCGCACTACGAGACCACCGGTCCCGAGCTGTGGGAGCAGACGGACGGGAAGATCACCCACTTCGTCGCCGGCGTCGGCACGGGCGGCACGATCTCCGGCACCGGCAACTACCTCAAGGAGGTCAGCGGCGGGAACGTGAAGGTCATCGGCGCCGACCCCGAGGGCTCGGTCTACTCGGGCGGCTCCGGCCGCCCGTACCTGGTCGAGGGCGTCGGCGAGGACTTCTGGCCGACCGCCTACGACCCGAACGTCACCGACGAGATCATCGCGGTGTCCGACAAGGACTCCTTCCAGATGACGCGCCGCCTCGCCAAGGAGGAGGGCCTCCTCGTCGGCGGCTCCTGCGGCATGGCCGTCGTCGCGGCGCTGAAGGCCGCCGAGGGGCTGGGCCCGGACGACGTGGTCGTCGTCCTGCTGCCGGACAGCGGCCGCGGCTACATGAGCAAGATCTTCAGCGACGAGTGGATGGCCGGACACGGCTTCCTGGAGGACGCGGGCCCCGCGGCCCGCATCGGCGCGGTCCTCGCGGACAAGGACGGCGGCATCCCCTCCCTCGTCCACATGCACCCCGAGGAGACCGTCGGCCAGGCCATCGAGGTCCTGCGCGAGTACGGCGTCTCGCAGATGCCGATCGTCAAGCCCGGCGCCGGCCACCCCGACGTGATGGCCGCCGAGGTCATCGGCTCCGTGGTGGAGAAGGAACTGCTCGCGGCGCTGTTCGCGCAGCGCGCCTCCCTCGGCGACCCGCTGGAGAAGCACATGAGCGCGCCGCTGCCGCAGGTCGGCTCCGGCGAACCGGTGACCGAGCTGATGGCGGTGCTGGGCGAGGCCGACGCGGCGATCGTGCTGGTCGAGGGCAAGCCCACCGGGGTCGTCAGCCGCCAGGACCTGCTGGCGTTCCTCGCCAAGGGCGCGAAGTAGTCACACGACGCGCAAACGGTACGAGCCCGACACGTGGCGGCAGCACCGGCTTAACACGGCCCCGGCACAGTGGTGGTCGTCGGCAGGGAACCCCGGGAGACCGGGACCCCCGCCGGCGCCACGAACGGCGTCGGCGCGCCTCCGGAGCGGCTCCCGGACCGCGCGGACGCCATGGACGCGGCCGGCCCTGACCCGGCCCGTGTCCCTCGCGGGGACCGCCGTCGTCCCGCCCCCCGGCTTTGGCCGGGGGTGCCGGCGGTCCCCCCCTTTTTTGGGGTTCCCTCGCCTCCGGGGCGCCTTTGCCGGGCTCACAGGCCCGGCCGTGCTCGGAAACCGCTCGTTCCTCGCGGTTTCCTTCGCGCGGCCGGGCCTGTTCCCCCGGCGCGCCCCTTCGGCTCGGGAGCCCCGTGCGGGCTGCGAAATCTGTGAGGGCTGCGAGCCTGTGCGGGCTGCGAGGCCTGTGGGGCGACGGGGCCACGGGCGGTCAGGCCACGGGCGGTCAGGCCGTGGGCGGTCAGGCCGTGGCGGGGCCGCTGGGGGTCAGGGCCGTGGCGGGGGTCGCGGGCAGTCTGGGGCGGTTGGTCACGTCGTACGGTCGCGGCGGAGGCGGTGGGTGGCGTGGGCGAAGTTGACGCCCAGGATGCCTGCCCAGGCCACCAGGAGGCCGCCGATGCCCGCCTGGGCGGCGCCGATCGCCGACAGGGGGATCGCCAGCACGAGCGTGACGATCGCGAAGCCGAAGCGTTCCCCGAAGGCGCCGACCGCGGAGTCCGCCTCCCCGGGGCCGCCGCGGGCCGTGCGCAGCCGGTCCTCGGCCAGCCGGCGCCGGACCTGGGTGTCGACCTTCTCGACGAAGGAGGCCACGAGGGCGGCCTCGTACTCCGGTCCCAGCTCCCGCCGGGCTTCGAGGGTCGCGGCGAGCTCCTTTTCGAGCTCCTGGGCCTGCGGGGAGTGGGCTGAGGCTGTCATGCGCCCACCCTAGGAACCGGCGGAGCCCCGGGCACTGGGGTTAGCCCCCGTATCCGGATCGCGGGCGCGGGTTGCCGTCCTGCATAACCACATGCAGAGTGCACCGTGACTGAATATCTCACCGGGGACGCCGGGAGCGGGACGGAGGGACGGCCATGAGCGACAGCCCGGCCGCACGGCTGCAGAAGCTGTTCGAGGGGCACCGGCTGACGCCGACGCAGCGGCGGATCGCGCACTGCATGGTGCGCGGCGCGGCGGAGGTGCCCTTCCTGTCGAGCGTGGAGCTCGCCGAGCTGGCCGGGGTGAGCCAGCCGTCGGTGACCCGGTTCGCGGTGGCGCTGGGGTTCGACGGGTACCCGGCGCTGCGGCGCCACCTGCGCGAGGTGGCCCCCGCCGGGCGGCCGGAGCCCGCGCGCGAGGACGCGTACAACGAGTACCAGCAGGCCGTCCAGGGGGAGATCGAGAACCTGCGGCGGCTCTCGGCGCTGCTCGCGGATCCGGCGCCGGTCGAGGAGGCGGGCCGGCTGCTGGCCGCCTCGGCCCCGCTGCCGGTGCTGGGGCTGCGGGCGGCGTCCTCGCAGGCGCGCGGGTTCGCGTACTTCGCGGCGAAGGTGCACCCGGACGTACGGCTCCTGGACGAGGGCGGCTCCATGCTCGCCGACCGGATCGACGCGGCGGCCGCCGCCGGGGCCTCGGCGCTGCTGTGCTTCGCGCTGCCCCGCCACCCCCGCGAGGTCGTGGAGGCGCTGGATCACGCGCGGGGGGCCGGGCTGCGGGTGGTGACGGTCGCCGACTCGGCGTTCGCGCCCGTCGCCCGCCACAGCGACCTGCTCATCCCGGCGCCGGTCGGCACCGGGCTGGCCTTCGACACGGCGTGCGCCCCGATGCTGCTGGGGCGGGTGCTGCTGGAGGCGATGGCGGACGCGCTGCCGGACGCGCAGGCCCGCCTGGAGGCCTTCGACGCGCGGGCCGCCGCGCGCGGGCTGTTCGTGGAGTGAGGCCCCGGGGCCGCCGGGAACCGCCCGGGCCCCGGGACGCCCTCGCGGCTACGCCGGCCCCGCTCCGAGCAGCGCGTCGCGGTGGGCGCCGCCCGCCTCGGTGACGAGGGACTCGACGGACTGGGCCGGGCGGGCCAGGGCGAAGCGGACGTCGCCCCGCGCGGTGGCCGTGAAGCCGTGGACGGCCGGGCGGGGGAGGCTGTTGTAGCCGTAGTGGGCGGTGAAGAAGTACGCCCCCGTGTCCGGGACGGCGATCACGTCCCCCGGGTGCAGCCGCGGCAGCTCCCGTGCGGTGGCGAGCAGGTCCCCCGCGAAGCAGGCCGGGCCGGCGATGTCCTGGGCGACGCGGTCGCCGGTGCGCGGGGCGCCCTTGGCGTCGTACGGGAGGATCCGCAGCGGCCAGGACGCCGGGGCGTACACCGTACGGGTGGCCAGCTGGACCCCCGCGTGGGTGAGCGCGATGGGGCGCCCGCCGGTCTCCTTCGTGTACTCGACCCGGGCCAGGATCAGCCCGTGCTTGGCCAGCAGGGACCGCCCGAATTCGGTGACCAGCCCGTACGAGCCGTCGAAGAGCGCCGGGACGGCCGCGCGCAGGGCGTCCACGTAGGCCGCGTACGCCGGCGTGTGCGCGTCGGAGGCGAAGTTCACCGGCAGGCCCCCGCCGATGTCGAGGGTGTCGATGCGGCGCGTCCCGGCCGCCGCGTTGATCTCCTGCGCCAGCGCGTGCACCTCCCGTACGCCCTCGGCGATCAGCGACAGCGGCACCCCCTGCGAGCCCGAGTGGGTGTGCAGCCGGGTCAGCCACGGCCGGTCGAGGAAGGCCCGTACGAGCCGCTCCCGCGCGCCGGGGTCGCGCAGCGGGAAGCCGAACTTGGAGGTGGAGGTGGCCGTGGACAGGGCGTCGATGGTGCCGGCGCCGGTCTGCGGGTTGATCCGCAGCCCGAGGGGGGAGCGGTTGCCGGCGGGCGCCAGGGCGTCGAGCCGGGCGAGTTCCTGCGCGTTGTCGGCGTTGACGGCGATGCCGAGGGCCAGGGCCTCGCGCAGCTCGACCTCCGTCTTGGCGGGGGAGTCCAGCACGGTCCGCTCCGCCGGGACCCCGGCCGCGCGGGCCAGTGCCAGTTCGCCGGGGCTGGCGACCTCGCAGCCGATCCCGGCGTCCGCGAGCAGCCGCAGGACGGGGACGAGCGGGGCGGCCTTCACGGCGAAGGTGTGCAGGAGGGGGGTGCCGGGGGCGGCGGCGGCCGCGAAGGCGGCGGTCAGGGCGGCGGCGGAGGCCCGGATCCCGGCCACGTCCAGCAGGCAGACGACCGGCTCGGCGTCCAGCAGGCCCTGCTCGACCGCAGCGCGTACGGCCAGGTCACGCAGGGCGGTGGGGTCGGGTTCAGGCGTACGGGGGTGCGTCTGGTCGGCCATGCCCGCCATCCCATCATCCAGCCGGTCCCCGTGCAGCTGTTGACTGGATCTATTCATCCAGAGAGGATGTGAATGGATTGACCAACATCGTCTGGAGGCACCCGCCATGTCAGGACCCCGCCCCGTACGGGCCGCGCGAGGCACCGAGCTCAGCACCCTGGGATGGCAGCAGGAGGCCGCCCTGCGCATGCTGCAGAACAACCTCGACGCCGAGGTCGCGGAGCACCCCGACAAGCTGGTCGTCTACGGCGGCACCGGCAAGGCCGCGCGCGACTGGCGCTCGTACGACGCCATGGTGCGCACCCTGCGGACCCTGAAGCAGGACGAGACGATGCTCGTCCAGTCCGGCCGCCCGGTCGGCGTGATGCAGACCCACGAGTGGGCGCCGCGCGTGCTGCTCGCCAACTCCAACCTGGTCGGCGACTGGGCCAACTGGGAGGAGTTCCGCCGCCTGGAGCACCTGGGCCTGACCATGTACGGGCAGATGACCGCCGGTTCGTGGATCTACATCGGCACCCAGGGCATCCTCCAGGGCACGTACGAGACCTTCGCGGCCGTCGCCGCGAAGAAGTTCAACGGGACGCTGGCCGGCACCATCACCCTGACCGCCGGTCTCGGCGGCATGGGCGGCGCCCAGCCGCTGGCCGTGACGATGAACGACGGCGTCGCGATCTGCATCGACGTCGACCCGCGCGCCATCGAGCGGCGCATCGAACACCGCTACCTGGACGTGAAGGCCGACAACCCGCGCCACGCGCTCCAGCTCGCCGTCGAGGCGCGCGACGCCCGCAAGCCGCTCTCCATCGGCCTGCTCGGCAACGCGGCGGACCTGCTGCCGCAGATGCTCGCCGAGGGCGCCCCGATCGACATCGTGACGGACCAGACCTCCGCCCACGACCCGCTCGCCTACCTGCCGACCGGTGTCGCCTTCGACGACATGGCCGACTACGCGGCCAAGGACCCGGCCGGCTTCACCACCCGCGCCCGCGAGTCCATGGCCACGCACGTCGAGGCCATGGTCGGCTTCATGGACGCGGGCGCCGAGGTCTTCGACTACGGCAACTCCATCCGCGGCGAGGCCCAGCTGGCCGGCTACGACCGCGCCTTCGCCTTCCCCGGCTTCGTCCCCGCCTACATCCGCCCGCTGTTCTGCGAGGGCAAGGGCCCCTTCCGCTGGGCGGCCCTCTCCGGCGAAGCCTCGGACATCCACAAGACCGACAAGGCGATGCTGGAGCTGTTCCCGGAGAACGAGTCCCTGCACCGCTGGATCAAGATGGCCGGGGAGCGCGTCCACTTCCAGGGCCTGCCCGCGCGCATCTGCTGGCTCGGCTACGGCGAGCGCGACAAGGCCGGCGAGCGCTTCAACGACATGGTCGCCGACGGCACGCTGGCCGCCCCGCTCGCCATCGGCCGCGACCACCTCGACTGCGGCTCGGTGGCCTCCCCGTACCGCGAGACCGAGGCCATGCTCGACGGCTCCGACGCGATCGCGGACTGGCCGCTGCTCAACGCCATGGTCAACGTCGCCTCCGGCGCGTCCTGGGTCTCCATCCACCACGGCGGCGGCGTCGGCATGGGCCGCTCGATCCACGCGGGCCAGGTCACCGTCGCCGACGGCACCCCGCTGGCCGGCGAGAAGATCCGCCGCGTCCTCACCAACGACCCGGGCATGGGCGTCATCCGCCACGTCGACGCCGGCTACGACATCGCCGAGACGGTCGCGGACGAGCGCGGCGTCCGCGTCCCGATGCGCGAGGGTGACTCCGAGTGACCTCCGATTCCGGCTGGTCGGCCGCCCCGGACCCGGCCCCGGGCGCGGCCCCCTCGGGCTCCGGCCCGGCCCCCGCGGCCTCCGCCCCGGCGCCGGGCGGTGCGAGCTTCCACGCCATGTGGGCCGACCTCGCCCCCCTCGGCCGCCACGCCGGCTCCGGCGGCTACCGCCGCTACGCCTGGACCGGCGCCGACGCCGACTGCCGGGCCTGGTTCCGGGCGCAGGCCGAGTCGCGCGGGCTCACGTACGAGAGCGACCGCAACGGCAACCAGTGGGCCTGGCTCGGCGACCCCCTCGCGGGCGACGCCGTCGTCACCGGCTCCCACCTGGACTCCGTCCCCGACGGCGGGGCCTTCGACGGCCCCCTCGGCGTGGTCTCCTCCTTCGCGGCCCTGGACGAACTGCGCGCCCGGGGCGCGGCGTTCACCCGGCCGCTGGCCATCACCAACTTCGGCGACGAGGAAGGCGCCCGCTTCGGGCTGGCCTGCGTCGGCTCCCGGCTCGCCGCCGGACAGCTGACCAAGGAGAAGGCGTACGCCCTGCGCGACGGCGACGGCGTCGGCCTGCCGCAGGCCATGGAGCGGGCCGGTTACGACCCGGAGACCATCGGGGCCGATCCCGAACGCCTCGCCCGTATCGGCGCCTTCGTCGAACTGCACGTCGAACAGGGCCGCGCCCTCGACCTGTCCGGTGACCGGGTCGGCATCGCCTCCGCGATCTGGCCGCACGGCCGCTGGCGCTTCGACTTCCACGGCGAGGCCAACCACGCCGGCACCACCCGCCTGGCCGACCGCCGCGACCCGATGCTCGCCTACGCGGCCACCGTCCTGGCCGCCCGCCGCGAAGCGGCCCTCGCCGGGGCCGTCGCCACCTTCGGGAAGGTCGCCGTCGAGCCCAACGGGGTCAACGCCATCCCCTCGCTCGTCCGCGGCTGGCTCGACTCCCGGGCCGCCGACCAGGCCACCCTCGACACGGTCGTCACCGCCGTCGAGAAGGCCGCCCGCGAACACGCCGAGCGGGACGGCATCGACCTCGACGTCGTACGGGAGTCCTTCACCCCGGTCGTCGAGTTCGCGCACGCCCTGCGCGACGAGATCGACCGGATCCTGGGCGGATCCGTCCCCGTCCTCGGTACCGGAGCGGGACACGACGCCGGAATCCTCTCCGCCGCCGTCCCGACCGCGATGCTGTTCGTACGGAACCCCACCGGCGTCTCCCACTCCCCGCGGGAGTTCGCCGCCGAGGACGACTGCGTGGCCGGCGTCCTCGCCCTCGCCGACGTACTGGAAGGTCTCGCGTGCCGCTGACCGCGCACACAACGTACTGGCTGGAACACGCCTGGCTCGGCACCCATGTCGAGCCGGGCGTCGCCCTGGAGGTGGCCGCCGACGGGCGGATCGCCGCCCTGCGCACCGGGGTGGACGCCCCGCCGCCCGGCGCGGTGGTGCTGCGCGGCCTGACCGTCCCGGGCCTGGCCAACGCCCACTCGCACGCCTTCCACCGGGCGCTGCGCTCCCTCGTCCAGGTGGGCTCGGGCACCTTCTGGACCTGGCGCGAGTTCATGTACCAGGTCGCCCAGAACCTCACCCCGGACACCTACTTCGCGCTCGCGCGGGCCGTGTACGCGGAGATGGCGCTCGCGGGCATCACCAACGTCGGCGAGTTCCACTACGTCCACCACGCCCCCGGCGGCGTCCCGTACGCCGACCCCAACGCGATGGGCGAGGCCCTGATCGAGGCGGCGGCCGAGGCGGGCATCCGCATCACCCTCCTCGACACCGCCTACCTCGCCGCGGGCTTCGGCGAGGCCCCGAACCGGCACCAGCTGCGCTTCTCCGACGGCACCGCCGACGCCTGGGCCGAGCGGGTCGGCGCCCTGAAACCCCGCGAGCACGCCCTGATCGGCGCCGCGATCCACTCCGTACGGGCCGTCCCGGCCGGACAGCTCGCCACCGTGGCCGCCTGGGCGGCGGAGCGGGGGGCGCCGCTGCACGTCCACCTCTCCGAGCAGACGGCGGAGAACGACGCCTGCCAGGCCGCCCACGGCCGGACCCCGACCCAGCTGCTCGCCGACCACGGCGTGCTGGGCCCGCGCACCACCGGCGTGCACAACACGCACCTCACCGACGCCGACATCGCCCTGCTGGGCGCCACCACCACCGGCACCTGCATGTGCCCCACCACCGAACGCGACCTCGCCGACGGCATCGGCCCGGCCGGGCGGCTCCAGCGGGCGGGCAGCCCGCTGTCGCTCGGCAGCGACAGCCACGCGGTGATCGACCTGCTCGAAGAGGCGCGGGCCATGGAGCTCAACGAGCGCCTGCGCAGCCACACCCGGGGGCACTGGACGGCGAACGCCCTGCTCACCGCCGCCACCGCCGACGGGCACGCCGCGCTGGGGCGGCCCGACGCGGGGCGCCTGGAGGCGGGGGCGCTCGCGGACTTCACCACCGTCGCGCTGGACTCGGTCCGCACGGCGGGGCCGCTGCCGAGGCTCGGGGCGGAGACGGCCGTGTTCGCGGCCTCGGCCGCCGACGTCCGCCACACGGTGGTCGGGGGCCGGCACGTGGTCCGCGACGGCGCCCACGCCCTGGTCGGGGACGTCGCGTCGGCCCTTTCCGAGTCCATCGCCGCCGTCCGCAGCTGACGCCGAAATCCCCCACCCCGCCCCTTCCCGAAACCGAGGCTCCGTCCCGGACCCCGTTCCGGGCGCTGCGCGCCCGGTGCGCTCAAACGCCGCGCGGGCTGGATGTGCGCAGCACATTCCAGCCCCGCCGGCGTTTGAGGCGCGGGGGTCTGGGGGCGGAGCCCCCGGTTTCGGGAAGGGGCGGGGTGGGGGAAACGCACCCCCGAGAGGAACCCATGACCACCACCGTCATCACCAACATCGGCAGCCTCGTCACCAACGACCCCACCCACGGCGAAGCCAACGGCACCCCCCTCGGCCTGATCGAGCACGCCGCCGTCGTCCTGGACGGCGACACCATCGCCTGGGCCGGCCCCGCCGACCGGGCCCCCGCCGCCGACTCCGCGTTCGACGCGCAGGGCCGCGCCGTCATCCCCGGCTTCGTCGACTCCCACTCCCACCTCGTCTTCGCCGGCGACCGCACCGCCGAGTTCAACGCCCGCATGTCCGGCCGCGCCTACTCCGCCGGCGGCATCCGCACCACCGTCGCCGCCACCCGCGCCGCCACCGACGCCGAGCTGGAGGCCAACCTCGTCCGCCACCTCGACGAGGCCCGCCGCCAGGGCACCACCACCTTCGAGACCAAGTCCGGCTACGGCCTCACGGTCGCCGACGAGGCCCGCGCCCTGCGCATCGCCGCCGCGCACACCGAGGAGGTCACCTACCTCGGCGCGCACATCGTCTCCCCCGACTACGCCGACGACCCGGCCGGCTACGTCGCCCTCGTCACCGGCGCCATGCTGGAGGCCTGCGCCCCGTACGCCCGCTGGGTGGACGTCTTCTGCGAGAAGGGCGCCTTCGACGGGGACCAGGCCCGTGCCATCCTCACCGCGGGCGCCGCCGCCGGGCTGATCCCGCGCATCCACGCCAACCAGCTCTCGCACGGCCCCGGCGTCCAGCTCGCCGTCGAGCTGGAAGCCGCCTCCGCCGACCACTGCACCCACCTCACGGACGCGGACGTCGACGCCCTGGCCCAGGCGGCCGGCACCACCGTCGCCACCCTGCTGCCCGGCGCCGAGTTCTCCACCCGCGCCCCGTGGCCCGACGCCCGGCGGCTGCTCGACGCGGGCGCCACCGTCGCCCTGTCCACCGACTGCAACCCCGGCTCCTCCTACACCAGTTCGATGCCGTTCTGCGTCGCCCTCGCCGTCCGCGACATGGGCATGACCCCCGACGAAGCCCTGTGGTCGGCCACCGCGGGCGGCGCCGCCGCGCTGCGCCGCACCGATCTGGGCCGCGTCGTCCCCGGGGCCCGCGCGGACCTGGTGCTCCTCGACGCGCCGAGCCACGTCCACCTCGCCTACCGGCCCGGCGTTCCGCTCGTCTCGGCGGTCTGGCAGCGCGGGGTCCGCGCCGTCTGAGGTCCCGCGCACCTTTGTCTTCCCTCCGTAAGGTCCCGGGCGTACCTTGAGCCACCAATCTGATGTGTCGTCAGTAACTTGTGGCCCGAGGGGAAGACGAAGGTGTCCGACCGGAAACGTTCCACCGCGCTCGCGCTGGCCTCCGCACTGGCCGGATCGGCGGTCCTGCTCACGGCCCCCGCCGCCCAGGCCAACGTCGTCGACGTCGAGTACAAGTGCCAGACCCCCATCGGGGACAAGTCGGCGGTCTCGCCCATCGACATCAAGGCCGTCAAGGAGGGCGACGGCTACAAGCTCACGATGTCCTTCCAGAAGGGCGTCTCCTCCAGCCCCATCGAGCTCGGCAAGGGCGCCATGAGCCCCAGCGCCGTCATCCAGGCCGACGGCGCCGAGAAGACCGCCGTCCCGGTCTCCGGCCCGCCCAACTCCGAGGCCGTGCCCGCCAACACCCCCATCAAGATCAGCGACCTGTCGGGCACCTACACCCCGAAGAAGAGCGGCAAGGTCACCTTCACCGCCGGGGTCCTCACCATCAAGGCCATGGGGACCACCACCACCTGCACCCCCGGCAACGGCCCGGGCCCCTCGCTGGAGCTGGAGGTCACCGCGGCCGGCGGCGCCGCCGCCCCGCCGCCCGGCCCCGGCGCGGGCGGCGACACCCTGCCGCAGACCGGACCCGCCGACTCCGCGATCGCCCTCGGCACCCTCGGAGCCACCGTGCTGCTCTCCGGCGCCGCCGGAACGCTCTGGCTGACCCGGCGCGGCGGCCGGGCCCGGCGGAGCCGGTCCTGAACGGAGACGCCCCGTCCATGCGCGTGCTCCGCACCCTCACCCGGCTCGGCGCCGTGCTCCTGGCCGCCGCCGCCCTCCACGGCGCCCCGGCCGCGGCCGCCGACGACCCCGGCTGGAGCGCCGAACCGGCCGCCGGACGTCCCGGCGCCGCGCGCCCGTACTTCTACCTCGCGGGCACCGCCGGAGCCGTACTGGAGGACCGCGTCGCCCTCACCAACACCGGCGACCGGGAAGAGGTCCTCACCCTGCGCGGGGCCGACGCCTACAACACCCCCGACGGCGCCCTCGCGGTCCGCCCCGCCGGGCAGGCCGCCGGGGCCGGGTCCTGGATCGGCTTCGGCGCCGCCGCCACCGTCACCGTCCCGCCCCGCACCCGCGCGGTGGTCCCCTTCACCGTCACCGTGCCGCCCGGCGCCCCGCCCGGCGACCACCCCGCCGCCGTCGTCGCCGCCGGGGCCGGGCACGAGGCGGCCGTACGGGTCCACCTGCGGGTCGGCGGCCCGACGCTCGCCGCGCTCACCGTCGAGGACGTCTCCGTACGCGGCCGGGGCGCGGCCACCACCGTCGGGTACACCCTCGTCAACCGGGGCAACGTCGCCCTCACCCCCGAACTGGCGCTGCGCGCCGAGGGCCACTTCGGCGGGCTCCCCGGCCGGGCCGCCCGCGCCCTGCCCGTGGAGCTGCTGCCCGGTCAGCGGGTCCGGCTGAGCGAGCCCTGGCCAGGCGCGCCCGCCCTCGACCGGGCCGTCCTCACCCTCGCCGTGACCGCCCCGGGCGCCGCCCCGGCCACCGCGCGGGCCTCGGCCTGGTTCCTGCCCGGCGGGGCCGCCTCCCGGACCGGCGCCGCACTGCTCGCGCTCGGGGCCGCCGCCGCGCTGTTCCTCGTACGACGGCGCCGGCACGGCCGGGTGCCGGACGGGGAGCCGTCCGCGGGGCCCCGTACGGCGGCCGGACGGCCCGTACCCGAACCCGAACCCGAGCTGACGGGAGCACCCAGATGACCGGCGCCGGCATCCGCAACGGCCCCCGCGGGCGCGGCCGGGCCGCGGCCCTCCTGGCGGCCCTCGCCGCCCTCTGCCTGGTCCTGTTCCCCGCCCCCGCCCCGGCCGCCGCCGACACCGGCGGAGCCGCCGTGACGCTCTCCCTCACCGAGGCCGCCAAGGGCACCGAGCTCACCGTGGACGGCACCGGCTGGAAGGCCAGGACCCTGGTCATGCTGCTGGTCTGCGGCCAGAACATGATCGGCGGCACCAACAGCTGCGCCAACGCCGACGGGGTGGCCGTCGCGGTCGGCGAGGACGGGCACTTCGGCGCCCGGCTGCCGGTCGTGGCGCCGCCCAAGCCGTGTCCCTGCGTGGTGAACGTGACCTCCGTCAACGGGGACCAGTCCACCGTGGCCGTCCCGCTGAAGATCACCGACCATCCGGTGGCCGACCTGCCCGCGGAATCCGGCACCGGCCGCCTCGCCCTGCTCACCGGGGTCCGCCTCAAGGGCGACGACGGCGTACTGACCTGGTTCGGGGCCCCGCCGAGCCGGAGGTTCACGGCCACCGTCGGCAACCTCGGCCCGGCGCCCGTCAAGGACCCCGTCTTCCAGCTCGGCACCGCCCACGGGGTCTTCGCCCCGCGCTGGGAGGAGGCCCGCTGGAAGGGCACCATCGCACCCGGCGGCAAGGCCGAGATCGCGCTGGACGTGGAACTCCCGGCCGGCGCGCACGGCGACTACACCGTCTCCCTCAAGTACGGGGACACCGTCCTGGCGGCCCAGCCGTGGGGCGTGGACCGCCCGTACGGGGTGCTGCTGTTCTGGGGCCTGCTCCTGGTGGTGATCCCGACGGCCCTCTTCCGGCTCGGCATGGCCGTCGTCGACCGGGTCCGCCCGCGGGCCGCCGTGCCCGGCGGCGCGAACCGCCGCCACGCCGCCACGGCGGTGACGGCCCGGCTGCCGCGCTTCACCACCGTACGGGGACCCGTACCGGAGCCGCCGCCGCCGGGGGGCTCCGGGCCGGCCCTGCCCTGGTTCACCCCGGAACCGGCCCCGGCGCCCGGCCCGCCGCGCCCCCCACAGACATCCGCACCGTCCGAGAACACCGGTCCGACGACGAAGGGACACTCGTGAAGAGCCAACGGAGGGTGAGCGCGGCCGCGGCCGCGCTGCTGCTCAGCGGCGCGGGAATCGCCATGGCGGCCTCGCCCGCCCAGGCCGCCGACGCCACGTACAAGGTCAGGTGCGTACCGCCGGCCGGCGGCGGCGACCCGGTGGAGGGCGAGACCACCGCCAGGATCACGGCGCCCGCCACGGCGAAGGTGGGAGACGAGGTCGACGTGTCCTGGGAGACCGTCAAGCCGGCCTCGAACACCACCGACCTGATGGTGATACCGAAGGACGCGGTCCTGCCCACGGGCTGGATCACGCTCGGCGGGGGCGCGGGCGAGCTGCAGGTGGTCGGGGAGAAGAAGAACCCCGAGATCCCCAAGAAGGCGCCGATGGTCATGTCCGTCATGAAGGGCAAGCTGAAGCTGGCCAAGGCCGGGAAGATCACCCTGACCCCCGGCAGGTACGAGGTCGCGGTCAGCTTCCCCTTCGGCACGTTCGTCACCAAGTGCGGACCGACGGGTGAGGTGAGCGGCGGGGCCACGATCGACGTCTCGGCGGGCAGCACCGGCGGCACGACGACCGGGGGCACGACGACCGGCGGGGCGACGACGGGCGGCGCGACGACGGGCGGCGCGACGACTGGCGGGGCCACCACGGGCGGAGCCACCACCGGCGGCGCGACCACCGGCGGGGCCACCACGGGCGGCGCGACGACCGGGGGCGCGACCACCGGCGGGGCGACCACCGGCGGCAGCGGCGGCCAGACCGACTTCCCGGGCAAGGCCGTCGAGGTCGCGTACGACTGCGGGGCGGTGGTCCCCGGCGGGATCAAGACGCCGGTCACCATCAGCGCCAAGAAGAACGGCGGGAACTACGACCTCACCGTCAAGACCGCCAAGGGCGCGATGGCCGCGCCCATGGCCCTGCCCGCCGGGGCCCTCAAGCCCTCGATGGACGTCAAGCTCGGCGGCGCCGACAGCGGTTCCGTCAAGGTCACCGGCCCGGCCAACGCGGAGCCCATCCCGGACAAGGCGCCGGTCAGCCTCAGCGACATGACCGGCACCTACAAGCCGGGCGCATCGGGCAAGGTGACGCTGAGCCCCGACCAGCTGACGATCGACGTCACGATGGCCCCCGGCTCCACCCCGATCAACGTGCCCTGCAAGGCGGCCAGCAGCGGCGTCTCGCTGGAGCTGGACACCACCGCCCAGCCGGGCGGCACCACCGGCGCCACCACCTCGGGCACCACCACCTCCGGCACCACGGGCGGCAGCGCCGCCTCCGGCGGCCTCGCCGAGACCGGCGCCGAGGACGCGGGCGGCGTCAAGGCCCTCGCCCTCGTCGCCGGCACCGTGATCCTCCTCGGCGCGGCGGTCTTCACCTTCACCCCCTGGCGCCGGCTGCGCGGCAACCGCTGAACGGCGCATGACCCCGGGAAATGAAATCCGATAAAAGCAGCGCGCGCATTCCGTCCGACGGCGGGGTGCGCGCGCCTTTTCGTACCGGGCGCGTGCGGTCGGCCCGCTTGCCGAAAAAGAAGCCCGGTCCGCCGGCGGGCGACTGCCCTTTCCGGTGCTTTTCGCTTTTCTCTCCCTGTTCCCTATTCCGCAAAAGGAGCGGTACCCGCGCAGGGCGTGTCCGTCCTGCCCGCCGGGGCCGCGCTGACGGCCCCGGCCCGGTCCGGCCCGTGCGGCTCCGCACGGCGCGCGCACCCGTACCGGACCGCACGCCATGGCCGGCCGGGGGTTGACACCCTCCCCCGGCGGGTTTTCCACCCGAAATGAAGCGGACTCGATGGCTTGATTTCCGCCGAATTCACCGTACGTTTTCGGCCGCGTCGGAAAAAAGAACGGCCCGGCACACCTTCCGGTGTGCCGGGCCGTTCTCCGCGCGGGGGCGGCGGTGCGTCAGCGCACGTCGCCCATGAGCGTCTTGACCTTCCTGCGGTACATGAACACCGCGACCGCCGCCAGGCAGGCCAGGGTGGCCTCGATCGCCACGGCGCTGGTGCCGTTGAGGTCGATGCCGAACACGGCGGGGTCGGACAGCAGGCTGGTGACGGAGTCGCCGGCGGTGACCGCCAGGAACCAGACACCCATCATCTGCGAGGCGTACTTGGCGGGCGCCATCTTCGTGGTGACCGAGAGGCCGACCGGGGAGATGCACAGCTCGCCGACCGTCTGGATCAGGTAGATGCCGACCAGCCACATCGGGCTGACCTCGTGGCCGTTCGCCGCCAGGGCGATCGGGACCAGGAAGAAGAAGAACGAGACGCCGACGAAGAACAGGCCCGCCGCGAACTTGCCGACCGTGGAGGGCTCGTTGCCCTTGCGGTTCAGCCACAGCCAGATCCAGGCGAAGACCGGGGCCAGCGCCATGATGAAGACCGGGTTCAGGGACTGGTACCAGGACGAGGGGAACTCGAAGCCGAGCAGCGAGCCGGCGGCCTTGGTCTCACCGAAGGACTGGACGGTCGAGGCGCCCTGGTCGTAGATCATCCAGAAGACGGCGGCGGCGACGAAGAACCAGATGTAGCCGGTCATCTTCGACTGCTCGCCGCGGTCGAGGTCCTTGTCCCGCTTGATGCGGATCAGGACACCGGTCGGGACGATCAGGCCGACCAGGGTCAGCGGGATCGTCGCCCACGCCTTGGTGAACATGCCGGCCATGCCGACGGCGGTGTAGAACACGGCCACGATCGCGACCGCGATGGCGATCTTGCGGAGCCAGGAGGCGCGCTCCTCGGCCGACAGCGGCTTGGGGACGACCGAGCTGACCGGGTTGAGGTTCTTGGTGCCCAGCAGGAAGGCCACCAGACCGATGCCCATGCCGACCGCGGCGAGCGCGAAGCCGAGGTGCCAGTTGACCTTCTGGCCGACGGTGCCGATGAGCAGCGGGGCGAAGAAGGCGCCCATGTTGATGCCCATGTAGAAGATCGTGAAGCCGCCGTCACGACGCGGGTCGTTCGCGTCCTTGTACAGCTGGCCGACCATCGTCGAGATGTTGGCCTTCAGCAGACCGGAGCCGATGGCCACCAGCGCGAGACCGAAGAAGAAGGTGCCGCCGCCCGGGAGGGCGAGGACGATGTGGCCGGACATGATCGTCACGGCCGCGATGGTCACGGTCTTGCGGGGGCCCCACACGCGGTCGCCCAGCCAGCCGCCGGGCATGGCGAGGAGGTAGACCATGGAGACGTAGATGGAGAACACGGTGATCGCCGTGCCCTCGTCCATCCCGATACCGCCGGCCAGGCTGCCCTTCTTGGCGTCCGGGCCACCCGAGAGCAGGTAGACGAGGAGAAGGGCCTTCATGCCGTAGAAGCTGAACCGCTCCCACATCTCGGTCATGAACAGAGTGGCCAGGCCACGGGGGTGGCCGAAGAAGGTCTTCTCGGTGGACGGAGTCGCCGCCGAGTCCTTCGTCAGGCTGGAAGCCATGGTCGATCCTTGCTTGCTCGGGACGCTCGGCTTCGTGAGCTGTGCAGCGCCCGGTGGGGGGTGGCCGGCACCGGCAGACGGGTGTCCCACCCCACGCCCGGGGGTCTCGGCTCCGGTCGGGGAGACGAAGGGACAGCAGTCACCGGGATCCACGCCCCGTACGCACTTCGCGTTCGGGGCCCGGCCCACAGGTCATTCACTGTCATCTGGGCCGGCTGCGACCGACCAGAGCAGAATTTGAGGTCTTTGGCTCGCTTTTCGGCACAAAGATCCCCTGGGTAGTGCATCAGGCGTCTCGCCACCATACGACAGGACACTGCGGCATATGGAAGGACTTGAGATATGGATCACAGGATTCCGGGGAACCGTTTCACCATATTCGAAGGCCGTTAGTAGTTCATAAGCCCAGATAGAGAGGGGTTCGCGGGCACGCGCCTCCTTCGACCCGCCGCGGACTACCATCACCCACATGACGCGTGTACTGCTCGCCGAGGACGACGCATCCATCTCGGAACCCCTGGCCCGTGCCCTGCGCCGGGAGGGCTACGAGGTCGAGGTCCGGGAAGACGGCCCCACCGCCCTGGAAGCCGGACTGCAGGGCGGCGTCGACCTCGTCGTCCTGGACCTGGGACTGCCCGGCATGGACGGCCTGGAGGTGGCCCGGCGACTGCGCGCCGAGGGCCACGGCTTCCCGATCCTGGTGCTCACCGCCCGGGCCGACGAGGTCGACACGGTCGTCGGCCTCGACGCCGGCGCCGACGACTACGTGACCAAGCCCTTCCGGCTGGCCGAACTGCTGGCCCGCGTGCGGGCCCTGCTGCGGCGCGGCGCCAACGAGGCGGGCCAGACCCCCGCCACGCACGGCGTCCGCATCGACGTCGAGTCGCACCGCGCCTGGATGGGGGAGGAGGAGCTCCAGCTCACCGCCAAGGAGTTCGACCTGCTGCGCGTCCTGGTCCGCGACGCGGGCCGGGTCGTCACCCGCGACCAGTTGATGCGCGAGGTCTGGGACACCACCTGGTGGTCCTCCACCAAGACCCTGGACATGCACATCTCCTGGCTGCGCAAGAAGCTGGGCGACGACGCCGCGAACCCCCGCTACATCGCCACCGTCCGGGGCGTCGGGTTCCGCTTCGAGAAGAGCTGAGCGGGAGCCGGGCCGGTACGACCCGTCCGCTAGGGCATCCTCTTAGCCATGCGCCGCCGCCTGATCAACTCCACGCTCGCCGTGGTGCTCGTCGTGATCGCCGTGTTCGGGGTCTCCCTCGTCATCGTGGAGACCCGGACCATCACCAGCAGCGCCCAGGACCGCATCGGGTCCGAGGCGCTGCGGCTGCTGGGCATCGTCGAGGCGGACGTGCTGGAGAACAAACCGGTCGACGCCTCCGCGCTCGCCGAGCAGCTCGACGTGGGCTCGTACGCCCGCATCGCCGTCCCGGGCCGGCCGGTCGTCGAGGTCGGCGACCGGATCCCCGACAGCGTCATCCGGGGCAGCGCCCGCGGGGAGCAGGGCGAGTCCGTGACCGTGGAGGAGTCCCGCTCCACCGTCACCCGGGAGGTCGGGCGCACCCTCGCGGTGGTCGGCGCGGTGGCGCTGCTGGCGGTCGTGGCGGCCGTCCTGCTCGCCGTACGGCAGGCCAACCGGCTCGCCTCCCCGCTCACCGACCTCGCCGAGACGGCCGAGCGGCTGGGCTCCGGCGACCCCCGGCCCCGGCACAAGCGCTACGGGGTCCCCGAGCTGGACCGGGTCGCCGACGTGCTCGACTCCAGCGCCGAACGGATCGCCCGGATGCTCACCGCCGAGCGCCGGCTCGCCGCGGACGCCTCCCACCAGCTGCGGACCCCGCTGACGGCGCTGTCGATGCGGCTGGAGGAGATCACCGTCACCGAGGACCTGGAGACCGTACGGGAGGAGGCGACCATCGCCCTCACCCAGGTGGAGCGGCTCACGGACGTGGTCGAGCGGCTGCTGACGAACTCGCGGGACCCGCGGACCGGCTCGGCGGTCCCCTTCGACCTGGACGAGGTCGTCAAACAGCAGGTGGAGGAGTGGCGGCCGGCCTACCGCAGCGCCGGGCGGGCCATCGTGCGCTCCGGGAAGACGGGGATGCGGGCCGTCGGCACCCCGGGGGCGGTCTCCCAGGTCCTGGCGACCCTCGTGGAGAACGCGCTGATGCACGGGGGCGGCACGGTCGCGCTGCGCACCCGGGTGACCGGCAACCAGGCCGTCCTGGAGGTCACGGACGAGGGTCCCGGCGTCCCCCCGGACCTCGGCAACCGGATCTTCGAGCGGGCCATCAGCGGCCGCAACTCCACCGGGATCGGCCTCGCCGTCGCCCGGGACCTCGCGGAGGCGGACGGCGGCCGCCTGGAGCTGCTCCAGAGCCAGCCGCCGGTGTTCGCGCTGTTCCTCAGCCGGACCGCGCCGGCCCGCCCGGAGCCGGCCCAGACGGTGCGCTAGCGGGGCCCGGGGGCGGTCGGCGTACGTACGTCGCTCACTTCTGCTGCGCCTTCCGCTTCGTCTACTGCGCGGCCGGGGCCACGGCGGGAGCGGCGGCCGGGGTCACGGCGGAAGCCACCGGGGTCACGGCGGGCACGTCCAGGCCGTCACGCTGCTCGACGACCAGTGAGGGCGCGGCGGGCGTGGGCAGGGCCTGGAAGACCCAGGTCCGGTAGGACCAGAAGCGGAAGACGGTGGCCACGGCCATGCCGAGGAACTTGAAGACGTTGTTCTGCAGCGAGCTGTCCCAGCCGAAGCCGTACGTGGCGACGTAGAGCACGCCGCTCTCGATGACCATGCCGATCAGGCTGAACAGGACGAAGAGGATCATCTCGCGACGGCGGCCCCCCAGGTCGCGGTCGCGGTAGGTGAAGTAACGGAAGCCGACGTAGTTGGTGACGATGGCCACCACGATGGCTATGACGTTCGCGCGCACGGTCTGGAGGTCGGTCGTGCTCCGGAGCAGGTTGAACACGCCGAAGTTGACCAGGACGCCCAGCCCGCCCACCGCGCCGAACTTGACCGCCTCCCGGGCGAGACCGCGGAAGCGCTCGGACAGCGGTGCTGCTTTCGGCGTACTCATGTGATCCTTCAGTCCCTGTCCGTCGTCGCCGCCCCGGCTGGAGCGTCACTCGGTTTCACCAACCCCGCCATGGTAAGTGTCGCCCCCGGGCTCCGTACGCGCCTCGGCGCCCCGTGCGACGCACGGCACACGGGTATGCGCCAGGGTCCCGTCCGGATGGCGGAATACCGGCGGATACCCTGGAGAGGTGACGTTCCCGGTAGTCGGCATGGTCGGCGGCGGACAGCTCGCCCGCATGACCCACGAGGCGGGCATCCCCCTCGGCATCAGATTCAAGATCCTCAGTGACACCCCACAGGACTCGGCGGCCCAGGTCGTGAGCGATGTCGTCATCGGCGACTATCGCGACCTGGAGACACTGCGCGCCTTCGCGCGCGGCTGCGACGTGATCACCTTCGATCACGAGCACGTGCCCACCGAACACCTCCGGGCCCTGGAAGCGGACGGCATTCCCGTCCGCCCGGGGCCCGACGCGTTGGTGCACGCCCAGGACAAGGGGGTGATGCGCGCCCGCCTCGACGAGATCGGCGCGCCCAGCCCCCGCCACCGGATCGTGAGCGATCCGGCGGACGTGGCGGCCTTCGCGGACGAGGTCGGCGGCTTCCCCGTCATCCTCAAGACGGTGCGCGGCGGGTACGACGGCAAGGGCGTGTGGTTCGTCCGCACGCCCGAGGACGCGGAGGCCCCCTTCAAGGCGGGCGTCCCGGTCCTCGCGGAGGAGAAGGTCGAGTACGCCCGCGAGCTCGCGGCGAACATCGTCCGCTCCCCGCACGGCCAGGCCGTCGCCTACCCCGTGGTGGAGTCCATCCAGGTGGACGGCGTGTGCGACACGGTGATCGCGCCCGCCCCGAACCTCTCGGAGGAGCTGGCCGGCGAGGCCCAGACCCTCGCCCTGCGCATCGCGCGGGAACTCGGCGTGACCGGCCACCTGGCCGTGGAGCTGTTCGAGACCACCGACGGCCGCATCCTCGTCAACGAACTGGCCATGCGCCCGCACAACAGCGGGCACTGGACCCAGGACGGGGCCATCACCTCGCAGTTCGCCAACCACGTCCGCGCGGTCCTGGACCTCCCCCTGGGCGACCCCCGCCCCCGGGCCCGCTGGACCGTCATGGCCAACGTCCTCGGCGGGGACTACCCCGACATGTACGCGGCGTACCTGCACTGCATGGCCCACGACCCGCAGCTGAAGATCCACATGTACGGCAAGGACGTGAAACAGGGCCGCAAGGTCGGCCACGTCAACACCTACGGCGACGATCTGGACGATGTGCTGGAGCGCGCACGTCACGCAGCCGGCTACCTCAGAGGAACGATCACCGCATGAGCACTTCGTCCGCGTCCGCCGGCCCCGTCATCGGCATCGTCATGGGGTCCGACTCCGACTGGCCGGTCATGGAGGCCGCCGCGCAGGCGCTCGACGAGTTCGAGATCCCCTACGAGGTCGACGTCGTCTCCGCCCACCGGATGCCGCGCGAGATGATCGCGTACGGCGAGCAGGCCGCCGGCCGCGGCCTGAAAGCGGTCATCGCGGGCGCGGGCGGCGCCGCCCACCTGCCCGGGATGCTCGCGTCGGTCACCCCGCTGCCGGTCATCGGGGTGCCGGTGCCGCTGAAGTACCTCGACGGCATGGACTCGCTGCTGTCGATCGTCCAGATGCCCGCCGGGGTTCCCGTCGCCACCGTCTCGGTCGCCGGGGCGCGCAACGCGGGCCTGCTGGCCGTACGGATGCTGGCCGCGCACGACCCGGAGCTGCTGGCTCGGATGCGGGACTTCCAGCAGGAGCTCAACGACCAGGCCACCGAGAAGGGCAGGCGGCTGCGGGCCAAGGCCGCCGGCGCGGAGTCCTTCGGGTTCGCCAAGTGAGCGCGGCCGACCGCCTGGCCCAGGCGCGCGAACTGCTCGCCGAGCACCCGGTCGTCGACGGCCACAACGACCTGCCCTGGGCGCTGCGCAGCCAGGTCCGCTACGACCTGGACCGGCGCGACATCGGCGCCGACCAGTCCGCGTACCTGCACACCGACCTCCCCCGGCTGCGCGCCGGCGGGGTCGGCGCGCAGTTCTGGTCCGTCTACGTACGGTCCGACTACGCGGGGGACGAGGCGGTCAGCGCCACCCTGGAGCAGATCGACGCGGTCGGCCAGCTGACCGACCGCTACCCGGACACGCTGGTGCGGGCGCTGACGGCCGACGACATGGAGGCGGCCCGCGCCGAGGGGCGGATCGCCTCGCTGATGGGGGCCGAGGGCGGCCACTCCATCAACAACTCGCTCGCCACCCTGCGCGCCCTGCACCGGCTCGGCGTGCGGTACATGACGCTCACCCACAACGACACCATCGACTGGGCGGACTCGGCGACCGACGCGCCCCGCCACGGCGGGCTCACGGACTTCGGCCGCGAGGTCGTCCGCGAGATGAACCGGGTCGGGATGCTGGTGGACCTCTCGCACGTCGCCGAGACGACGATGCGCGACGCGCTCGCCGTCACGGCGGCGCCGGTGATCTTCTCGCACTCCTCGGCGCGGGCGGTCTGCGACCACCCGCGCAACGTCCCGGACGGCGTGCTGGAGCTGCTGGCGGCCAACGGCGGGGTGGCCATGGCCACCTTCGTGCCGAAGTTCATCCTCCCGGCGGCCGTCGAGTGGACGGCGGCGGCGGACGAGAACCTGCGCGCCCACGGCTTCCACCACCTCGACACCTCACCCGAGGCGATGGCCCTGCATCGGGCCTTCGAGGAGGCCAGGCCCCGTCCGGTGGCCACGGCCGCCACGGTCGCCGACCACCTGGACCACATGCGCGAGGTGGCGGGCGCCGACCACATCGGCATCGGCGGGGACTACGACGGCACCGCCTTCACCCCGTCCGGGCTGGACGACGTCGCCGGCTACCCGAACCTGATCGCGGAGCTCCTCGGCCGCGGTTGGTCCAGGGCCGACCTGACGAAGCTCACCTGGTCGAACGCGGTACGCGCGCTGCGCGACGCCGAATCGGTGTCCCGCACCCTCTCGGCGGCCCGCCCGCCGTCCAACGCCACGCCGTAACCTCCGGCGGGCCCGGCTCCGGGGCCCCCGCCCGGGCCCCGGCCGGGGCGGGGGCCACCCGAACGGTCCGCTCGCCGGGCGGTCGGCGTGTCCGGCGTGTCACGGTGGCAGCACTCTCCCTGCTGCCGCCGAGACCGGAGCGAACGCCATGGCCGACCTGCAGGACGACCCGCACGACGCGGCCCCCGCCCTCCCCGGCGGCCCCGGCTCCGCGGGGGCCCCGGGCACACCCGCCCCCGCGGCGGCCTGCGCCCTGGACCGGGCCGGCGCGCTGCTCGCCGCCCACCCCGTGGCCGACGGCTGCAACACCCTCGTCTGGACCCTGCGCCAGAGCCCGTACCACGACATCGACACCCCGGACCGGGGCGTGGACACCGACATCCCCCGGCTGCGGACCGGCGGGGTGGGGGCCCAGTTCTGGTCGCTGCTCGTCCCCCCGGGCGAGCCGGGCCGGACGCCGGACCAGGTGGTCTCCGACACCCTCGAACAGATCGACGCCGCGCTCGCCCTGATACGCCGCTACCCCGACGCCCTGAGCCTCGCGCTGTGCGCCGACGACATGGCGGACGCCCGCAACCGGGGCCGGATCGCCTCGTTCCTGGGTCCCGCGCCGGGGCCGGCGCTGACCGGCGGGCTGGGCACGCTGCGGGCCTTCCACGCCCTGGGCGTACGCATCCTCGCGCCCGCGGGGGCGCCCTGGGCGCAGGAGGGGCTGACGGTCTTCGGCCACGAGGTGGTCAAGGAGATGAACCGGCTCGCGATGCTGGTGGACCTGACGGGGTGCCCCCCGGTGGTGGCCCGTCAGCTCGCGGGCGCCTCGAAGGCACCGGTGATCGTCTCGAACACGGGGGCGGCGGCGCTCAACCCGCACCCGGACAACGTCGGCGACGACGTGCTCCTCGCGCTGCGGGCGGCGAACGGCCTGGCGATGGTCACCTTCGACACCGCGCGGACCGGGGACTCCCTGCACGCGGTGGCGGACCACCTCGACCACGTACGGGCCCTCGCGGGTCCGCAGTGCGTGGGACTGGGGGCCGGCTTCGGCGCCGAGGGGGGCGTGCCCCGCCCGGCCGGGCTCACCGATCCCTCCGGCTATCCGAAGCTCCTCGCGGAACTGCTGGAGCGGGGCTGGCCGGAGTCCGATCTGGCCCTGCTCACCTGGGGCAACGCCCAGCGGGTGCTGCGCGACGCGGAGTTCACGGCCCGCGCCGCCCAGCACCGTAAGACGTCCTAGCGGGACGCGGCCGCCTCGGCGGCCGGGACCTGCGCGGCCGGCTCGCCCTTGGGCAGCACGGTCGCCTTCCACAGCCGCAGGCCGGACCACACGGTCGCGTACAGCAGCAGGCCGTTGCGCCCGCACAGCAGGATCGTGCCGAGCGTGGAGTTGGTCAGGATGTCCGAGCCGTACCAGACCGGGAAGATCAGCGTGGTGAGCGCGGTCGCGGCCACCAGCAGCCAGGCGACGGGACGCTGGGTGGTGTGCCGGGACGTCAGGCAGACCGCGGCGAGGCCGAGCAGCCAGATCATGTACTGCGGGCTGATGACGCGGCTGGTGACGGTGAACACCATGATGGCGCAGAGCGCCGCGTCGAACGGCGTCGCGGTCGACCAGCGGTTGGCCTTCACGCGCCACAGCAGGAGCAGCAGGAAGCCGATCACGGTGAGCCCGAGAGAGGCCCGCGCGATGCTGGAGACGTACGGGCCGACGTACTCGAAGGCCCCGTACTGGAAGTTGATCTTGCCGGGCCACAGGTGCACCAGCCGCGCCGCCATCAGCGCGCTGCCCCCGAGGGACTCGACCTGCACGCCGCGGTCGCCCTGGTTGCCCAGGAAGCCGAGGGTGTCGCGGAACAGCGCGGCGAAGACGGCGAGCAGCGCGACGCAGGACAGCGCGGCGGCGATGACCGCCTCGCGCGTCGACTTGCCGCGCGGGGTGCCGAGCAGGGTGAGCAGCGGCCACACCTTCACCATCGCGCCGATGCCGGCGATGACCCCGCCGAGCCTCGGGCGGTAGCGCAGGCACAGCAGGGAGGCGACGGCGAGCAGGGTGACCTGGACGTCGTAGCGGGCGAACGGGGTCGCCATCAGCATCGGCAGCGTCACGAGCCACAGCGCGGCGCCGGCCATGCTGCCGTCGTTGCGGCGGGCCGCGCGCATCAGGCCGACGAGGATCACACCGTCGCAGAGCACCGTCAGGGCGACGAAGGCCTGGAAGTAGGAGAGGAAGGGCAGCAGATCGGGCGAGAGGAAGATCGCCGCGGCCGCCGGCGGGTACTGCCACATGATGTCGTTGTGCGGCATCGTCCACGTGACGAGGACGTTGTACCAGTTGTGGTAGGTCGCGGTGATCTCGACTCGTACGACGTTCGAACTGTAGAAGTCGTTGACGAGCATCCAGAGCATCGCGGCCCGACTGGCCAGCCAGAAGCCCGCGATGCCCAGAAGGGCGCCGCGTCCTCGCATGGCTGCTTCGAAGGATCCCCGCCGGTCACGCGTGGCGGGCGCCGCCGTCGCAGATGCGGTGGGGTTGGTCGGAGGGCTGCTGGTCGTGGTCATCGGCGCGAAGTCTACCCAGTCATTTATTCCACTTACTTGACGGCGCCCCAACAAAAGGGTTACGGAGAACCGCCCCGGCGGCCCCACGCGTCCCCCAACTCCCTTACGCGTGCGGGCGCCCCATCGCCCGGTACGTCCAGCCCGCCGCCCGCCACCGCAGGGGGTCCAGCGCGTTCCGGCCGTCGAGGACGAGCCGGTCGGCGACGGCCTCACCGAGGACCGCCGGGTCGAGGTCGCGGAACTCGCGCCACTCGGTGAGGTGCAGGACGACCTCGGCGCCGTGGGCCGCCTCCAGCGCGGAGCCGGCGTAGCCGAGGGTCGGGAAGACGCGGCGGGCGTTGTCCATGCCCTTGGGGTCGTAGACGGTGACCTGGCCGCCCTGGAGGTGGATCTGCCCGGCGACGTTCAGGGCGGGGGAGTCGCGGACGTCGTCGGAGTCCGGCTTGAAGGTGGCGCCGAGGACGGCGACCCGCTTGCCGAGGAAGGAGCCGCCGACCGCCTCGCGGGCCAGCTCCACCATGTGGCCGCGGCGGCGCATGTTGATGGAGTCGACCTCCCGCAGGAAGGTCAGCGCCTGATCGGCGCCCAGCTCGCCGGCCCGCGCCATGAACGCGCGGATGTCCTTGGGCAGGCAGCCGCCGCCGAAGCCGATCCCGGCCCGCAGGAACTTCGCGCCGATCCGCTCGTCGTGGCCGATGGCCTCGGCCAGCTTGACCACGTCACCGCCGGCGGCCTCGCACACCTCCGCCATCGCGTTGATGAAGGAGATCTTGGTGGCGAGGAAGGAGTTCGCGGCCGTCTTCACCAGCTCGGCGGTGGGGAAGTCGGTGACCACCAGCGGGGTGCCCTCCGCCATCGGCGTCGCGTACACCTCGCGCAGCACCTTCTCGGCGCGCTCGCCCTCGACGCCGATCACGATCCGGTCGGGGTGCAGGGTGTCCTGCACCGCGAAGCCCTCCCGCAGGAACTCCGGGTTCCAGGCCAGCTCCACGTCCGCGCCCGCCGGGGCCAGCTCCGCGAGCATCGCCGCGAGCCGGACCGCCGAGCCCACCGGCACGGTGGACTTGCCGACCACCAGGACCGGCCGGGTCAGGTGCGGGGCCAGCGAGGTGATCGCGGAATCGACGTACGACATGTCACAGGCGTACTCGCCGTGCTTCTGCGGAGTGTTCACGCAGATGAAGTGGACGTCGCCGAACGCGCCGGCCTCCTCCCAGGAGGTGGTGAACCGCAGCCGCCCGGTGGAACCCGGCAACCCGGCCACGTGCGCGGCGAGCAGCTCCTCCAGGCCGGGCTCGTACATGGGGACCCGGCCCGCGGCCAGCATCTCGATCTTCTCCGGGACCACGTCCAGTCCCAGCACCTCGAAGCCCAGCTCGGCCATCGCGGCGGCGTGCGTCGCGCCGAGGTAGCCGGTGCCGATCACAGTGATCTTGAGGGGGGCCATGAGTGCTCCAGAGGTGCGGGGCCGTTTGCGGCCACCGAGCATAGTCGGGCCCCTGGCGGGGGACGTTCTCCGGCGGAGTCCCGGCTGTCACGCAGCTCACGTACGCCGTCCATGTCGCAGCCCGGTGACCGGCACTAGGCTTTGGGTTACTTAACGGTAGTTAGCATCAGGCAACGCATACGCATGGCGCTCCGGCGGCACGCGTCACCTTGGGGAGTGAGAGATCTTGGCGGGTTCTGCCGACTTCGACCTGTACCGCCCGGCCGAGGAGCACGACATGCTCCGCGAGTCCGTCCGCTCGCTCGCCGAGGCGAAGATCATGCCGTTCGCGGCCGCGGTCGACGAGGAGTCCCGCTTCCCGCAGGAGGCCCTCGACGCCCTGGTCGCCAGCGACCTGCACGCCGTCCACGTACCCGAGACCTACGGCGGCGCCGGCGCGGACGCCCTCGCCACCGTCATCGTGATCGAGGAGGTGGCCCGCGTCTGCGCCTCCTCCTCCCTCATCCCGGCCGTCAACAAGCTCGGCTCGCTCCCGGTGATCCTCTCCGGGTCCGAGGAGCTGAAGGCCAAGTACCTCGGCCCGCTGGCCAAGGGCGACGCGATGTTCTCGTACGCGCTCTCCGAGCCGGACGCGGGCTCCGACGCCGCCGGCATGAAGACCCGCGCCGTGCGCGACGGGGACTTCTGGGTGCTCAACGGCGTCAAGCGCTGGATCACCAACGCCGGTGTCTCCGACTACTACACGGTCATGGCCGTCACCGACCCCTCGAAGCGCTCCAAGGGCATCTCGGCCTTCGTCGTCGAGAAGTCGGACGAGGGCGTCTCCTTCGGCGCCCCGGAGAAGAAGCTCGGCATCAAGGGCTCCCCGACGCGCGAGGTCTACCTCGACAACGTCCGCATCCCCGCCGACCGCATGATCGGCGCCGAGGGCACCGGCTTCGCCACCGCGATGAAGACCCTCGACCACACCCGCATCACCATCGCCGCCCAGGCCCTCGGCATCGCCCAGGGCGCCCTGGACTACGCCAAGGGCTACGTCCAGGAGCGCAAGCAGTTCGGCAAGCCGATCGGCGACTTCCAGGGTGTGCAGTTCATGCTCGCGGACATGGCCATGAAGATCGAGGCCGCCCGCCAGCTGACGTACTCGGCCGCCGCCAAGTCGGAGCGCGTCGACTCCGACCTCACCTTCTTCGGCGCTGCGGCCAAGTGCTTCGCCTCCGACGTCGCGATGGAGGTCACCACCGACGCCGTCCAGCTCCTCGGCGGCTACGGCTACACGCGCGACTACCCGGTCGAGCGCATGATGCGCGACGCGAAGATCACGCAGATCTACGAAGGCACGAACCAGGTCCAGCGCATCGTCATGGCGCGCAACCTGCCGTAGCCCGCCGCCGACCAGGCCGACCGCAACCGGAAATCCCCCGCACCCTCGCCGAGTGCGGGGGATTTTCGCGGTCCCGGGGTTTCGGGACGGGCTGCGATGACCTCGGGGGCGGCCTGGGCGCTGGACGAGGGGAAGCGGACATGAGTGGGCTCTTCGTCTTCCGTCAGGTCAGACCGTGTACCTCTCGTGCGGGACGGCGCGTTCGAACGCAGCTGAGGCCAGTCGGGCCACTACGGGTGAGCGGTCGCTCCCGGATAGCGCGAGGGCAACAAGACCGGCCGCTCAGAGCAGGTGGTCCGCCTTGCCCGCCTTGATGTCGCGGATCAGCTGGCGGAGGGCGTCGCCGGTGTCGGTGAGGTACGTGTCCTCCTGGCCGGCGATGGCGATGTAGCTGCTCCCGTTCGCGTCCGTGCCGAAGCGGTAGCAGTTGTTGCCTTCGGCGCAGAAGGCGTCTTCCCATGCGATGTCGGCCATGGCGGGCGGCTCCTCAGAGTTGTCGGGCGATGCCGTGGATGAAGTCGCGCGAAGCGGATTCGTCGAGGGAGTGCTCGGCCATCCAGTTCAAGTGCGCGTCGTACTTCGACAACTGCGCTTCGGCGTGGGTGAATTCCGGGCCGTGTGCGGAGTCCAGCTGCACTGTGTCCAGTTGGGGGACCGGCCCGTGCGCGTACATCACCGCGTGCCCCGCGCCGGGGAACTCTCCCGCCTCCACCGTCAGCACGCGCAGGCTGACATTGCGCCGTTCGGAGGCCTCGCAGAGGTGGGTCAGCTGGGCGCGCGTCGCACGCCGGCCGCCGAACTGCATCCGTAGGGCTGCCTCGTGGATGTACCCCACGTACTCACGAGCGTTCGCACCTTCCAGGACCTGCTGCCGCGAGAGCCGGTGGGTGACGCGCAGCTCGATCTCGGACGCGGACAGAGGCGGGATGGCAGAGGCGAACACCGCCCGGGCGTAGTCGCTCTGGTGCAGCAGCCCCGGCAGGTGGATGGTCTGCATGGTGCGCAGGCGGGTGGCGTGCCATTCCAGCTCGGCGACGTCCAGAAGCCCTTGGGGAAGGGAGCCGCGGTACTGCTCCCACCAGCCCCGCGTTCGGTCGGACGCCATCGCGACCACGGCCTCCACGTAGGCGGTGTCCGCGCATTCGTAGTTGCTGGCCAGTATCCGGACACGTTCCGGCGACGCAGCGCGGATGCCCGACTCCATGTTGGACACCTTGGTGCGGTCGAGGCCCAGCAGCCCGGCCGCGTATTCGGTGGTGGCGTCGGCTGCGGTGCGCAGCTTGCGCAGCTCCGCTCCGAGCCGCTTCTGGCGCTCCGTGGGCGCTGCTCTTGTCGGCATGCGGGCCAGTCTGCCGGGCGTACAGATCTGCGGTCCATCTCGATAGGGGGCAATTGCCTCCAGTGGGTAGCACTCGTGCCACCCCATGTCCTACGTTCGGTAGCGCAAAGCTCACCCAGTGGAGCCGAAGCGCATCGGTTCGCCCTGCCCTCCGCGGAGCGACCGGCAGGCCACGGTTCCAGCCCACCGTGAGGAGTCAGCGATGTCCCGCATCATCACGGCCTGTCAGGCCGATCCGGTCCCCGCCCCCTACCCCGCGCCGGCCCCCGCCGCACTCAGCTACAGCCTCACCCTCCCCGGAGAGCCGTACAGCGCGGGCGTCGCCCGCGGGGCCGTCGCGGCGGTGTTGCGCACGCACCGGCTCGACGCCCTGGTGCCGAGCGCCGCGCAGGTCACCGCCGAGCTGATGGCCGCCGGCTGGCACAGCAGTCCCGGCACGGACCTCTACCTCTCGGTCCGCTACCGGGACGACTCGCTGCGCCTGCTCGTCTACGACGCCCACGGCACGCACGCCCACCCGCGCATCGCCGCGCTCTGCGAGGCCCGTCGGCGGGGGCATCTGCGCGTGCTCGCCGCCGTGGTCCGGGATGGTGACGGTGAGTGGGGGTTCGGGCCGGCGCGGGAGCCCGGGGGCGGGACGCGGAGTTGGGCGACGCTGCCGTACCGGGCGGTCGCGTAAGGGCGGGCCTTCGTAACGGCTTGCCGACAGGTTCGGAACAAGTCGTCGTCAATGGTGACGGCCGATACACCCTCACGGGCCGGGTCCGGTACGGGAGCGCGCGGCGGCGCCGACGGGTCCAGGACGGCAGGGCGTGGCGGGCGCGAGGCTGTGACCAGCGGTGATGGGGGGCGGGGCGGATTGTCGGCCGTGGTGTGCCCCTTGTATAGGGGACAGCCGTGACGGGCGGTGTCCGGTACGCGCAATCCGTCCGTCTCCGCGAGGGCGCCCGCCCGTAACCGGAACGTGGCCGTAGCGGCCCCCGCCCGGGCCGCCCACGGCCTTGGCATGTCCCCGGATGGGCTAAATTTGAACCTTCGTACGCCCGAACCGGTTGGGGAGAAAACAATGACGGAAGCGATCCTGCTGGTCGGCGGGCAGGGGACGCGACTGCGCCCCGTGACGGTGAACACCCCCAAGCCGATGGTTCCGGCGGCCGGAGTTCCCTTTCTCGCCCACCAGATAGCCAGGGCCGCCGCCGCCGGTGTCACCCACATCGTGATGGCCACCTGCTACCTCGCCGAGGTCTTCGAGCCCTACTTCGGCGACGGCTCCGACTTCGGCATCACCCTTGAGTACGTCGTCGAGGACGAGCCGCTGGGTACCGGCGGCGCCATCCGCAACGCCGCGCAGCGGCTGACCGGCGGCCCGGACTCGCCCGTCCTCGTCTTCAACGGCGACATCCTCACCGGCCTGGACATCGCGGGCCTGGTCGAGTCCCACCAGGCGGCCGACGCCGACGTCTCCCTGCACCTGGTGCGGGTCGAGGACCCGCGCGCCTTCGGCCTGGTGCCCACCGACTCCGAGGGGCGGGTGCTGGCCTTCACCGAGAAGCCGCAGACCCCCGAAGAGATCATCACCGACCAGATCAACGCCGGCTGCTACGTCTTCCGCCGCAGCGTCATCGACTCCATTCCGGCCGGCCGGTCGGTATCCGTCGAGCGCGAGACCTTCCCCGGTCTGCTGGACTCCGGCGCCCGGCTGCACGGCGTCACCGAGGACACGTACTGGCTGGACCTCGGCAAGCCCGAGTCCTTCGTCCAGGCCTCCGCCGACCTCGTACGCGGCATCGTGGCCTCCCCGGCCGTCCCCGGCCCGCGCGGTGAGGCCCTCGTGCTGCCGGGTGCCGTGGTCGCCGACGGCGCCAAGCTGTCGGGCGGTACCGTGGTGGGCGCCGGAGCCCGGATCGAAGCGGGCGCGGTCGTCCAGGGCTCGATCGTCCTGGACGGTGCGATCCTCGGCCCGGACTCGATGGTGAGCGCCAGCCTCATCGGCGCCGGCGCCTCGGTGGGTTCGCGCACGGTGGTGAACGGCGCGGTCATCGGTGACGGTGCCGTCGTCGGCGCCGACAACGAACTCCGTGCGGGGGTGCGGGTGTGGTGCGAGGCCGAACTGCCCGACGCCGCCGTCCGCTTCTCCTCCGACCGCTGATCCTGTGACCAACTCCAGTGAGGCACAACCTGTGATAGGCGAGCAGCAGACTCCCCGCGCGACCGACGTCGCCACCACGAAGCTCCCCGACACCTGGGCGGACACCCCGCTCACCGTCGTCATGCCCACGTACAACGAGGCGGGCAACCTGCCGGGCATGGTGGAGCTGCTCATGGGTCTCGACCAGCCGGGCCTGCGCCTGCTGATCGTCGACGACTCCTCGCCCGACGGCACCGGCAAGATCGCCGACGAGCTCGCGGAGGGCTTCCTCACCGAGGACGGCAAGCCGCGCATGTCGGTCCTGCACCGCACCGCCAAGGACGGCCTCGGCCGCGCCTACGCGGCCGGCATGGCCAAGGCCGTCGAGGACGGCGCCGAGTACGTGCTCCAGATGGACGCGGACGGCTCCCACCCGGCCGGCAAGGTCGCCGAGATGCTGGGCGTCGCCCGCTCCACCGGCGCCGGTCTCGTCGTCGGCTCCCGCTACGTGCCGGGCGGCACCCTCTCCGACGCCTGGGGCGCGCACCGCAAGCTGCTCTCCCGCTGGGCGAACGCGTACGCGAGCACCATCCTCGGCACCCGCGTCCGTGACATCACGGGCGGTTTCAACCTGTGGAGCGCCGACGCGCTGAAGGCGATCGACCTCGCGTCGATCGGCAGCGCCGGCTACAGCTTCCAGGTGGAGATGAAGTACAAGGCCCTGCGCCGCGGCTTCCAGGTGATGGAGGTCCCGATCCACTTCGAGGACCGCACCGTCGGCGAGTCCAAGATGAACCTGGCCGTCCAGCTGGAGTCCATCGCGATGCCGTGGAAGCTGCGCGCCCGCGCCGGCAAGTAACCCCACGCGTACGGGAAAGGGGCACCCCCTCGGGGGTGCCCCTTCTCCGTGTGCCCGCGGGCCGTACGCCCGCGGCCCGGTTCAGGTCCGTACCGGCCTACCCGGCCGGCCCGGGCGGCTTTCCAGGAAGCGCTTCAGACGGCCCGCCAGCGGCCGTTCCACGAACCGCTGGATCAGCCAGGACGCCAGCAGCATCACGGCCGTCGCCGACAGCAGCAGCGTCCACGGCTCGACGTCCTTGCGCCACTGGTGCAGCAGCGTGATGCCGATCTGCTGGTGCAGCAGGTACAGCGGGTACGACATCGCGCCCGCGACCGACAGCCAGCGCCAGTCGATCCGGTCCAACCATCCCAGGGCCACGGCGGCCATGGCCACGTAGCAGAGGGTCACGACGGCCAGGCACATCTCCCAGGACAGCCGGTCGCCCTTCACGGTGTTCCACTGGACGATGTCGTTCAGCCAGCGCTGCATCAGCAGCCAGGAGAAGGCGAGCAGCACCCACGGCTCGCCGACGCGCGGTCCCTCACGGCGGATCAGGTAGAAGCAGATGCCGGAGATGAAGAGCGGGGAGTACGTCGGGTTCGCCAGCACGTTCAGGATCGGCAGCCCGGAGCCGGGCGCCAGCAGCGAGGCCACCGTCCAGATCCAGCAGAAGTTCAGGACCTTCCGGTACGTCAGACCGGTCCAGGCGAGCGCCGCGAAGATGAGGTAGAACCGCACCTCCGACCAGAGCGTCCAGTACGACCCGTCCAGTTCGGCGCTGCCCAGCGGGGTCTGGAACATCGTCAGGTTCGTCAGTATCTGGCTCAGTCCCGGCCCGGCGCCGCCGAAGGGCTTCCGGTCGGCCAGCAGCACCCCCATGGTGACCAGTACGCAGAACCAGTACGCGGGCCCGAGCCGGATCACCCGGCTGCGCAGGTAGCCGCCGAGCGGCCGTCCCCAGGCCGACATGCAGATGACGAAGCCGCTGATCATGAAGAACAGCTCGACGCCCATCCAGCTGTAGCGGCCCACCACCGTCAACCACCCGAAAGCGTCACGCCCCCACACCTCCTGACGGGTGTAGTGGTGCATGAGCACCAGCACCGCCGCGAGGATCCGCAGCCCGTCCAGGACGCGCAGCCGCGGCCGGGCGGGCGGGGGCACGGGTGGCGGCTCGTCCGGCACGGAGGGCCGGGGAAAGGGGGGTGCGCCGTCCTCCCGCGGTTCGGTCAGGACGCGCGGGGACGGATGCAACGACATGGACGCTCCACGGGCAGGACGGACGCGTGCCCGGATGTGCGGCGGCCGCGCCCGACGGCGCGGCCCATCCGGGCTATCCCCCCCGGCGCTTGGGCCGGAACAGTCTTACGAGAAAACCATCGCACTGTCCACCACACGTGGTTGACCACACGCCCGGTGACGGGCCCCGCGGGCCGGTTCACTGCCCCCGGACGGTGACCTTCTCGTCGTTCTGGATCTGCTTGACCAGCTGTTGCACCTTCGCCTTGTCCCAGACGAGGTTGCCGCCCCGCTGACCGGAAATCGGCATGTTCATCGACACGCCGTCACCCCCGGTGATGCCCTTCATCGCGAAGAACATCTGCCCGAGGTCCCACAGCCCCATGTCCTTGTCGACGACCAGGGTGTCCAGGCCCGCGCCCAGCACCGGGTAGAGGGAGAAGGGGTTGAGGAGCGTGCCGGGCGTGGCCGCCTGGCTCGCCAGCGACGACAGGAACTTCTGCTGGTTCTTCGTCCGCTGGAGGTCCGACTCCGCGAAGGCGTACCGGGTGCGTACGAAGGCCAGCGACTGTTCGCCGTTGAGGGTCTGCCGGCCCGCCTTGAAGTCCGCGCCCGACTTCTCGTCCTTGAAGCCCTGCTCGATGTCGAGCTCCACCCCGCCCAGCGCGTCCACGATGTTCGCGAACCCGGCGAAACCGATCTCGGCGTAGTGGTCGATGCGCAGCCCGGTGTTGAACTCCACCGTCCGCACGAGCAGCTCCGGACCGTCCTCCGCGTACGCCGCGTTGAGCTTGACGCGCCGCCCCTGGGCCGGGAACTTCTTGCCCGACTGCGAGCCGACGAAGGCGGGGATCTCCACGTCCGAGTCACGCGGCAGCGAGATCATGGTGTTCCCGCCGGAGCACTTCGCCAGGACCATCATCGAGTCCGTGCGCTTGCCCTCGGCGGAGCCGGTGTGGAGCTTCTTCTTCTCCTCGTCGGACATGCCCTCGCGGCTGTCGGAGCCCACGATCAGGTACGTCGTGCAGTCGCCCTCCTTGGGGCGCTCGATCACCTTGGAGAGGTCCACCTCGCGGCGCACCTTGGAGTCCGCCCAGAAGTAGGTGCCGACGCCGGTGACCACGAGGACGGAGACCAGCACGATGGAGCCGATCTTGATCCGCCTGCGCCAGTCCGGAGCCGGCCCGGCGGGTCCGGCGGGTCCGGCCGGCCCTCCGGGGGCGCCGGGACCCGGACGCCCGGGGCGGCCCGGGCCGGCCGGGCCGCCGGGGCCCTGGGGGCGCCCGTAGACCTGGCCGGTGTTGTAGCCGCTGTCGTACGAGGCCTCCGGGCCCGGCGTCTGCTGCGGCACCCCGTACGCGGGTCCTCCCGGCGGCGGCGCCTGCGGGGGGACCGGCGGCCGGCCCGGGCGCTGCGGCGGGTGCGGCTGGGGCCCGCGCGGCGGCTGCTGCGGCTGCCGCTGGACGTGGCGCATCCGCTGCGCACCCTCCGGCTGCGCCTGCCCGCTGCCGCGCCCGTACCCGTCATCGCGGCGGCCGCGCGCGTCGCGCTCGCCGTTCCACCCGTCCCTGTCACTCATGCGCACAAGCATGCCTGCCCGGGCGTGTCGCCCGACACCCCGGTGGTCGCTTCGTACCGGGGCTGTTGCAGAGCTGATGCCTGCCGTACCCACTTAAGGTGGGCCCATGACAGACATACCGGCGGCGCCCCCGGGCAAGCCGATCTCGGCCTCGCGGACCACCCTCAGCCACATCATGACGGCCGCCGACACCAACCTCCTCGGGACCGTGCACGGCGGCGTGATCATGAAGCTGGTGGACGACGCCGCGGGCGCGGTGGCCGGGCGCCACTCCGGCGGGCCCGCCGTCACCGCGTCGATGGACGAGATGGCCTTCCTCGCCCCGGTCCGGGTCGGCGACCTGGTCCACGTCCGCGCGCAGTGCAACTGGACCGGCCGCTCCTCGATGGAGATCGGCGTACGGGTCCTGGCCGAGCGGTGGAACGAGTCCACCCCCGCCACCCAGGTCGGCAGCGCGTACCTGGTCTTCACGGCGGTCGACGCCGACGGCAAGCCGCGCCAGGTCCCGCCGGTGATCCCGGAGACCGAACAGGACGAGCGCCGCTACCAGGAGGCCCAGATCCGCCGCACGCACCGCCTCGCCCGCCGCCAGGCCATCACGGAACTCCGCGCCCGCCGCGCCGCGGACGGCCTGGAAGACTGACGGGGGCGCGGGGGGCGGGGTGGCCCCCCGCGCCATCGCCTCACCCCCGGCTTACCAGGGCCCCGTAGACTGGGGCGCCGACGTCCGGCTGCTCCGCCCGAGCGACGGCCCGCCCCCCGACCGGCCCTGCCGCGGAGAACCCTGATGCCGACCGCCACCCAGACCACCGCCGCGCCGGCGCCCGCCCCCGCCCGCCGGGGCGCCCGGCGGCTGCCCGGGCCCGACTGGCTGTGGGCGGCGCTGCTGACCCTCTCCGTCACCGCCTTCCGGGGCGGCACCCCGCAGCTCTGGCGGGACGAGCTGGCCAGCTGGAACGCCGCCTCCCGCGACACCGGCGAGCTGCTCGCGATGCTGGGCCACGTCGACGCCGTCTCCGGCCTCTACTACCTGCTGCTGCACGGCTGGGTCGCCGTCTTCGGTGACTCCGCCGCGATGCTCCGGCTGCCCTCCGCGCTCGCCATGGCCGGCTCGGCCGCCCTGGTGGTGCTGACCGCCCGGGCCCTGTTCGACCGCCGCACCGCCGTGTTCGCCGGGCTGCTGTTCGCGCTGCTGCCCGTGGTGACCCGGTACGGCACCGAGGCCCGCTCGTACGCCTTCGTGGTGCTCGCGGTGAGCGCCGCGACCTGGCTGCTGCTGCGGGCGCTGGAGCGGCCGGCCCCGGGGCGCTGGGCCGCGTACGCCGTCGCCGTGGCGCTCGCCGGGCTGCTGCACATGGTGGCGCTGCTGTTCCTGCTGCCGCACGCCCTGATCACCGCCCTGCGCTGGTGGCGCGACCGGCGCACCCGCACCGCGCTGTCCTTCGCCGCCGCGGCCCTCGCCGGACTGCTGCCGGTTCTCCCGCTGGTGCTGCTCGGCCGGCAGCAGGTCGGCCGGCAGATCAACTGGATCAAAACCCCCCGGATGAGGGACATCGCCGGCCTCTGGGACAACCTCTTCGCCTCCCCCCTCGTGGCACTCGGCATCGCCGCCGTGGCCCTGCTGCCGCTCGCCTGGAGCCGGGGCCGGCGCCCCGCCGTGGAACTGCTGCTGCTGGGCGCCGCGCCCATCGCCGCCGTCTACGTGGTCTCCCAGGGCGGCACCTCGTACTTCATCGACCGCTACGTGCTCTTCACGGTCCCGGCGTGGGTGATGCTGGCCGCCGCCGGGCTGGCCGCGCTGAGGCCGCGCGCCGCCGGCGCCGCCGGCCTGGCCGCGCTGATCCTGCTCGGCGTGCCCGACCAGCGCCACCTGCGCACCGAGCAGGCGAAGGAGACCTCCGACGGCCGGGCCGCCGCTCGGGTCATCGCCCAGGGCTACCGGCCCGGCGACGGCTTCGTCCCCGGACGCGGCGAGGACCGGGTCTACATGGTCGACTACCAGATCGCGTACTACCTGCCCGACCGCGTCCACCTCCGCGACGTCTTCGCCGCCCGCTCCGCGCGGCAGCGGGACGACCTGTTCCCGCAGGAATGCCCGGACGCCGAGCGGTGCCTCGGCGACACCGGCCGGATCTGGCTCGTCACCCGCGCCACCGCCAAGCACGACCCGTACGACCGGCTCCCCGCCGACCAGGCCCGCGCGCTGAAGGCCCACTACCGGATCGCCTCGACCACCGACGTGCGCGGCCTGCACGTCTCCCTGCTGGAACGCACCCGCTAAGGGCCTGTCGTCAAAGCGGCGCCCGGCCCTAGGGCGCCCCGCACACCACCTGGTCGCCGGTGACCACGCCGAACTCGCCCTGGTAGGGGTCCTCGGCCCGGACCGGTACGACCTTCTTGAAGTCCGTCCCCGCGATGACCAGCACCGTACGGCCCTGCCCGGCGACCGCGCGCAGCTCGCTGCCCGGAAGCGCCGTCGAGACCGTCCGGGCGGAGCGGTCCCAGCGCGGGTCGTACGCGATCACGGTGCGCCGGACCTCCCGGCTGGCGCCGGCCGCCGGGGCCTGGGTGGTGTCGAAGCCGGTGGCGCGCAGGGCCGCGTCCACCCGCCCGCCGAGCCCGTCGATCCGGGTGCCGTTCTCGACCTGGACCCGGATCTGCCCCGGCGGTACGTCGACCGGTACGGCGGCCGGCCCGTGCGCGGCCCGCCCCGGCCGGGCGGGGGCCAGCGGGCGGTCGTGGCGCAGCGCGTCGAAGAGCTTGGCGGCCTTCGGCTCGTCCCACTTCACCGTCGAGCCGATGCCCTTGACCTCGTACGAGGCGTCCCCGACCGGCACGGAGGCGAACTCCGACGAGGAGGGGGTGAAGTCCCGCATGGCCTGCCCGAGCGCCACCATCTGCTCCGAGCCGAAGCCCCGGTCGGCGCGCACCGAGCCCAGCAGGGTGGAGCTCACCTCTTTGAACTTCACCGGGTTCAGCAGCACCCCGCTGCCGGTGGCCTGCTTGATCAGCGCGGCGATGAACCGCTGCTGGCGCTGCATCCGGCCGAGGTCCGAGGCCCCGTCCACATAGCGCGAGCGCACGTACTGCAGGGCCTGGCCGCCGGTCAGCCGGTGGGTGCCGGGCAGCAGGTCGAGACCGGTGTGGCTGTCGTGCATGGCCTTGGCCGTGCAGATCTCCACCCCGCCCATCGCGTCGACGGTCTTCATGAAGCTGGTGAAGTCGACCTCCAGGTAGTGGTCGATCTTCACCCGGGTCATGTGTTCCACGGTCCGCACGGTCAGGTTCGGTCCGCCCTCGGCGTAGGCGGCGTTCAGCTTCACCGGGTGCGCCTGGTGCGGTGTGCCGCTGATCAGGTCCTGGTGCGCGGGGACCTCGGCGTAGCTGTCGCGGGGCAGGCTGATGACGCTCGCCCGTTCCCGGTCGGCGGAGAGGTGGACGAGCATCACCGTGTCGGTGCAGTGGCAGGGCGCCCCGCCGAGCCGGTACTCGCGCTTCTCGTCCGGGGAGATCTTCTCGCGGCCGTCGGTGCCGACGAGCAGGATGTTCAGGCCGTGCCCGGCCTGCGGGCGGTTCTTCATGTCCTTGAAGGGGTCGACCCGCTCGATCCCGGTGTCCAGGCCGGTCATGACGGCGTGCCCGACCGCGCCGGAGCCCAGCACCACCAGCGAGACGCCCGCCGCGATCCGTACGCCCCAGCGCGGCCGGTTCTCCCGGCGGCGCCGTCCGGTCCGGCGCCCGCCGCCGCCCCCGCCGCCCCGCGCACGCTGCGGCGGGGGCGGCGGCGGGGGCGGCGGGAAACCGGGGGAGCGTCGGAGGGAAGGCTGCGGCTGGGGCACGGGGGACACCTCCGCGGGGGACGGCGGGCACAGCGGACAGCAGGCGAAAGCATGCGATGTGCGGGGATTATTCACATTCGTCCGAACAGTAGGCCCATACGATCAGCCTCTGTCCGTACCGCCCGTCCGCCGCGCACCCCGTTCCCCCGTACGCGGTAACGTGACACGGGTACCCGACCGTGAAGGACCACATGCCCGCCCAGCAGCCCGCAGTCTCGGTGATCATGCCGGTGCTCAACGAGGAGCGTCACCTGCGCGACTCCGTCCGGCACATCCTCGGCCAGGAGTACGCAGGCGAGATGGAGGTGGTGATCGCACTCGGGCCGTCCACGGACCGCACCGACGAGATCGCCGCCGAACTCGTCCGCGAGACCGCCTCCCACCCCCGAGCGCGCGTCCACACCGTCCCGAACCCCACGGGCCGCACCCCCGCCGCCCTCAACGCCGCGATCAAGGCCTCCCGCCACCCGATCGTCGTCCGCGTCGACGGACACGGCCTGCTCTCGCCCGACTACATCGCCACCGCCGTCCGCCTCCTGGAGGAGACCGGCGCGCAGAACGTCGGCGGCATCATGCACGCCGAGGGCGAGAACGCCTGGGAGGACGCCGTCGCCGCCGCGATGACCTCGAAGATCGGCGTCGGCAACGCGGCCTTCCACACCGGCGGCGCGGCCGGCCCGGCCGAAACCGTCTACCTCGGCGTCTTCCGCCGCGAGGCCCTCGAACAGCAGGGCGGGTACAACGAGGAGTTCATCCGCGCCCAGGACTGGGAGCTCAACTTCCGCATCCGCGAGGCCGGCGGGCTCATCTGGTTCTCGCCCGAGCTGAAGGTCCGCTACCGCCCGCGGCCCTCCGTACGGGCCCTGGCCAAGCAGTACAAGGACTACGGGCGCTGGCGGCACGTCGTGGCCCGCTACCACCCGGGCTCCATCAACCTGCGCTACCTCGCCCCGCCGGCCGCCGTCTGCGCGATCGCGGCCGGGCTGGTCGCGGGCGCGGCGCTCACCCCGTGGGCCCTCGTCCTCCCGGCCGGCTACCTCGCGGCGATCACCGCCGGCTCCGTACCGGCCGGCCGGGGGCTCTCCCTCAAGGCCCGCGCGCAGATCCCCGTCGCCCTCGCCACCATGCACATGAGCTGGGGCTTCGGCTTCCTCACCAGCCCGCGCGCGCTCGCCGCGAAGGTCATCGCCAGCCGCCGCCCGTCGGTGCGCCGCGACGCCTCCGGGGTCTGAGCGCCGTAGCGCCGTCCACGCGCGAGGGGTGACCCGGTCCTTCCCGGACCGGATCACCCCTTCCGCGTTCCCGCGCCCCGCGGCTACCAGCGGTAGGGCTTGTATACGTCCATGCAGGCCCCGCTGTCCGAGCCGTTGATGGCGTCGGCGGTGTCCGGCAGCGCACCGGCCTCCGGCGGCGCCTGCTGCGGATAGGCGGTGCCCTGACGCCAGTCGGCGCCCACCACCAGGGTGATCCGCGCGACGTCGGCGGACTGCCGCACCGCGGTCCCGGGGACCCCGAGGGCCTCCGCCACCTTCCGCGCCTCGTCCTCCAGGTCGGGCGTCGGGTAGCGCACGACGGTGGTCTTCTCCGGGGTGAGCGCGCTGTCCGCGCGGGCCCCGGTGAAGCCCTTGGAGACCAGCGCCTGCGTCACTTCCGCGGCCCGCCGGGGCGCCAGCGGCATATCGGCCGCCGTGCCGTTGACCACCTGGACGGCGATCTTGTCGGGGGTGGTGACCGGAGCCTTCGAGGGCCCCTGGCCCGGCGCGGTACCGGGCGCCGAGGCGCCGGGGGCCGGGGGAGAGGCGGGCGCCGAGGCCGGAGCCGAGGCCGGAGCCGAGGGGGAGGGGCTCTGCGGGGCCGTCGGGGCGCCGTTCTTGTCGAAGGCGACATCCTGGCGGACCATCGTCCACAGCCGGTCCGCGTCACCGGGGTTGACGATCAGCCGGTCCTCGTCCTGCGGGTCCTGCAGCGTCGGCATCGTCGTCATGGTGATGCGGTTGGTCGGTATGTCCTTGAGCTGCATGGCCAGGTTGAAGAGCTTCTTCACCGAACCGATCTCCTCGGAGACCTCCAGCGCCTTGGTGCCCGCCTCGGCGAGCGCCGTGATCCGGCCGACGTCGGTGAAGGCGTTCTGGCCCTTCAGCTCGCGCATCATCGAGTTCATGTACATGTGCTGGGCCTGCGCCCGGCCCAGGTCGCTGCTGAACGCGTGCCGGGTGCGCAGCCACTGGAGCGCCTGCTCGCCCTTGACCTTGGTGGTGCCGGCCGTCAGCTTGAGGCCGGAGCCGCCGTCGGAGGTGGCCAGCGGACGGTCCCAGACGTTCTCCTTGACGCAGACCGGCACGCCGCCTATCGCGTCCGCCATCTGCACCACACCGGAGAAGTCGATCATCATCCAGTGGTCGATGTAGATGTTGGTCAGCTTCTCCCAGGTGGCCAGGGTGCAGCCGGGGCCGCCGCGGGCGAGGGACTCGTTGATCATGAGCCGGGCCTTCTTGAACTTCTCCCCGGTCTTCGGGTCCGTGCACTCCGGCACGTCCACCTTGGTGTCGCGCGGGATGCTCACCACGGAGGCGTTCTCCCGGTCGGCCGACACGTGGAGCAGCATCTGGACGTCCCCCAGCGGGGGGTTGCCGACCGTGTCGCGGCTGCCGCCGAGCTCCACGTTCTCCGGCTTGTTGCGGCTGTCCGAGCCGATCAGCAGGATGTTCAGCGGGCTCTGGCCCTTGGCGTTGGCGTGGGTCTTCTCCACGCCGCTCTCGCCGCTGAGGCGCTGTCCGCTGCGGATGTTCCCGTCGAGGTGACGGTAGTAGAGGTACCCGGCCGCGGAGGTTCCCAGGATCAGGAACGCCAGTACGGAGGCCACCCAGAACAGCACCCGCCGGCGGCGTCGCCGTACGGGTCTGCCACCGCCGCCGCCCGCACCCGCCCGCGGTGGCGGCACCGCGCCGGAAGCGCCCGCCGCCCCGCCGGATATGCCACCGGCGGCCTGGTCGGGCGCCCCCTCCCCCCGCACGCTGCTCTGCCTCACGCGTACCCCCCTAGGAATTCACTCATGGTCGAAGTCGTGCCGGGCCTGCCGGCGACCGCCCGCCCCGTGGCGGCCGGTGGGTGAGCGGTCACATCACCGCGGCCCCGTCACTTGGCGCAGACCGCCTTGTCCGCCTCGACCCGCTGGAGGCCGTCCGGGGCCTGCTGCGGGGCCTCGGGCGCACCGAGGGGTGCTCCGGGCTCCTTGAAGTCGGAGCCCAGGGTCAGCTTCATCGGGGTCTTCGGCCCCGCGTCCACGGTGCCCATCTTCAGGGCCGGGGCGGACAGCCCCATCATGTCCGCCAGGGCCCGGGCCATGTCGGCCTGGTTGGGCGCGAATTCCAGCTGCGTGGCGGTGAGCCGCGCGGAGGCGTTGCCGTGGTTGCTCGCCTTGTACACGCCCTTGGCGTTCTGCAGCCAGGTCAGCGTGGTGGAGGCCGATCCCGGCGGCCCCCCGCCGTTGTACACGTCCACCCGGACGTCCCCGGCGGGCGCGCGGTTGCCCTGGAGCAGCGCGTCCTGCTTGGCGCCGGCCGCCTCCTTCGCCGCGTGCTCCTTCTTCTCGACCTCGGTGAGCGACACGTCCCCCCGGATCATGTCCAGCAGCGGGGTGGCCTGCGCGGTGTTGAGGACGACGGTCGCCTTGCGGTTGGACGGCTCGTTCGGGTTGTCGAGCACCGGGAGCGTGGTGAAGGTGACGTTCTTGAGGTTGATGTCCTTCAGCTCACCGGCGAGATCGGTGAGTTTGCCGATGGACCCGAGACCCTGGTCGACGGTGAGCGACTGGGTGGCCGCCTCCGCGAGCGAGAAGAACTTCTTCGGGCTGGTCAGCGTCTCCTTGGACTTCATCTCGCGCATCATCGAACTGAGGAACTGCTGCTGCGTCTTGATCCGGTCGAGGTCGCTCTCGTTGCCGAAGGCGTGCCGGGTCCGTACGAAGGCCAGCGCCTGCTCGCCCTGGAGCCGGTGCTCGCCGGCCTTGAGGTTCAGCTTGGAGTCACGGTCGTTGACGTCCTTCGCCACACAGACGGGCACGCCGCCGACCGCCGTGCTCAGCGCCTTGACCGCGTTGAAGTCGACCATCATGAAGTTGTCGACGTCGAGCCCGGTGAGCTGCTTGACCGTGCGCATCGTGCAGCCCGGGTCGCGGCCCTCCTGGCCCAGGCTGTTGTTGAAGCGGCTGCCGTTGGAGGCGGGGATCTGCTTCACCGAGCCGTTCGACTTCGTCGGGCAGACCGGGATGTCGGTGATCAGGTCGCGCGGGATGGACAGCGCGGTGGCGTTGCTGCGGTCCTTCGAGACGTGGAAGAGGATCGTGGTGTCGGCGTGGCCGACGCTGTCGGCGTCCCCGTACCCCTGGTTGCCCTCGCCGCTGCGCTTGTCGGTGCCGATGACCAGGATGTTGATCGGCTGGTCCTTCTTGAAGCCGCCGCCCGCGCCACCGGTGTCGATGACGTTCAGGTTGCCGTTGAGGTGCTGGTAGTAGAGGTACGAGCCCAGCCCGCCGCCGACCAGCAGGAACGCCAGCGCGCCGCCGGTGATGGCCAGCCTCTTGCGGCGCCGCGCCGACATCCCGCCGCCACCGCCGCCGCTGCCGCCGGGCCCGCGGGGGCGGCCGGAGCGCCGACCGCCGGGCGGGCCGTCGCCGCGGCGCGGCTTCGGGACCGCGGGGACCGCCGGCGCCGGGGGAGCCGCGGCGGATCTGCGGGTTCTGCGGGGGGTGGTGACGGAGGGCTGCTGCGCAGGGGAATGACCCAGTCGCAGTTCGTAGTTGCCAGTGCGGGGATTGAGCACCCACTGGTCTGCGGGGTCGATCTCGTCCGCCCGCCCACGGCTTTGCGCATCCACGGTTGCTCGAATCCTCCGTCGGTGCCTCACGACGCGCCTCCCCCCAGGCGCGCGGTCAACGATCCGGCTGCTGGTGCATGGTCTCTTGGCTTCCTGTGCACCGGATCGCTCACCTTATCCGGCCAGGTCAGCCGCGAACCATGCCGGTGACAAAATCCACTCCCCCGATAAGGGGCAAAGCGCCCATCCCACGCGGTGGGAACACGGGCTTTTGGATTGCTTTACCGGCACTCGGCCGTGTCGGCCGTGGTTCCTGTGAAGGTGGGGACGGGTGTGGGGGTGGAGGTGGTTCCGTTTTTTGGCCGCACAGACTTTCGGACATCCTCGGCGGAGCCCTCCCCACGGCCGCCCGTGGCCGTCCCGGCGCCTGTTCCGGCACCCGTCCCCGACGCGGCGGGCGTCGGTGTGGCCGTCGGCGGGGTGACCGTCACCGGCCGGTCCCGCCGCAGCCGCTCGAAGAGGCTGCTCGCGTCGGGCTCCACCAGCTCGTCCCGGTTCGGGTCCGCGGGGTACGGCCGCCGCGGCACGGTCAGGAACCTGACCTGGTCGGACGGTATGTCCCGAACGCCCCGGACGAGTTCGTACAGTCCGCGCAGCGAGGCCAGCCCGGGGTCCGTGGTCACCGCCGAGGTGGCCGCGTCCAGCAGCGGGTAGAGCCGCCCCGGGTTCAGCAGGACACCGTTGCTCTGCACCTTCGTGACCAGTGCGCCCAGGAACTGCTGCTGGCGCTCCATGCGTTCGGTGTCGCTGCCGTCGCCCAGGCTGTGCCGGGCCCGGACGAAACCGAGCGCCTGCTCCCCGCGCAGCAGCTGGCGCCCCGCCGGCAGTCTCACCGCGGCCTCCGGGTCGTTCACCGGCCGGCTGAGGCACACCTCCACCCCGCCGACCGCGTCGACCATCTTCTTGAAGCCGCCGAAGTCCAGCACCATGTGGTGGTCGATCCGGATCCCGGTGAGCTTCTCGGTCGTACGGATCGTGCAGGCGGCCCCGCCCCACTCGTAGGCCCAGTTGAACTGGGCGAACCGCTCCGGGGTGCGCGTACCGTCCGCGCTGAGGCAGCTCGGGATCCGCGTCAGCAGGTCCCGGGGGATCGACACGGCCGTCGCGCTCTTCCGGTCCGCCGGCAGGTGCAGCAGGATCGTCGTGTCGGAGCGCTGCGTGCCCTTGTCCTGCCCGTAGCGCGCGTTCTCCCGGCCGGCCCGCGAGTCCGAGCCGATGAGCAGGACGTTCTGGGCGCCCTCCGCGAGGTGCGCCGGGCGCTCGCGCTCGTAGCGGCGCAGCTCGGCCTCGGCGGAGGTGTCCGACGTGATGTTCCCGTCGAGCTTCGCGTAAAGCCACCAGCCCGCGCCCGCCCCGGCCAGGGCCAGCGCGGCGGCCCCGGCTCCCGACCAGCGCAGCAGACGGCGCCGGCGCCCGGCCGTGGGCGGCGTACCGCCCGCGGCCGGGCGGCGGTCGCCGCCCGGTATGCCCGCGCTGTCCCTCACTGGCGCTCCGTCCCCTCGCCGTACCGGCCCCCGGCCGTACGGTGAGCACGGCCTCGGGCCGATCCTGCCCCCGGGGGCCGGGGACGGCCTTTGGGCGGGGCCCCGTCAAGGGCCGTCCGGGTGACAGATCGCGCGGTTTCGCCGTTAGACGGTGTGGGTGACGCGCTCGCTCTCGACGCGCTGCTCCAGCGCGTGCGGCGCGAGCCGGTCCAGGTGGCGGCACAGCACCACGGAGCCTCCGGCGGCCAGCGCCCCGTACAGGCCCGCCGACAGTCCCTCCCAGGTGTCGTAGCCCCGACCGGACAGCACCCGGGCGCCCTCGCCGAGCCCCCGCTCCGCCGCGTCCCGGCGGGCCCGGTCGACCACGTCCGCGTACGAGAGCTCCTCGCCGCCGACCACCAGCCCCGGGCCGTCGGCGTCGACCGGGACGAAGGGGGCGAAGCGGTCACCCTGCCCCGGCACCTCCACGGCGTAGTCCGCGAACCCGGCCGGCGGCTGCGGGAACCGTCCGCCCAGCGGCCGCAGCGCGAGGGCCACCCGCTCGCCGGAGCAGGCGCGGGCCTCCTCCAGGGTGTCGGGCCCGCTCACGACCAGGTCCGCCCCGGCCGGGTCGCCGCCCACCTCGGCGACGACGCCGACGGAGGCGCAGGCGAGCAGCCACACGGCGCTCTGCCAGTGCGCGGGCAGCAGCAGCGCGAGCCGGTCGCCCGGCCCGGCGCCCAGGTCGCCCTGGAGCAGATTGGCGGTCTTGGCCACCCAATTGGCGAAGGTGGCGACGGACAATTCGACCCGCTCGCCCGTGGCGTCGTCGTAGAAGGTGACGAGGGGGCGGCCCGGATCGGCGGCGAGCGCGGATCGCAGCAGGTCGGCAGGGGTGCGGTCAGTGGCGTTCACCCGCCCCAGCGTACGCGGGCGCCTCCGCCGTACGGGGGGCGCCGGCTCGCCCGTACGAGGGAGGCGCCCGCCCGCCGCTGCCGGACGGATCGTCAGTTCTCCGATGGCGGGCGGCCGGGACAGTGCCCAGCATCGCTTCCATGCGTGGATTCCTTGCTTCCTCCATCGGCGTCGCGACCGCGGCCGCACTGGCCCTGCCGCTCGCGCTCCCCACCCCGGCCCTGGCCACCCCGTCCGTGGGCGTGGCTGCCCCCGTGACCCCCGCGGGGTCCACCCAGTCCCTCCCCCTCACCCCCCTCGGTTCCTCCGGCGGACGGATCCCCGGCGTCCCCGGCATGAGCACCGCGCCCGGCGGCCCCGAGACCCGCGGCCTCGCCGCCCGCGACGTGCGGACCTTCTCGCTGGTCGGCGTCGTATGGGACGACGCCGCCACCCAGCTGCTGGGCCGCGTCCAGGTCCGCACCCGCGCACTCGGCACCGGGAACTGGTCCGACTGGCAGGACGTCGAGACCCACAACAGCGAACACGCCGCCGACCCCGACGCGGTGGAACGCGGCAGCGGCCGCGTCCGCGGCAGCACCGCCCCGCTGTGGGTCGGCGCCTCCGACGGCGTCGAGGTCCGGGTCCAGGCCGAGACCGGCAGCCCGGACACCCGCGCCCCGGCCCGGCTGCCGTCGGGCCTGCGGATCGAACTCGTCGACCCGGGCGCGGCCGAGCCCGTCACCGTCGTCGACGGCAAGAACGCCGCCGACATCCCGGACGCCGACGACAAGGGCGACGAAAAGGCGGTGGCCCTGCCCGACCTGGGGATGGAGGCGGCCGAGGCCTCCGAGGCCAACGTGCCGCTCGCCTCGCTCGGCGCCCTGGAGATCGGCGAGCTCGACAAGGCCGACTCCACCGCCGACGCGGTCCTGGCCGCCGAGGGCACCATCGCCGAGGCCGCCCGCCCGTACATCGGCCCGCGCCCGCGCATCGTCACCCGGCGGGGCTGGGGCGCGAACGAGGGCCTGCGCGAGAAGGGCTTCGTCTACACGCACACCGTCAAGGCGGCCTTCGTCCACCACACCGCCTCCGGCAACAAGTACGCCTGCAAGGACGCCCCGGCGGTGCTGCGCAGCCTCTACCGCTACCACGTCGTCAGCCAGGGGTGGCGGGACATCGGCTACAACTTCGCCGTCGACCGCTGCGGAACGGTCTACGAGGGCCGCGCGGGCGGCGTCGCCAAGCCGGTGCTCGGCGCCCACACCATGGGCTTCAACTCCGACAGCATGGGCATCGCGGTGATCGGATCCTTCGGCTCCGCGGCCCCGCCGAAGGCGGCCGTCGACGCGGTGGCCCGCCTCACGGCCTGGAAGCTCGGCCTCTTCGGCGCCAACCCGAGGGGCAAGACCACCCTGACGTCGGGCGGCGGCAACCTGTACAAGAAGGGCACCCACGTCAGGCTGAACGTCATCTCGGGCCACCGCGACGGCTTCGCCACGGAATGCCCGGGCCGCCTCCTCTACAACCAGCTCCCCCCGGCCCGCACCACCTCGGCGCGGCTCCAGGGCCGCTGACCCCCGCCGGGCGGGGGGCCTCCCCGCAGCGGCCCGCCGGGGCGCTCCTCCGCGGCGGTCCGCCGGGGCGGGGCGGCGGGCTAGGCTCGAAGCATGGCCGGCCGCTTCGACCCCCTCACCCGCGCCGCCGTCCGCGGCGGCCGCACCCAGGTGCCCCCGCCCGCGGGCGGGGGCTCCGCCACGCCCGCCGCGCGCCATCGGCGCTGGGTTCCCGGCGGGCCCGTCGACCTGGGGCTCGTCCTCGGGCCGCTGCGGCGCGGACCCGGCGACCCCACCTTCCGGGTGGCCCCCGACGGAGCGCTCTGGCGGGCCACCCGGACCCCCGACGGACCCGCCACCCTGCGGGTGGCCACCGCCCCCGACGGGGCGGTCGACGCGCGGGCCTGGGGACCCGGCGCCGACTGGGTACTGGCCGGACTGCCCGCCCTGCTCGGCGCCGACGACGACCCCGCCGCCTTCGTCCCCCGCCACCGCCTCCTGCACGCCAGCCACCGCAGCCGCCCCGGCCTGCGCCTGACCCGCACCGGCCTGGTCCTCGAATCGCTGATCCCGGTCGTCCTGGAGCAGAAGGTCACCGCCGACGAGGCCTACCGCTCCTGGCGCCGCCTCGTGCGCCGCTACGGGGAGCCCGCCCCCGGCCCGCAGGACATGTACGTCATGCCCGACGCCCACGCCTGGGCGATGATCCCCTCCTGGGGCTGGCACCAGGCCGGCGTGGACATGAAGCGGTCCTCGACCATCGTCCGCGCCGCCCGCGTCGCCGCCCGGCTGGAGGAAGCCGCGGCCATGGACCTGCCGCGGGCCGCCGCCCGCCTGGAGGCCGTTCCCGGCATCGGCCCGTGGACCTCCGCCGAGACCCTCCAGCGCAGCAACGGCGCCCCCGACGCCGTCACCACCGGCGACCTCCACCTCCCGGGCATCGTCGGCTACGCCCTCACCGGCGAGCGGGACGCCGACGACGACCGGATGCTGGAGCTGCTCGCCCCGTACGCGGGCCAGCGCCACCGCGCCGCCCGCCTGATCCTCCTGGCTGGCCGCACCCCGCCCCGCCGCGCCCCGCGCATGTACCGCAGCGACATCGCCCGCCTCTGAAGCCAGGCGGCGGCGGCCTACCGGACCTCGACGAACTCCTCCGCCGCCCGCGCCGGCCGCTCCCGCGGCGGCTCCGCCGCATGCCCCACCGCCACCGCGCCCATCGGGTCCCAGTGCTCCGGCAGCGCCAGCACCTCGCGCACCACGTCCCGGCAGAACATCGTCGAGGACACCCATGCCGAGCCCAGCCGCTCCCCGGCCAGCGCGACCAGGAAGTTCTGCACGCCCGCGCCCATCGCGACGACGAACATCTCCCGCTCGGCCGCGTCCCGCCGCGCGTGCCCGTAGTCGTGCGCGCCGTCCGTCACCATGCACGGCACCACCAGGTACGGCGCCTGCCGCAGCACGTCCCCGCGCCGCACCCGCTTCGCGATGGACTCCTCCGTCCTGCCGTCCGCCCGCAGGTCCGCGACCCACGCGTCCCGCATCGCGTCCAGCAGCTTCACCCGCGCCGCCGCCGACTCCACCAGCACGAACCGCCACGGCGTCGTGTGGTGCGGCGCCGGGGCCGTCACCGCCGCCGCCACGGCCCTTCGTACCGCGCCCGGATCGACCGGCTCCGCGGTGAAGGCCCGTACGGTACGCCGCTGCGTGACGGCCTCCCGTACGGCCTCCGAGGTGCCGAGACGGAACATGTCGTCGGCCGCCGCGCGCACCAGGTCCCGCGCCGAGGACCCTTCACCGCGTACATGGGCCAGCCCGCGCACGACCGCCACCGGCAGCCCCGCCGCCTTGCCCTTGACGAGGTCGCCGGCCGCGGCCAGCTCGTCGGCGGTGGCGACCACGGTCGCGCTCAGCGGGTTGCCGTGCGCGTCGCTGCCGCCGCGCAGGTCGTCCAGGACCCGCACCCCGGCCGCGCCGATCGCGACGTCCGTCAGCCCGCTGCGCCAGGGCCGCCCGAAGGTGTCGGTGACGAGCACCCCGACGTCCACGGACAGCAGCTCGCGCAGGCGCGCCCTGATCCGGGCCGCCGAGGCGTCCGGGTCCTCGGGCAGCAGCAGCACCGTGCCCGGCTCGGTGTTGGAGGCGTCGACCCCGGCGGCGGCCATCACCAGCCCCCGCCGGTCCTCCACGATCCGCAGCGCGCCCCGCCGCGCCACGACCCGTACGGTCTCGGCGTCTATGGCCTCCTCGCGGGAGGAGGCGGTGACGATCCGCCCCTCCGCCTTGGAGACGACCTTCGAGGTGACCAGCAGCACGTCCCCGTCGAGCAGACCGGGCGAGGCGGCGGCGATCAGCGCCGCCAGGTCGTCGCCGGGCCGGACCTCGGGGATCCCGGCGAGGGCGCGCACCTCGTACGAGGGCACCGTCACCGGGACGCCTCGGCGAGCTCCAGCGCGGCCCGGGCCATCGCGGCGGTGGCGGCCAGGTCGGTCATCATCAGCGGCACCGCCCGGCAGGTGATGCCGGCCGCCTCCACGGGCGCGACGGCGTCCGCGTCGGCGGTGTCCACCAGCCAGCCGTCGAGCAGCCCGGTGCCGTAGTGCAGGGCGACGGCGGCCGCGCTGGCCTCCACGCCGACGGCGGCCAGCACCTTGTCGGCCATGCCGCGCACGGGCGCGCCGCCGACGATGGGGGAGAGCCCGACGACGGGCGCCCCGGCGGCGGCGACGGCCTCGCGGATGCCGGGGACGGCGAGGATGGTGCCGACGGACACGACGGGGTTCGAGGGCGGGAAGAGGATGACGTCGGCGGCGGCGATGGCCTCCAGGACACCCGGCGCGGGCTTGGCCCGGTCGGCGCCGACGGGCACGACGGCCTCCGCGTCCACCGCCGCGCGCATCCGCACCCAGTACTCCTGGAAGTGGACGACGCGCCGCTCGCCGGACTCGGGGTCGGTGAGCGCGACGTGGGTCTCGACGCGGTCGTCGGACATGGGCAGCAGCCGGACGCCGGGCTTCCAGCGGTCGCAGAGGGCTTCGGTGACGGCGCTGAGCGGGTAGCCCGCGCCGAGCATCTGGGTACGGACGATGTGGGTGGCGAAGTCGCGGTCGCCGAGGCCGAACCAGGTGGGTCCGACGCCGTACGCCGCGAGCTCCTCCTTGACGGTGAAGGACTCGTCGGTGCGGCCCCAGCCCTGGTCCTCGTTGATGCCACCGCCGAGGGTGTACATCACCGTGTCCAGATCGGGGCACACCTTCAGCCCGAACAGGTGAATGTCGTCACCGGTGTTGCCGATGACCGTGATGTCCGCGTCGGGGACCGCGGACATGAGTCCGCGCAGGAAACGGGCGCCGCCGATACCGCCGGCCAGAACAACAATGCGCATGCTCCGCAGTGTGTCAGGCCGGTACGTGCTCCTCGCGGGCCGGGGAGCAGCTGTGCACGGGCATCTCGGTCAGGCCGGGGAAGTACACGTGCAGGCTGACGGCCCCGTCGAGGGTGTCGTTGACGACCTCGTGGGTGTAGCCGGGGGCGAAGACGCGCTGGGAGCCGGGGCCGAGGGCGAGGGGGCCGCGGGCGCTGTGCTCGGTGAGCTCGCCGGCCAGGACGGTCAGCACGCCGGAGGAGGCGCCGTGGCCGTGGCGGCCGCTGCCCTGGCCGGGGACCCAGCTGAGCAGCCAGACCTCGTAGCCGGGACCGGTGCGCAGGCGGTGGTACCAGCGGGTGGTGGCGTCGTACTGGACGAGGTGCTCCCAGCTCGCGCGGTCCTCGGCGATCGAGCGCGCGAGGCCGGCGAACTCGGCGACGGTGGCCGGGTGTTCGCGGGCGGGCTGGAGGAGGTGCTGGACGGCCAGGATGTCGCCGGCGATCTGGAGGTCGCTCTCGATCTCGGCGGCGGGGGCCGCGGGGGCGTCGACGGAAGCGGCGGGGGTGGCGGGGGCGCTGTTCATCGTGGGGTGTCCTCGACGGATGTCAGTCGTGCGGGGCGGTTGCCGTGGGGGTGGTGGCCGGAGCTCGGGGGAGCCGGGGCTCCGGGAGCATCAACAGCTGCAACAGCAACAGCGAACCTGGGCAGCACGCAGGAACCCACGAATGGGGGTCCGGGTGGCGGCTGCGGGCGCTGACATGCGTACAAGGAGAGCGGGGGAGGGCCGGACTGTCAACCCAATGTCCGAATAGCGGGAAAAGTTTCACCTCATCCGGTTGCCGTGCGCGGAGAAAGGTTTGTGCAGTCGATGCCAGGGGATGTGCCGCTCGGTCCCGTCCTCACCGCTCTCAAACCAGCCGCGCCCACTCGTGACCGGAATGTGATCCGCACCGCATCTTCGGCCGGATTGCAACCCCGCTCACGGGTCATACGTGGCTAAGGGGTGGGGAGGCGGCAGGAGGGGTGCGGTGGTAGGCCGGTGGCATGTGTCACGATTTTTGGCGATATGAACACTTTCTGCATACGCTTGGTTCCGCAGAGTGAATAAGGGGCCCAATAGCAGATCTCGGCTTGACTGCGCCGGAGCCACACACTTGTAATTTCACTCGTGTCGTTACCCGGTGACCGGTAGCGGCAACATCACGGGGACGCACAGACAGAGCGAGGGGCGCACATGACCGAGCTGTTTCAGGAACTGCTGGTCGAGGAGGCGGACGAGGAGCTCGGATGGCAGGAGCGCGCACTGTGCGCCCAGACCGACCCCGAGTCCTTCTTTCCGGAGAAGGGCGGCTCCACCCGCGAGGCCAAGAAGGTCTGCCTGGCCTGTGAAGTCCGCTCCGAATGCCTGGAGTACGCCCTCGTCAACGACGAGCGATTCGGCATCTGGGGCGGCCTGTCCGAGCGTGAGCGCCGCCGGCTGAAAAAGGCAGCGGTCTGAACCGGCCGCGGCGCACCCGCCCGGACACCCACCCGACCGCCGACCACATACCCCACAGCACGGCCCGCACCGAGCAAACGGTCCGCCTCCCGCACCTTCCCCGCAGGAGGCGGACCGTCGCGTTCGGCCGCGCCCCGGCCCCCGCCGCGGCTCCCGTCCCGGCTCCCGTCCGCGTTCGCGGCCATGCCCCCGCCCCTGCCCCCCGCCGCTGCTCCCGTCCGTGTTCACGGCCGCGTCCGCCGCCGCGCCGAGGCCGGGGCCGGGCTAAGCGGACGGCTGCGTTCAAGGCCTTCCCGGCGGGAGGCGGACCCGCCCCCTCCCAGCCGTTAGGGTGGGGCGCTGTCCAGCAGCCCCGAGGGCACACCACCCCCGGATCCCCGGCCGGAGGGCCCGTACCGCGATGTCCCTGCACAGCAACTCGACGGCCTCCCACCAGAGCGCCGCGACCCCCGAGTTCCCCCGGCACGTCGTCACCGCGGTCCTCGTCGCCCACGACGGAGCCCGCTGGCTGCCCCAGACCCTCGCCGGCCTCCTCGCCCAGGAACGCCCCGCCCAGAGCCACGTCGCCGCCGACACCGGCAGCGCCGACGACTCCGCGCGCCTGCTCGCCGAGGCCTTCGGCGGCGACCGGGTCCTGCACCTCGCCCGCCGCACCGGCTTCGGCACCGCCGTCGACGAAGCCGTCCGCTCCGCCGGCGTCCTGACCCCCGAGGAACTCCCGTACCTCAAGCGCCCCAGCGGCTGGGACCCCGTCAGCCGCACCTGGCGCGACGACGCCTACGACCTCCCCGAACTCCCGTACGGCGAACCCGTCCAGTGGCTCTGGCTGCTCCACGACGACAGCGCGCCCGAACCCGACGCCCTCGCCGAACTGCTGCGCGTCGCCGACGAGAACCCCGACGCCGCCGTCATCGGCCCCAAACTGCGCGGCTGGTACGACGGGAAGCAGCTCCTCGAAGCCGGCGTCACCATCGCCCGCGGCGGCCGCCGCTGGACCGGCCTCGACCGCCGCGAACAGGATCAGGGACAGCACGACCAGGTCCGCACCGTCCTGTCCGTCTCCACCGCCGGCATGCTCGTACGCCGCGACGTCTACGACGCCCTCGGCGGCTTCGACCGCCGCCTGCCCCTCATGCGCGACGACGTCGACCTCTGCTGGCGCGCCCACAGCGCCGGCCACACCGTCCTCGTCGCCCCCGACGCCGTCCTGCGCCACGCCGAGGCCGCCGCCCGCGAACGCCGCACCGTCGACTGCGCCGGCCGCTCCGCCGTCGACCCCCACCGCGTCGACAAGGCCGGCGCCGTCTACACCGTCCTCGCCAACTCCTCCGGCCGGGCCCTGCCCTACGTCCTGCTCCGCCTCGTCCTCGGCACCGCCCTGCGCACCCTCGGCTACCTCATCGGCAAGGCCCCCGGCCAGGCCGTCGACGAGTTCACCGGCCTCCTCGCCACCCTGCTGCGCCCCGGCCGGATCCTCGCCGCGCGCCGGGCCCGCCGCCGCCCCGCCGTCCCCGCCGCCGACCTGCGCCCCCTCTTCCCGCCGCCCGGCGCCACCCTGCGCGCCAACGCCGAACAGCTCGCCGGGTACTTCGGCTCCGGCCGCGGCGCCGACACCGCCCCCGCCGGACGCCACGGCGGAGCCGTCGAATCCGGACCCGGCGGCGAGGACGCCGAATACCTGGACACCGCGGGCTCCGGCCGGCTCAAGCGGATTGCCCGCAGACCCGCCCCCGTCCTCTTCGCGCTCCTCCTGCTGGTCTCCCTCGTCGCCTGCCGCGCCCTCATCGGCGGCGGCTCCCTCATGGGCGGCGCCCTCCTGCCCGCCCCCGCCGGAGCCCTCGACCTGTGGCACGGCTACACCGGCGACTGGCAGCCCGTCGGCACCGGCACCACCGCCGGCGCACCCCCCTACCTCGCCGTCCTCGCCGCCCTGGCCCTCCCCTTCCTCGGCTCCACCCAGGCCGCCCTGACCCTGCTCCTCGTCTGCTCCGTCCCGCTCGCCGGACTCACCGCCTACTTCGCCTCCCGGCCCCTGGTCACCTCCCGGCTGCTGCGCGCCTGGGCCGCCGTCGCCTACGCCTTCCTGCCCGCCGTCACCGGCGCCCTCGCCGGAGGCCGCCTCGGCACCGCCGTCCTCGCCGTGTTCCTGCCGCTGCTGGCCCGCTGCGCCGTCTCCGCCTTCGGCTTCGCGGCCCCCGGGAGCACCGGATCCTGGCGCGCCGTGTGGACGTACACCCTCCTGCTGACCCTGACCACCGCCTTCACCCCCGTCGTATGGCCGCTCGCCGCCGTCCTCGGAGCCGGCGCGCTCCTCGCGCGCCGCGCGCGCTGGACGACGTACGCCCCCCGGCTGCTGGCCTCCCTCGCCGTCCCGATGACCGTCCTCGCGCCCTGGTCCCTGGGCCTGCTCACACACCCGTCCCGCTTCCTGCGCGAGGCCGGACTGCCTTACGGCAGCGGCTCCGCCACCCCCCTCGGCCTGCTCGGCGCCAATCCCGGCGGCCCCGGCACCGCCGCCGCGCTGCTGCTCGCCGGCACCGTCCTCGCCGCCCTCGCCGCGCTGCTGCGCGCCGACCGCCGGTTCGCCGTCCGCACCGCCTGGGCCACCGCCCTGACCGCGCTGCTCCTGGCCGTCCTCCTCAACCACGACGGCTGGGCCGGCCCCGCCACCCTCGTCTACGGGCTCGCCCTGCTCGCCGCCGCCGTCCTCGGCGCGGACGGCGCCCGCGAACGCGTCGCCGCCCGCAGCTTCGGCTGGCGCCAGCCGCTCGCCGTCCTCGTCGCCCTCGCCGCCGCCTGCGGTCCGCTGCTCCTCGGCGCCACCTGGGCGGCCGCCGGGGCCGATGGGCCGATCAGGCGGCGCGACCCCGTACAGGTCCCCGCGTTCGTCGCCGCCCAGTCCGACGACAGCAACCGCACCCGCACCCTGGTCCTCGGCGGCGACTCGCCCGCCACCGTCTCCTACACCCTGGTCCGCGGCTCCGGCGTCCGCCTCGGCGACGCCGAACTCCTCGCCGAGGCCGGCTCGGAGCCCCGCCTCGCCAAGGCCGTCTCCAGCCTCGCCTCCGGCTCCGGCGCCGACCAGTCCGAACAGCTCGGCGCCTTCGCCGTCCGCTACGTGATGATCCCGCCCGGCGGCTCCGCCGCGATGCGCCGGACCCTCGACGCCACCCCGGGCCTGCGCCAGCGCCACCAGGACGACGGCACCGCCGTCTGGGAGGTCCAGCGGCTGCCCGCCCGCGTCACCGTCGTCCCCGCCAAGCGCGGACAGGCCCCCATCGCCGTCGACGCCGGACCCGTCGCGGCCCACGCCAAGATCCCGGCCGGCGAGGAGGGCCGCACCCTGCGCGTCGCCGACCGCGCCGACCCGGGCTGGCACGCCACCCTCGACGGCAAGCCGCTCACCCCGAAGACCGTCGACGGCTGGGCCCAGGGCTTCGCCCTCCCCAAGGAGGGCGGCCGCCTCGACCTCGACCACGCCGACTCCCTGCCCCGCGACGCCTGGCACTGGGCGCAGGGCCTCCTCGCGCTGGTGCTGCTGGTGATGGCTCTGCCCGGCCGCCGGGCCCGGCTCGACGACGACCTGCCCGAGGAGGAGGCGGAGGAGGCCCCCGCCGCCGACGCCGCACCCGCCGCCGACGGCGCCGGACAGGGCCGCCGCGCCCGCCGCCTCGCCGCCCCCGCGGCCGCCGGGCCCGAACCGGACGGCGCCGTCGTCGACCCGTACGCGCAGATCCCCGCGCAGCAGGTGTACGGCGAGGAGTCCTACGCCTACCAGGAGCCCTACGCCCCCCAGGTCCACGAGCAGCAGCCCTACCAGGACGGCTACCCGGACGCCTACCAGGACCCGTACGCCCAGCAGCCCCAGCCGGCCGCCGCCCCGCCGCCCTACCCGGACCCGCAGCAGCCGTACGACCCCCAGCAGTCGCACTTCCCGCACCAGCAGCACCAGCAGCAGCCCCACCCGTACGAGTACGAGTACGAGTACGACCAGCGGTACGACGCCTACGGACAGCACGACCCGCGTCCGGACGGGAGCCCCCAGCAGTGAAGCAGCGCGCCCCCCTGACGCTCGCGGCCGTGACGGCGGCCCTCGCCGCGGTCTGCGGCCTGGCCTTCCTCACCGCCCCCGCCGCCACCCCGGCCGGCGGCGCCCGCCCCGCCGCCGCCCGGATGCCGGTGGAGCGCTCCGTACTGGTGTGCCCCTCGCCCAGCGCCTCCGACATCGCCGAGACCACGTACACCTCCCTCACCCCCGGCAAGGGCTCCGGCACGGGCACGGCCCGGCTGCTGACCAAGGACGGCAAGGCGGTCCTGGACGTCAAGCAGCCCGGCAAGCCCGTCGGCGCCACCGCCTCCGGCGCCGAGGCCCCCGCGCTCACGGGCGCCGCCGACGGGGCCCTCGCCCCCGGCTGGACCGCCCAGCAGACCACCAAGGTGGCCGTCGGCCAGGCCCGCGGCCTGCTCGGCGTGGCCTGCACCGCACCCGGCACCGACTTCTGGTTCCCGGGCGTCAGCACCGCCAAGGGCCGCCAGGACTACCTCCACCTCACCAACCCCGACGACACCGTCGCCGAGGTCGCCGTCAAGCTGTACGGGCCGGACGGACTGGTCAAGGGGAAGCCGGGCACCACCGACGCCGTCATCGCGGTCGACCCCCGCTCCACCACCCGGGTGCTGCTGTCCTCCCTCGCCCCCGACACCCAGCTCACCGACGTCACCGCGCACGTGACCGCCGGCTCGGGCCGGGTCGGCGCCTCCGCCCAGATCGGCGAGGACGGCGTCGGCGCCGACTGGCTGCCCGCCTCCACGGGCCCCGCCGGCTCCCTCGTCCTGCCCGGCATCCCCGCCGACGCCACCTCCGTACGGCTGGTCGCCTTCGCCCCCGGCGAGGACGACGCCGACCTCGGCCTGAAACTCGCCGGCCCCACCGGCTCCATCAGCCCCGCCGGCAACGACCAGGTCCACCTCAAGGCCGGCATGACCGCGAGCGTGGACCTCAAGGACCTCACCCGCGGCGAGGCCGGCTCCGTCCTGCTGACCCCCGCCGACCCGAAGAAGGCCGTCCCCGTGGTCGCCGCCCTCCGGGTGGTCCGCGGCGCCGGCGCCAAGCAGGAACTGGGCTTCATCCCGGCGAGCGCCCCGGTCGGCGCGCGGGCCACCGTCGCCGACAACCGCACCGACGACAAGGCCACCGTCCTCGCGCTGACCGCCACCGGCTCCGACGCCAAGGTCCGCGTCTCCGCCTCGGCGGGCACCGAGGGCGGCGAACCCACCGTCAAGGAGGTCACCGTCAAGGCGGGCACCACCCTCGCGGTGACCCCGCCGCCGGCCCCCGCGGGCGGCAAGGGCGCCTACGCGCTCACCCTGGAGACCCTCTCCGGCGGCCCCGTCCACGCGGCCCGCACCCTGACCCTCCCGCACGAGGGCATCCCGATGTTCACCGTCCAGACCTTCGGCGACGACCAGTCGGCCGTCTCCGTCCCCCGGGCCGTCCAGGACCCCTCGATCCTGGTCCGCTGACGGCCGCCCCGGCTCCCGGTACGGCTCAGTCCTGCCCGTACCGGGGGTCCACGGTCTCCGGCGACAGCCCCAGCAGCTCCGCCACCTGCTCGACCACGATCTCGTGCACCAACAGCGCCCGTTCGTCCCGCGTCTTCGCCCGGATCTCCACCGGCCGCCGGAAGACCACCACCCGCGCCGGGAGCCCGTCGCGGGCGTCCACCAGGGCGCCCAGCGGCACCGCCTCGTCGTTCCAGCCGCCGTCCGGGCCGCCGGGCGGCCCCGGCACGTCCGCGACCACGAACTCCACCTCGGCGAGCTGCGCCCAGCGCCGCTCCAGCCGTTCCACCGAATCCCGTACGAGGTCCCCGAACAGTTCCGCCCGGCTCGCCGACAGCGGCACCTGCGGCGGCGCCAGCGGCCCCCGCATCCCCCGGCCGTGCCGGTCGCGCCGCCGCGGCCTCGGCTCCCCCGGGGGCGGGACGTCGGCGGGCGGGGTGGGGCGGGGGGGAAGCGAACTGTCCGTCACCCCCGCAGGGTAGCCCTCACCCGACCGGCGGGAAGGCCCCCGATCCGGTCACGGGCCGGTGTCGCGCCGGTGTCCCGCCGGGCTCGCACCAGGGCCACACCAGGGCCACGTCCCGCACGATCCGGCCGCCTCCGGGCCCCCGCACCGCCCCGCCGGGCCCCTCCGCACCCGCCGCCACACCCGCCGCCGGAGCCGACACGGGGGGCCGGCCGGGGGGCGAGTCGTCGCGGCCCGGTCAAGAGTGCGGTACCGTCCAACGTCGTGAGCCTTGTACGTCGCTGTTCGCGCACCGCGTGCGGCCGCCCTGCCGTCGCCACACTGACGTACGTCTACGCCGACTCGACCGCAGTTCTCGGCCCGCTCGCCACCTACGCCGAACCCCACTGCTACGACCTGTGCGCCGAGCACTCGGAGCGCCTGACCGCCCCGCGCGGCTGGGACGTCGTACGCCTTTCGGACGGATCCGGCCCGTCCCGCCCCAGCGGTGACGACCTGGAGGCACTCGCCAACGCCGTACGCGAGGCGGCCCGTCCGCCGGAGCGCGCGGCCGAGGCCGGAGGCGCCGGCCCCGGCCCGCAGGCCGGCGGCGAGACCCGCCGCGGACACCTGCGCGTCCTGCGTTCGCCGGACTCCTGACACCGGGATCGTCTGAAAAGCCCCGCTCCGCACAGGGTAGGTTTGCTCCACCGCACAGAACCTTCAGGAGGGCAGGCAGTGGCCGCAGATCTTTCGAACATCGTCAAGGCATACGACGTGCGGGGCGTCGTACCGGACGAGTGGGACGAGCCCCTGGCCGAGCTGTTCGGTGCTGCGTTCGTCGAGGTCACCGGCGCGACGGCGATCGTCATCGGCCACGACATGCGGCCCTCCTCGCCCGGCCTGTCCGCCGCCTTCGCGCGCGGCGCCGCCGCCCGCGGCGTGGACGTCACCCTGATCGGGCTGTGCTCCACCGACCAGCTGTACTACGCCTCGGGCAAGCTGGACCTGCCCGGCGCCATGTTCACGGCCTCCCACAACCCGGCCCAGTACAACGGCATCAAGCTCTGCCGCGCCGGCGCCGCCCCCGTGGGCCAGGACACCGGTCTCGCCACCATCCGCGAGCTCGCCGAGAAGTGGACCGACGAGGGCGCCCCCGAGATCCCCGCCGGCACGGTCCCGGGCACCATCACCGAGCTGGACAGCCTCCCCGGCTACGCCGAGCACCTCAAGGGCCTGGTCGACCTCACCTCGATCCGCCCCCTGAAGGTCGTCGTCGACGCGGGCAACGGCATGGGCGGCCACACCGTCCCCACCGTCTTCGCGGGCCTCCCGCTGGAGCTCGTCCCGATGTACTTCGAGCTGGACGGCACCTTCCCGAACCACGAGGCCAACCCCCTCGACCCGAAGAACATCGTCGATCTCCAGGCCCGCGTGATCGCCGAGGGCGCCGACATCGGCCTCGCCTTCGACGGCGACGCCGACCGCTGCTTCGTCGTCGACGAGCGCGGCCAGGGCGTCTCCCCGTCCGCCATCACCGCCCTGGTCGCGGCCCGCGAGCTGGCCCGCCACGGCGGCGAGGGCACGGTCATCCACAACCTGATCACCTCGTGGTCCGTCCCGGAGGTCGTCCGCGAGAACGGCGGCACCCCGGTCCGCACCCGCGTCGGCCACTCCTTCATCAAGGCGGAGATGGCCCGCTCCGGCGCCATCTTCGGCGGCGAGCACTCGGCGCACTACTACTTCAAGGACTTCTGGAACGCGGACACCGGCATGCTCGCCGCGCTCCACGTCCTCGCGGCCCTCGGCGGCCAGCAGGGCACCCTGTCCGACCTGGTCGCCGAGTACGACCGCTACTTGGGCTCCGGCGAGATCAACTCCACCGTCGCCGACCAGGCGGGCCGCACGGCCGCCGTCAAGGCCGCGTACGCCTCCCAGGAGGGCGTCACCTTCGACGAGCTGGACGGCCTCACCGTCTCCGCCGCCGACTGGTGGTTCAACCTCCGCCCCTCGAACACCGAGCCCCTCCTGCGCCTCAACGTAGAGGCCCGCGACGAGGCCACCCTGACCAAGATCCGCGACGAGGTCCTGACCCTGATCCGCGCCTGACCCCCGGCGCCGCCCACCCCCCCGGGCGGGCGGCGCCCCAGGCCCGCCACCGGCTCTCCGCAATCCCCCCGGCCGCCGGCACCGGTCTGGCGCCGGCTCTCTGAATTCGGCCGGACCGGCTGCAGCGGTTGGTGCCGACTCTCTGAACGCAGTCCGGCTGACCGCCCTCGGCTGGTGCCGGGGCCGACATCAGCCGGGTCGGCTGCACCGGTCCGTTGCCGGACCGCTGAGCTCGGCCCGGCAGCCCCCACCGCTCCGGCTCCGGGTCGCGAAAACCAGCCCCCGCCGGCGTTTGAGGCGCGGGGGTCCGGGGGCAGAGCCCCCGGCAACAGACCCGCACCCGCCCGCGGCCCGCGCCACCACCCACCCCAGGGCGCCGACCCGGCCCACCGGACGCCGCCCCCACCACCAGGCCCACCGCCAGGTGACTCGGCGGTACGCTGACCACGCCCCATCCGCGATAAGCGATCCGCCTCCCCGAAGGGAAACGCCCCATGCCGCTCGAAGCCGGCCTGCTGGAGATCCTCGCCTGCCCCGCCTGCCACGCTCCCCTCCAGGACAACTCGGCAGACGAGACCGCACCCGAGCTGATCTGCACCGGCCAGGACTGCGGCCTCGCGTACCCGGTCCGCGACGGCATCCCGGTCCTCCTCGTGGACGAGGCCCGCCGCCCCGCGTAACCGCACCCCGCACCACGCCCCACCCCGCCCGCGCAGCGCCCCGCACACCGCAGACCCCGACACCACCGCCGGAGGCCGCCATGCTCGACGAGCCACTCCTCGACGCACCGGACGATCTCGCCCGGGCCGACCGTCGGGGCCTGCTCCGCGGCGCCGCCGAAGCCGGGGCCCGGGTCCGCACCGCCGCCCGGCACGCCACCGAGGCCGGCCTCGCCGACCTGCGCCCCGACGGCCGGCCCCGTGCCGTCCTCATCGCGGGCCCCGGCACCGCCGCCACCGGCGTCGCCGACCTCCTCGGCGCCCTCGCCGGAGCCTCCGCCCCCGTGACCCGCCTGCACCCCACCGGCGTCGCCCACGCCGCCGGCGCCCTGCGCTGGGCGCTCCCCGGCTGGGCCGGCCCGGTCGACCTGCTGCTCATCGCCACCACCGACGGCACCGAACCCGGCCTCGCCGTCCTCGCCGAGCAGGCCTACCGGCGCGGCTGCACCGTGGTCGCCGTCGCCCCCGAACGCTCGCCGCTGAGCGAGGCGGTGGACGGCGCGCACGGGGTTCTCGTACCGATGGCCAAGGCCCCGTACCAGGAGTACGACGAGTCCGCCGCGGCCGGCCCCGGCGCCCTGTGGGCGCTGCTGACCCCGCTGCTGGTCCTGCTGGACAAGCTCGGGCTGGTCACCGCCGCCCCCGACACCCTCCAGCTCGTCGCCGACCGCCTCGACCGCACCGCCGAGCGCTGCGGCCCGGCCATCGTCACCTACTCCAACCCGGCCAAGACCCTCGCCGCCGAGCTGGCCGATTCCCTCCCCCTCATCTGGAGCGAGGGCCCCGCGGCCGGCCCGGCCGGCCGCCGCTTCGCCGCCACCCTCGCCGAGCTCGCCGGCCGCCCCGCGCTCGCCGCCGACCTCCCCGAGGCGCTGCCCGCGCACGGCGTCCTGCTCGCCGGGGCCTTCGCCGCCGGAGCCGACCCCGAGGACTTCTTCCGCGACCGCGTCGAGGAGCCCCAGCCCCTGCACGCCCGCGTCGTCCTGCTGCGCGACCGGCCCACCGGCGGACTCTCCGCCGCCCCCGCCGCCCGTGAGCTCGCCCTCAGCCACGACACGGCGATCAGCGAGCTCGAACCCGAAGAGGGCACCGAGCTGGAACAGCTCGCCGAACTCCTCGCCGTCACCGACTTCGCCACCGCCTACCTGGCGCTGGCCTCCCGCGGCCACGGCTGAGGCGCGCCCCCGCGACGCCCGCCCCCGCGCCCCCGCACGCAGAGCCACAGATCCACAGATCCATGAAGACCGACGGAAGACCACGATGGACCGCCTGACGAACACGATCCGCCCCTACGCCTGGGGATCCCCCACCCTGATCCCGGCCCTCCTCGGCGCCGAGCCCACGGGTGAGCCCCAGGCCGAGATGTGGATGGGCGCCCACCCCGGCGCCCCCTCCCGGCTCGACCGAGGCGAGGGCGAGACCACCCTGGCCGCCGTCATCGCGGCCGACCCCGAGGGCCAGCTCGGCTCCGCGGCCGTCGCCAAGTTCGGCCCCCGCCTGCCGTTCCTCCTCAAGCTGCTCGCCGCCGGCGCCCCCCTCTCCCTCCAGGTCCACCCCGACCTCGCCCAGGCCCGGGCCGGCTTCGCGGACGAGGAGCGGCGCGGCGTCCCGATCGACGCGGGCCACCGCAACTACAAGGACGCCAACCACAAGCCCGAGCTCATCTGCGCCCTCACCCCCTTCGACGGCCTGTGCGGCTTCCGCCCGCCGCTGGAGGCCGCCGCACTGCTCGAAGGCCTCGGCGTCGACTCCCTCAAGCCGTATGCCGACCTGCTGCGCGCCCACCCCGAAGAGGCGGCCCTGCGCGAGGTGCTCACCGCCGTCCTGACCGCGGACCGCGCCGAGATGACCCGTACGGTCACGGAGGCCGCGGCCGCCGCCGAACGCCTCGGCGGCCCGTACGAGCCGTACGCCACGCTCGTCCACGACTACCCGGGCGACCCGGGCGTCATCGCGGCCATGCTGCTCAACCACGTACGGCTCCAGCCCGGCGAAGCCATGTTCCTCGGCGCCGGCATCCCGCACGCCTACCTCGACGGCCTCGGCGTCGAGCTCATGGCCAACTCCGACAACGTGCTGCGCTGCGGGCTGACCCCCAAGCACGTGGACGTCCCCGAACTGCTCAAGGTCGTCCACTTCGAGCCGAGCGCCCCGGGCGTCCTGCGCCCCGAGGGCGGCGACGAGGAGGTCTACGAGACCCCCATCGACGAGTTCCGGCTCTCCCGCTTCGTCCTGGCCCCCGGCGCCGTCCCCCACACCCTCCCGGACGGCGCCCCGCAGATCCTGCTCTGCACGGCCGGCGCGCCCACGGCCGGCGAAGTGACCCTCGCCCCGGGCGAATCCGTTTTCGTACCGGCGGGCGAAAAGGTCGAACTGTCCGGTTCGGGCACCCTCTTCCGCGCCACGGTGGTCGTCTGACGTACCGTCGGCCGCACAAGTGGCTGCAACAATGTGCGGCCGTAGTCAGTGGCTAGGAAGGGACAACGGCACCCATGAGCGCGTCGGGCGGTACCAGGGCGATCGTGGCGGCACTCGCCGCCAACCTCGCCATCGCTGTAGCCAAGTTCGTGGCATTCCTCTTCAGCGGATCCTCGTCGATGCTCGCCGAAAGCGTCCACTCGCTGGCGGACTCCGGCAACCAGGGCCTGCTGCTCCTCGGCGGAAAGAAGGCGCAGCGCGAGGCGACCCCCCAACACCCCTTCGGGTACGGGCGGGAACGCTACATCTACGCCTTCCTCGTCTCCATCGTGCTCTTCACCGTCGGTGGCATGTTCGCCATCTACGAGGGCTACGAGAAGATCCACGACCCGCACCCGATCGAGGCCTGGTACTGGCCCGTCGGCGTCCTCCTCTTCGCGATCGTCGCGGAGGGCTTCTCCTTCCGCACCGCGATCAAGGAGTCCAACGAGACGCGCGGCAGCCAGACCTGGCCCCAGTTCATCAAGCGCGCCAAGGCCCCCGAACTGCCCGTCGTCCTCCTGGAGGACCTCGGCGCGCTCATCGGCCTCGTCCTCGCCCTCGCCGGCGTCGGCCTCGCCCTGCTGACCGGCGACGGCGTCTGGGACGGTATCGGCACCCTCTGCATCGGCGTCCTGCTCATCGTCATCGCCGTCGTGCTGGCCCTGGAGACCAAGTCGCTGCTCCTCGGCGAGGCCGCGGGCACCGAAGAGGTCGAGAAGATCAAGGCCGCCGTCGTCGACGGCGACGTGGTCACCCGCGTCATCCACATGCGCACGCTGCACCTCGGCCCCGAGGAGCTGCTCGTCGCCGCCAAGATCGCGGTCGAGGGCAACGACACCGCGACCGAGGTCGCCGACGCGATCAACGCCGCCGAGGCCCGCATCCGCGCCGCCGTCCCGATCGCCCGCGTGATCTACCTGGAGCCGGACATCTACCACCCCGCGGCCGCCGAGAAGAACACCGGCAAGACCCTCGGGAGCTGACACCCGGCCCCGTACGCGTGAAGGCCCCCACGGCATGAGCCGTGGGGGCCTTCGTCATCGGTCCGTACGGGGGAGACGTTACGAGGACACGTCCGCGCGCCCACCGGGCACCACCGGCGCCTGCGCCTCGCCACCCGCGGCGGCCGCCGGCACCGACGCCGACGTCGGCAACGGGGCCGTGGCCGGAGCCGCGGCGGCCGTCCGCCCGCCGCGCCCGCGCGCCCGCCGGGCCACGGCCAGCAGCGCGGCGCCGATCAGGATCACCAGCCCACCCGCCAGCTGCCCCCACACGGCGAGCTTAGCCATCGGGTACGCCACGACCTTGGCGGTGACCTTGCCGACCGGGACCGGGCCGTTGTTCGCGTACTGCGAGCCGTCCGAGTTCATCCGGTTGTCCGCCATCAGGAAGACGTACCCCTTGGGCACCGTCACGTCGAAGGCCACCGCCGACGGGTTCTTCCACTGCTCCAGGTACGGCTCGTCCAGCGGCATGCCGTTCAGCACCAGCCGGTACTGGCCCGCGACCTTGCTGCTGGGCTTGTAGCGGATGCGGTCCCCGCCGACTGCGACGACCCGGTTCATCTGGGTCTTCTGCAGGGACCACGGCACGGAAGCGAGTACGACGTCCCCCCGCCGCAGCGTTCCCTTGGCGACCGGTTCCAGGTAGATGCTCTCCCCGTTGGTGTACGTCGGCGTCATGGTCCAGCCGACCTGCCTGCCCTCCGTGTACCGCGGGGGCGGGTTCACGGCCTTCGCCACCGTCACCCCCCCGAGGATGACCGCTCCGAGCACCAGCAGGACGATCGCCGCGATCCCGCGTCTGCGTCCTGGCCTGTGTTCCATTTCGTCCCTTCCGATGTACCTGCCTTGCATCGTAGGTCGACGGGGACGCCCCCGATGCCGCCGGGGGGCCGCTGTGCCGACTCCGGACATACCGATTCGGACACTGCGTGTACGCCGTCGAGCCCCGTACCGGAGCGGTACGGGGCCCGACGGGGGAGCGGCGCGCGGCGCGCTAGCGGATCTCGCTCAGCACGTCGAGGACGGCGGCTTCGTCCGGCGCGGACTGGAGCCGCTCCCGGAAAGCGGTGTCCATCAGCTTGCGCGACAGCAGCGCGAGGATCCGCAGGTGTTCGTCACCGGCGGCGGCCTCCGGTACCGAGATCATGAAGATGAGCCGGGCCTTCGTACCGTCCAGCGCGCCCCACTCGATGCCCTCGCCGGACCGGGCGAAGCCCACCGTCGGGCGCGCCACCGCGTCGGTCTTGGCGTGCGGGATGGCGATGGACTCGCCGAGCCCCGTCGTGCCCTGCGCCTCGCGGGCCAGGGCGACCCGGACCAGCTCGTCGACGTCGCGGACGTTGCCGGTGGTGGCCAGCATCTCGGCCATTTCCCGGATCGCCGCCTCCTTGGAGTCGGAGGCCAGCTCCGTCTTGACCGTCCGCGCGGTCAGGTACCCCGACAGCACCTCGGGCCCCGCGTCCTCCAGGGCCGGGGCGGCGGCGACCGCGGCGGCGATGGGCACGGCCTGGGCCGCCGTCATCGCGGCGGGACCGGCGCCCACCATGGCCGGTACCGGCTCGGGCGCGGCGGCCGGGGCGGCGGCGGGCGCCACCCGGCCGCCGCCGCGCTCCTTGATGCCGATCAGCGCGTTCGTCGTCAGCGCCGTCACCACCGTGCCGGCCACGATGGCGATCAGGAACCAGACGACCCCCTCGACGGCGCCCAGCGCGGCCACCACCGGGCCGCCGTGCGGGACGTGGTCGCCCACACCCGCCACACCGGCGATGGCGCCGGCCACCGCACCGCCGAGCATGTTGGCCGGGATGACGAGCGCGGGCCGCGCCGCCGCGAAGGGGATCGCACCCTCCGAAATGCCGAACATGCCCATGAAGAGGGCCGCCACGCCCGTCTCGCGCTCCTGGTCGGAGTAGAGCCCGCGGCGCAGCAGGGTCGCCAGGCCCTGGCCGAGCGGCATCACCGGGATGGCCGCCGCGCACATGCCCATGACGGCGTAGTTGCCGGAGGCGATGAGCCCCGTACCGAAGAGGAACGCCGTCTTGTTGACCGGACCGCCCATGTCGAAGGCGATCATCAGGCCCAGGATCGCGCCGAGCAGGATCGCGCTGGTGCCGGTCATGCCGGCCAGCCAGCCGGTGAGGCTCTCGAAGACCCACGCGATGGGTTTTCCGATGACGTAGATGAAGAACAGGCCGAGCGCCGTCGTCGCCACGATCGGGATCACGATGATCGGCATGATGGGCTGGACCGCCTTGGGGACCTTGACCTTCTTGATCCACAGGACCAGATAGCCCGCCAGGAAGCCCGTCACGATGGCGCCGATGAAGCCCGCGCCCGACTTGGAGTCGTACAGCGCGCCGGTGTTCGCGATGAACCCGCCGATCATGCCGGGCACGAGCGCCGGCCGGTCGCCGATCGCGTACGCGATGTAGCCCGACAGGATCGGGATCATCAGGGTGAAGCCGATGACGCCGATCTGGAAGAGGTGGTCCCAGAAGGTGCCCGGGGTGACCACGTACCCCTGGTCCGTGGCATGGCCGCCCAGCGCCAGCGCGATGGCGATCAGCAGACCGCCGACCACCACGAAGGGGATCATGTACGAGACGCCGTTCATCAGCGCCTTGTAGGCGAGGCTGCGCTCCTTGCCGCCACCGCCACCGCCAGCGCCCCCGCCCCCGCCCCCGCCGGCCACGGTCGCGGCCGTCTGTACCGGCGCGCTCCGCACCCGCTCGATCAGCTCCTTCGGCCGGTGGATGCCGTCGGCCACCCCCGTCGACAGGACCCGCTTGCCGGCGAAGCGCTCGCGGTCGACCTCCTTGTCGGCGGCGATGATGACGCCATCCGCCTCCCTGACATCGTTGTCAGAGAGGACGTTCTCGGCCCCGATCGACCCCTGGGTCTCCACCTTGATGTCCACGCCGAGTTCTTCGGCGGCCCGCTGTAGCTTCTCCGCGGCCATGTACGTGTGGGCGATCCCCGTCGGACAGGCCGTGACGGCCACGAACTTCAGGCGCTTGTGCCCGCTTGCGCCCCCGCCACCGGGAGGGCCGGCTGGACTGGTCACTGGAAATCTCCTTCACCCGTAGGTCCTGCGGGACCGCGCACACGACCCGATCCACTCGGCATCCTGCCCCAGGTGAGGCGGGCATCAAAAGTCCGAAAGACCCCGAACCGTTCCGCCGGAGGACCCGAAACGAGCGCATGACATGAAGCCCGGCCGACTGGGGCCGCTAGGCCGACCGGTGTAGATTCGTCATCAGTGTCAGGCGTCGCTGCTGATGGCGGTCGGGCGGTCCTCGTGACCGGCCGAGGGGAGAGAGGGCCCCCGACGGACTGTGCGCGGTGCGCCGCCCTGCCCAGGCTCGGCCGGTGCCAGGCTCAGCCGTACCCACCCTCTCGACCCATGAGGAGCAGCACCCATGGACTTCAAGGTCGCCGACCTTTCCCTCGCCGCCTTCGGCCGCAAGGAGATCACCCTCGCCGAGCACGAGATGCCCGGCCTGATGTCGATCCGCCGGGAGTACGCCGAGGCGCAGCCGCTGGCCGGTGCCCGCATCACCGGCTCCCTGCACATGACCGTGCAGACCGCCGTCCTGATCGAGACCCTCGTCGCCCTCGGCGCCGACGTCCGCTGGGCGTCCTGCAACATCTTCTCCACCCAGGACCACGCGGCCGCCGCCATCGCCGTCGGCCCGAACGGCACCCCGGAGAACCCGCAGGGCGTCCCCGTCTTCGCCTGGAAGGGCGAGACGCTGGAGGAGTACTGGTGGTGCACGGAGCAGGCGCTGACCTGGCCGAACACCCCCACCGGCGGCCCGAACATGATCCTCGACGACGGTGGCGACGCCACCCTCCTCGTCCACAAGGGCGTCGAGTTCGAGAAGGCCGGCGCGGCCCCGGACCCGTCCACCGCGGACTCCGAGGAGTACGCCCACATCCTCACGCTCCTCAACCGCACCCTCGGTGAGGCCCCGCAGAAGTGGACGCAGCTCGCGTCCGAGATCCGCGGCGTGACGGAGGAGACCACCACCGGCGTCCACCGCCTCTACGAGATGATGGCCGAGGGCACCCTGCTCTTCCCGGCGATCAACGTGAACGACGCGGTGACGAAGTCGAAGTTCGACAACAAGTACGGCTGCCGCCACTCGCTGATCGACGGCATCAACCGGGCCACGGACGTGCTGATCGGCGGCAAGGTCGCCGTCGTCTGCGGTTACGGCGATGTCGGCAAGGGCTGCGCGGAGTCGCTGCGCGGCCAGGGCGCTCGGGTCATCATCACCGAGATCGACCCGATCTGCGCGCTCCAGGCGGCGATGGACGGCTACCAGGTCGCCACGCTCCAGGACGTGGTGGAGACGGCCGACATCTTCATCACCACGACGGGCAACAAGGACATCATCATGGCCGCCGACATGGCCAGGATGAAGCACCAGGCGATCGTGGGCAACATCGGTCACTTCGACAACGAGATCGACA